>JAEKLZ010000016.1 GCA_019508225.1 Inquilinus limosus | reverse complement strand
GGCGGAGCCTCACGGGTCTTGGCGATCAGGGCAGGGTCGATCGCCTGGCCGGTCTGGTTGAGCGTGCCGAGCAGGTAGGTGCCGATCGCCGCCAGCTCCTCGTCGCTCATCGGCTGCGGCGGCATGACCAGGCCGGCATAGACCTGGCCGCCGGACTGGATCATGCCGGACAGGCCGGAGGTCATCACCCCGGCGACATAGCCGGGAGCCCGGTCGCCCAGGCGCTGCCACAGGGCGGCGTCGTTCAGCGGCGGGGCAATGCCCGGATTGCCGACCCCGCCGGCCTGGTGGCAGGCGGCGCAGACGGAGTCGAAGAGGGCCTTGCCGTCCTGCGCCTGTGCCGGCGCTGCAATCGCCGCCAGCAGGATCGTCGCCGGAACGATCTTCATTCGGCGATGCCCACCAGCGCCGCCACGGTGCAGTGATAGCCCTGCGAGGTGTTGGCCATGCACCAGTTGATGTCGTTGTGCAGGCCCATGCGATAGCCGGGGCGCTCGCGCTCATTGGTGTTGCAGAACGGGGCGTTGTCGCAGATCGCCCTGCCGCAGCAATCGTTGTAGGACACCAGATAGTCCTTGCCGTCGGTCGGGTTGCGGCAGGTGCCGACCCAGGTGACCTTCGAGATCTCGGAGCCCGGCGGGCACTGGTTCACCGAGCCGCCGCAGCTGCTGCACAGATTGCCGTCCAGCGCGCAGTAGCGCCAGTACTCGCAGGAGGTCGGGTCGTCGATCGCCCCGACGGCGGCATGGGCCTGGCCGAAGGTGCGGTCGAAGGGCAGGACCGGCAGCAGCATGCCGCCGACCGGTGCTCCTTTCCGGCGTCAGCCGCGGGCCAGGGCGGTGTCGTCCAGGAAATCCTGGATCGAGGCGACGCCCATCTCCTTGGCGTTGAACAGGCTCTCGAGCTGCTCGCGGCTGTTGACCAGCCCCTTGGAGAGGACGGCGCCGTCCTCGCCGAGCAGCACGGCGAAGGGCAGGCGCGAGACCCGGTAGGCGAGGCCGAGCTCGGTCGAGTTGACATAGGGGAAGGCGGTCAGACCGGCGGTCTGGATGAAACGGCGCTGCTTGTCCTCCTCGCCGTCGCTGGCGAGGACCACGTCCAGCCACGGCCGCTCCGCCTCGCGCACCGAGCGCAGCACCGGCAGCAGCTTCTTGCAGATCGGACAGGTCGGGGACAGGAAGAAGACCAGGGTGGAACGGCCGGGCCGCGGCCCGATCGCGACCTCGCCGCCATTCAGGCTGGCCAGGGTGAAGCGCGGCGAGACATCGCCGATCTTCGGTCCGGAATCATTGACCAGGGCGCCGAGCGGGCTGATGCGCTCGTGCAGCATGCCGATCTGCCGCGACAGGGCGAACAGGGCGACGATCAGGCCGAGCACGACGACCCAGAGCAAGGCCAGTGCGAAGATCATCAGAGTCATGGGGTGGCCCTTTCCTTGACCATCAGCGCTGGATGCCGATGACGGCCGCATTGGCGAGGATCTGCTCGGCCAGCAGATAGGCGGCGAAACAGGTCAGCCCGCCGAGGGTGACGACCAGCGTTCCGGCCAGGCCGGGGACCGAGAGCGGCAAGGTCGCCGCGGCCCCGGCGATCGCCGCCAGGACCAGGTTGCGCCCGACCAGCGGCCAGCCGAGCGGCTGGGGCGCGCCGCCGCAGCCGCATTCGATCCGGTCGCGGCCGCGCCGGAGGTTCACCGCCATGCCGCCGGCATAGGCCAGCAGCAGGCCGGCGGCGAGCAGGGCGCCCGCGGCCTGGCCGCCGGGCACGATCAGCGCCAGGACGACGGCTATCTCGGCGGCCGCGACCAACGCTGCAAGCGGACGAGCCATCGTCTCCGGCACCAGCCGGTAATCGGCGACGAAGCCGGTGAAGGCGGTGAAGTCGAAGACCTTGTGGATCGCGGCCCGGGCGAACAGCAGGGCGACGAAGGCGATCGCCGTCGCCGGGGCGAGGAGCGTCGCGTCCATCACTCGGCCACCGCCAGCGCCATCGGGAAGCCGGTGATGCCGGCCTCTCCGGCCGCCTTCAGGGCATAGCCGGCGGCCGGGTCGGTGGTGAAGCGCAGCAGCGACCCGGTCTCGGTGGTGCCGAACAGCACCGGCGTGTCGCCGCCGCTGACAGCGATCGAGACGACATGCTCGACCGGCGAGCGCGACAGCAGCGTCCTGGCCTTCAGGTCATAGGCCCAGATCTCCTGGGCCGGCTTCTTGTGGCTGCCGTCCTTGGCGTCCGGATGCATGGTGACGAACAGGATGCCCTTGGCGGCATTGACGGCGGCGATGCCGTAGCCGCCGGGTGCCCAGCCGCCCTGGATCCCGGCGGTCAGGTCGAAGGTCTCGGCGGTCTTCATCGGGCCGCCATCATCCTTCAGCAGCAGCGCCTTGCCGCCATAGGTCACGAACACCCGGCCGCCATCATAGGCGGCGGGGGCGATGAAGACCGGGTCGGCATCGGCGTCGAAGATCGCCGCGCTCTTCGCCTTCTCTCCGGCCTTGCCGTCGGGGCCGATGGCGATGTCCTGGAAGGTGCCGTCGCCGCAGGCGGTGGCGAAGCGGTCGCCCTGGGCGGACGGATAGATGCCGTAGCAGCCCGGCGTCGGGACCTCCTCGGTGACGCTGCCGGCGGTCAGGTCGACGACGGTGACCGAGGTGGCCGGGGTGGCGTTCTGCACCAGCAGGAACCGGCCGGTCGCCGTGCGCTGCAGCAGCGGGGCATAGCCCAGCGCCATCGCCGCCTTGTTCGGCAGCACGATCTCCTTGCTCACGGTCAGCTTCGGCACGTCGTAGATCTCGAGGACCTGCTCGTTCGGCCCGTGCGTGATCCGCTTCAGGTAGCTGGACTGGCCATAGGCCGTCTTGCCGTCCGGCGCGACCAGCATCTGGCCCATCGCGCCGGAGGGCATCAGCCCCTTGAAGGCGAGGTCGCTCTGGCCGAACACGGCGATGCTGCCGGCGCCCTTCCATTCCTGCTGGTAGACGAAGACGTTCGGCCCCGGATCGATCGCCGCCTTGACGGTCACGACCTCCGGGGTGAACTCCGCCGCGAAGGCGGCGGGGGTGAGAGCCAGGACGGCGGCCCCCAGGACGAGTCGGCTCGCAGTTGCCACGTCGTGATCTCCCCCTCTGTCGGTCGCGGCAACGATAGCGACGGACATTCCGCTGCCGCTATCCAGTTTCCCGGGTGAGATTGCCCAAGAATTGGGCCGTCACCGTCATTGACCAGAATCTGGGCTCGTGATCGGATCATGCCGATTGGCTGGACGAGCGGTGCGATGCCCGAAATCGTCTACACCCGTCGCGACTTTACCGACGCCTGCCAGCAGGAAGGCGCCCTGCTGGGTTGGCACCAGCGCTATGCCCAACTGAACCCCGGTCCCTATCGCGGCGCGGTCGAGATGCTGCGGCTGGACGGCATCTGCCTGTGGCGCGAACGGGTCAGCGTCGCGGTGGAGGAGGCGACCGCCGCCCCGGGCGGACAGGTCGTGTTCGTGCGCGCGTTGGAGGACCGGACCGCTTATCGGACCAATGCGCTGCCGATCGGCAACGAGGAGCTTCTGGTGCTGCGGGGCGGTGAGGAAATCCATGTCGGCCTGGCCCCGGACAGCGACATGCTGCTGATGTCGATCGAGCCGGAAAGGTTGGGCGGGGCACCGGCCCTGCGCGAGCCGGTGGTGGCGACGCCGACCTTCCCGGAGATGGAGACGGCGGCGCAGTGGTTCATCGGGCTGATGGTGCTGTTCTCGGGCGCGATGGCCGTTCCGGGAGACGACCTGGCCCGGCTGCTGCCGGAGCTGATCGCCGACAAGCTCGGCTTCCTCTATGCGCAGATCCTGCACCGGACGCAGGGGACACGGCCGCTGCGCTCCGGCGACCACAGGCTCTACCGGCGGGCGCGGGAGGTGGTGGAGGAGCAGCCGGACGAGCCGATCGGCGTGACCCAGCTCGCGCGCCGGCTCGGCGTCCCGAGCGAGATCCTGCGCGCCGCCTTCAAGGAGACGGTGGGCATCGGCCCAGGCCTGTGGCTGCGGCTGAAGCGTCTGGACGGCGCCCGGCGCGACCTGTTGGGGTCTGGGGGCTCGGACCGCACGGTCTCCGACATCGCCATGAAATGGGGATTCTGGCATCTCGGCCGGTTCTCGGCCTATTACGCCGCCCTCTACGGCGAATCCCCCTCGCAGACGGTGCGCGGCCGCGGATGAGCGCGGCCAGCGCTATCGCTCATGTCAGCTTGCGGGTGTCCTCGATCACCTTGCCATCGTTCGGCAGGCTGCCCGGCGGCACCGCCGACACCGCGGCCCGCAGCTTGGTGATGTCGGCCATGGTCTCGGCCACGGCGGCGGCGATCGCGGCATCGGCGGTCTCGATCTGCAGCGTGGCATCGTCGATGCCCTGCTGGCTGCCGACCACCAGCCGGCCGCGCTCCAGACCATGGCGCTTCAGCACCTCGGCGACCTGGCCGGGATGGACGAACAAGCCGCGCACCTTGGTGCTCTGGTCGGCCCGGCCGAGCCAGCCGCGCAGTCGGGGCGCGGTGCGGCCGCAGGGGCTGCGTCCGGGCAGGATGGCGGACAGGTCGCCGGTGGCGAAGCGGATCCAGGGCAGGCAGCGGTCGAAGCTGGTGACCACCACCTCGCCGACCTCGCCCTCCGGCACCAGGTCGCCGGTGCCGGGGCGGACGATCTCGACCAGGATGCCCTCGGCCAGCACCAGCCCCTCATGCGCCTCCGTCTCATAGGCGATCAGGCCGAGATCGGCGGTGCCGTAGCTCTGGAACAGATCGATGCTGCGGGCCGCGTAGAACTCGCGCAGCGGCGGCAGCAGCGGCCCGCCGGAAACATGGGCCAGTTTCACCGAGCTGCTGTCGTGGCCGAGCTGATCGGCCTTCTCCAGGATCAGCTTGAGGAAATCGGGGGTGCCGACATAGCCGCGCGGCTTCAGATCGGCTATGGCCCGGGCCTGCAGCTCGGTGTTGCCGATGCCGGCCGGGATCACGGCGCAGCCCAGCGCCTCATCCGGCGGAACTGACCGGGCCGGATCGTGGTCAGCCCGCCGAAGGGCAGATCGACCCCCTGGATCGTCGGCAGCTCGGACTTCCGGGTCAGCGGCAGCTCCGCCAGCTCAGCCCGGCTGGTCACCGCCGCCGGGTCGAATTCGGCCAGGCGCTTGGCGTAGCCGGGGGCGGCGGCCTTGGCATGGGCGATCTGGGCCGGCAGCTCGGCCAGCAGCGCCGCCTCGCGGACCTCGGGCGGGCGGGTTTCGAGATCGTCGTAATGCTCGGCCATCGGGAGGACCACCATGTGTCGTGTCGAAGCGTCGGCCGCAAGCATGACGCCGCCAGCCGGGGCAGACAATGCCGGGGCGGCGAAGCGTCCTACAGCCAGCGCTTGCGGCGCTTGAAGCTCTTCAGATTCTTGAAGCTCTTGCGCTGCTCGCCGCCGCCGCCGAGGTAGAACTCCTTGACGTCCTCATTGGCCGCCAGCGCCTCGGCGGTGCCGTCCAGCACCACCTTGCCGTTCTCCATGATGTAGCCGGTGTCGGCGCAGGACAGCGCCATGCGGGCGTTCTGCTCGACCAGCAGGATCGAGATGCCGAGATCGGTGTTGAGGCGGCGGATGATGCCGAACACCTCCTTCACCATCAGCGGCGACAGGCCCATCGACGGCTCGTCCATCAGGATCAGCTTCGGCCGCGCCATCAGCGCCCGGCCGATCGCCAGCATCTGCTGCTCGCCGCCGGACAGGTAGCCGGCCAGGCCGTTGCGCTCACGCAGCCGCGGGAAATAGCCGTAGACCCGGTCGATGTCGTCGGCCACGCCGCGGTCGCGCCTGGTGTGGGCGCCGAGCCGGAGATTCTCGACGCAGGTCATGTCGGCGACGATGCGGCGCCCCTCCATCACCTGGAAGATGCCCCGGCGCACCACGGCGCCGGGGTCGAGGTCATGGATCGGCTGGCCCTCATATTTGATCGACCCGCGGGTGACCGCCCCGTCCTCGGTGCGCAGGAGGCCGGAGATCGCCTTCAGCGTCGTCGACTTGCCGGCCCCGTTGGCGCCGAGCAGCGCCACGATCGACCCCTGCGGCACCGCGAGGCTGAGGCCGCGCAGCACCAGGATGACATCGTTGTAGACGACCTCGATGTTTTCGACCGAGAGCAGCGGCGGGGCGGCGGTCATTCCGGGCTCAGTACCCCAGCCATTCCGGGCGCCGGGGCAGGGTGATCTCGGCCACCTTCTCCAGCGACATGGTGCCGTCGGCCATCAGCGCCGTGACCTCCTTGCCCTGGGTCGTGCCCTTCACATGGCCCTGGTAGATCGGCACGGTCATCAGCCCGCGATGGTCGGTCGCGGTCCAGGTCGAGGGCAGGCACACGCCTTCCAGCCCGGCCGGCACCCAGTCCTTCTTCTCGTACATCGCGTCGCGGATGGCGACGCCGGTGACCGGGCCCTTGGCCTTCGCCGCCTTGACCGCCTCGACCATGTAGGAGGTGGCGCAGATGCCGGCGAGGTAGCTCAGCGGGCGATAGGCCTCGCCGCTGGAATCGCTGACCTTCGAGATCTCGCGCACCCGGTCCATGCCGGCGTTCTTGTCGGTCCAGATCGCGCCGGTGCGGACCGCGACCACCACGCCGTCGGCATTCTGGCCGGCTGCCTTCATGATGTTCTCGTCATAGCCCCAGACATTGGCCACGAACTGCACCTTGGTGCCGGCGGTGGCGCAGGCGTTCAGCAGCGACGGGGTCGAGCCGGCGATGTTGGCGATATAGGCGTAGTTGGCGCCCTTCTCCTTCAGCGTCAGGCATTGCGGCGTGAAGTCGCCCGGCGCCATCGTGTACTGGATCGGGTCCAGCACCTCGAAGCCCAGCTCCTGCGCGTATTCGTTGCAGGCGACCTTGGGCGAGTTCGGGTACGGGTGGTTGTCGCCCATATGGACCCATTTCGCCTTGCCCTGGCCGCCCTTCTTCTTCCAGTCCTCGGCCGCCCATTGCGCCAGCGCCCGGCAGGCGTCGGAGTAGGAGGGGCCGTAGAAGAAGTTGAACGGCGTCGCCTTGGTCGCCTTCGGCGCCTTGCCGGTCGGGTCGGTCAGCGCCCCGGAATAGGAGCCGGAAAAATAGGGGATCTGGTCCTTGCCGATGAACTCGATCAGCGCCTCGGTGTCTGCCGTGCCCCAGCCGGCGATGGCGACGACATGCTCGTTCGCCACCAGCCGCTGGTACTCGGAAACCGCCTGCGGCGCCTTGTAGGCGTAGTCATAGGTCTCGAAGGCGATGTCGTCGCCGTCGACTCCGCCATTCTCGTTCACCCAGTTCAAAGTGTCGGCGACGCCGTCGGCATAGGGCACGCCGATCGAGGCGGTCGGGCCGGTCAGGTCGGCGATATGGCCGACCGGGATGTCGTCGGCGAAAGCCGGGGCAGCGCAGAGCGCGATCAGCGCGGTGGCGGTGAGCAGGGATCGCATCGGTGTCTCCTCCATGGCGGCCGTTCTGTCGCGGCCGGGTTCAGTACGAGAAGGGATACAGCTTCCACCAGGCCTTGATCTGGCGCCAGCGATGGGCCAGGCCGTCCGGCTCGAAGATCAGGAACAGGATGATGGCGATGCCGACCGCCATCTCCTTCAGGAAGTTGATGCCGACCCGCAGGTCGAGTGTCTTGTACAGCCAGGTGCCGCGGATCAGCCGCACCAGCCAGTCCATCACGTCGGGCAGCGACACCATGAAGACGGTGCCGAGGATGGTGCCCATGATCGAGCCGAGGCCGCCGATGATGATCATGCCCAGGAACTCGATCGACTTCAGGATCGTGAACTCCTCGACCGACACCACCTGCAGGTAGTGGGCGTACAGCGCGCCGCCGACCCCGGCATAGAAGGCGGCGATGCCGAAGGACAGCACCCGGTACTTCGTCAGGTTGATGCCCATGATCTCGGCGGCCAGATAGTGGTCGCGCACGGCGACGAAGGCGCGGCCGTCACGCGATCGCATCAGGTTGGTGGCGGCCAGGTACAGCAGCGTTCCCCAGAACAGCACGATGTAGAAGTAGTTGATGCGGTCGACCTCCCAGCCGAACAGCGTCACCGGGGCGGCATGGGCGCCGGCGACGCCGCCGGTGAACCAGCCGGCGCGGGCGAAGAAATCCTCGAGGATGACCTGGGCGGCGAGGGTGGCGATGGCCAGGTACAGGCCCTTGATCCGCGCCGCCGGGATGCCGAAGACCAGGCCGACCGCGGCGGTCATCACCCCGGCGATCGGGATGCAGAAGAACACCGGGATGCCGGTGGTGCGGTTAAGTCGAGCCGAGGCGAAGGAGCCGAAGCCGAAGAACACGGCATGGCCGATCGAGATCTGGCCGGTGAAGCCGACCAGGATGTTGAGGCCCAGCGCGGCGACGGCGAGGTAGCCGATCTCGATGAAGCTGTCGATCCAGCCCTTGGACAGCCAGCCGAGCTGCACCGCGACCGGCGAGAATGCCAGCAGGACGAGGATGACGATGACGCTGCGCCGGCTGAAAGCGTCGGCGAAGATCGTGGTGTCGGCGGCGTAACCGGTGCGGAAGTCGCCGCAGGGGCGGGCATAGGCGTTCGCCATCCCTCACACCCTCTCGATGTCTTTGGTGCCGAACAGGCCGTAGGGCTTGATCATCAGGATCACGATCAGG
>JAEKLZ010000240.1 GCA_019508225.1 Inquilinus limosus | reverse complement strand
TCGACCGCCGGCACCAGCACGCGCAGCCGCACCGGCAGCCGCGCCATCATCACCATGCGGGCGACGCCGAGGGCATGGGCGGCGCCGCCCATGTCCTTCTTCATCAGCAGCATGTTGCCGGCGTCCTTGAGGTCGAGCCCGCCCGAATCGAAGACGACGCCCTTGCCGACCAGCGTCACCTTCGGCGCCGACGGGTCGCCCCATGTGATGTCGATCAGCCGTGGCGCCCGGCTGGCGGCGCGGCCGACGGCGTGGATCATCGGGTAGTTGCGGGTCAGCAGCTCGTCGCCGGTGATGACGCTGAAGCGGGCGCCGAACTCCTTCGCCAGCGCCTCGGCCGCCGCGGCCAGCTCGGCCGGGCCGAGGTCGTTGGCCGGGGTGTTGACCAGGTCGCGCACCAGCGTGGTGGCGCTGGCCGCGCGCTCGACCGCGGCGCGGTCGGCCGCTTTGGGCCAGACCAGCTTGGCCGACACCCGGTCCGGCCCCTTGTAGCGGCCGTAGTGGTAGCCCCCGAGTGCCCAGCCATAGGCGGCGGCGGTGGCGGTCGCCGGCTCGGCCGAATCATCCAGCCGATAGGTGCCCGCGGGCAGCCCGACCGGCAGCCCGGCGAAGGCCCATGAATCGGCCGCGGAGTCGATGCCGACCAGGATGGCGTCGACCTGGCCGCCCTCACCCGGCAGCGCCAGGGTGCGGCCCGATTCCGCGGCGAAGCCATTGGCCTCGGCCCAGGCCGGCGGCACACCATGCTCCAGCCCGTTTCCCTTGCCAACCCCTCAGCCGGACCGGACCGCCATGCGCCTTGTCATCGGTAACAAACGCTACTCCTCCTGGTCGCTGCGGCCCTGGCTGGCCCTGGCGCATCACGGCATCGTCTTCGAGGAGATCCTGATCCCGCTGTACCGCGAAGGCTCCAAGGAGGCGATCCTGCGCCATTCGCCCAGCGGCAAGGTGCCGACCCTGGTCGACGGCGAAACCACGGTCTGGGACAGCCTGGCGATTCTCGAATATCTGGCCGAACGGTTCCCGGAGCTCGGCCTGTGGCCGCGCGACCCGGCGCGGCGGGCGGTGGCGCGATCGATCTCGGCCGAGATGCATGGCGGCTTCACAGGCTTGCGCAACGCGCTGCCGATGGACCTGGCGCCGACCGATCCCGGCCGGGCCGACATCACGGCCGCCCAGGCCGACATCGACCGCGTCACCGCGATCTGGCGCGAGTGCCGCGCCGCCGCCGGTGTCGAAGGCCCGTTCCTGTTCGGCGCCCTCGGCGCGGCCGACTGCATGTACGCGCCGGTCGTCATCCGCTTCGATCGCTACCGCGTGCCGCTCGACCCGGTCTGCCGGGCCTATGCCGACGCGGTGCTGGCCCTGCCGGCGATGCGGCGCTGGGTCGAGGCCGGCATGGCCGAGCCCTGGGTGCTGACGTTCTAGCATCAGGCAATTTTGGGTCAGATCACGCTGAAGGAGCGTCTTCGCGTAGCCTCTCCCGCTTGCGGGAGAGGCTACGCGAAGACGCTCAACGACCTGTCGTTCTTCGACGGCCCCTTACCGCCCGATGTCGGCGATGTCGTAGGGCGTGGTCTGGTACAGCTGGTTGATCCAGTTGCCGAACAGCAGATGGGCGTGGCTGCGCCAGCGATTCTGCGGGCGGCGCTCGGGGTCGTTGCCGGGGAAGTAGTCATGCGGCAGGGCGATCGCCTTGCCGGCGGCGACGTCGCGGAAATACTCCTCGCCCAGCGTGTCGGTGTCGTATTCGACATGGTTGAACATGTGCAGCGACCGGCGGCCGGAATCCTCCAGCAGGCACAGGCCGGCATCGTCCGATTCCATCAGCACCTTCAGGCCGCTGGCGGCTGGGATGTCCTCGCGCCGGTTCTCGGTCCAGCGCGACACCGGGATGGTGAAGTCGTCGGAGAAGCCGCGCAGATAGGGCGAGGCCGGCTCGACGATGCGGTGGCGGTACACGCCGAACTTCTTCTGCGGCAGCCCGTGCTTGGGCACGCCGTGGAAATGATGCACGGCGGCCTGGGCGCCCCAGCAGATGTTGAAACAGCCATGGACGTTGGTCTGGGTCCAGTCGAACACGCGGCGCAGCTCGTCCCAGTAGGTGACCTGCTCGAAGGGCATCTGCTCCACCGGCGCGCCGGTGACGATGAAGCCGTCGAACTTCTCCGCCCGGACGTCCTGCCAGTCGCGGTAGAAGGACAGGATGTGGTCGCTGGGCGTGTTGCGCGGCACGTGGTTGGTCATCTTGACCAGCGTCAGCTCGACCTGCAGCGGCGACGCGCCGAGCAGCCGGGCGAACTGGGTCTCGGTCTTGACCTTGTTCGGCATCAGGTTCAGCAGGCCGATCCGCATCGGCCGGATGTCCTGCCGCACCGCCTGCGCCTCGAGCATCACCATGACCCCTTCCGCTTCCAGGACGGAACGGGCGGGCAGATCGTTCGGAATCTTGATCGGCATAGTTCGGTCGGTTTCCACGCGTCGTGGGCAGGACCGAATCTGTGGATGGACCCGTTTGGTTGTCGGTTCGACCACATCCCCCCTCTCGGGGGCGCCACCTTGCTCGGGAAGCAGGTTGGCGTCGGGCAGTGCCCAACTCCTGATGTGCGACCAGTTCTACGGGGTCCGTGGGGACATTTCAACTGGATGAATGCGCGGCGACATCCGGTCCGCCCGGCCTCGCCTCAGAGACCGCGCCTCAGGGCGTCGCCCGGGCCGGCAGGCTGAGCATCGCATGCTCGGCGTAGTAGCGGGCGGCGCCGGGATGCAGCGGCACGCCGAGGCCGCGCGCTGCGCCGTCGAGCGAGACCTCCTTGCCGCGCGGATGGCCGGCCGCCAGCAGGTCCAGGGTCGATTTCTGCCACAGGGCGCGGGTGATCTCGTAGACCGTGGGCTCGTCGATCCGCTCCGCCACCAGCCAGATCGCCCCGACCGACAGGCCCGGCACCGCCGCGGCGACGCCGTCATACAGGCCGGCGGGGATCGGCTCCTGCGCGAAGAACGGCACCTTGGCGACCAGCGCCGCGGCCTCCGGCCCGTCGACCGGCAGCAGCCGGATAGGCCGCCGCCGCGCCAGGTCGGCGATCACCCCGAGCGGCGGGCCGCCGGTCATCACCATGGCGTCGAGCCCGCCTTCGGCCAGCAGATCGGCCGAGGGCTCCGGCCGCTCATAGATCTCGGTCACGTCCTTATCCTTCAGGCCGTAAGCGGCCAGGATCAGGCGGATGTCGTAGATCGTGCCGGAACCTTCGGCGCCGACCGAGACGCGCTTGCCCTTGAGGTCGGCCACCGACTGCACCGGGCTGTCGGCCGGCACCACGACATGGACGAATTCGGAGAACAGATGGGCGATGGCGCGCAGGCTGGTCACCGGCGGCTGGCCGGCGAAAGGCCCCTCGCCGGTATAGGCGGCGAAGGCGACGTCGGCCTGGGACAGGCCGGAATCGAACTCGCCGTTCTGAATGCGCCGGATGTTGTCGATCGACCCGGCGCTGGCCTGGGCGACCGCGATCAGGCCGGAGACGCCGCAGCTGCCGCCGGCGCTGCCGCAGGGCGGCAGCCCCGGGGGCCCCGAGATCGCGCCGGCGATGATGCCGCCGATCGGGAAATAGGTGCCGCCGGTGGTGCCGGTGCCGATGCGGAAGAACAGCGGGTCCTGCGCCCGCGCCGGCAGCAACCCGCCGAGCCCCGCCGCGGCCATCCCGGCGGCGGGAAGCACCGTGGTCAGCAGGCGGCGGCGGGTGAACGGCATGGCGGGTCCCTCTAGGCGGCGTCGCGCAGGGTCGGCGGCGGCTCGTCCGGCGCGCGCGGGTCGAGCTCGGCCGCCGCCGGCGTGGTGGTCGGCGCGACCGAGACGTAGCTGCCCTGCTCCTCGTTCGGCTTCGCCATCCGCTTGGTCATGCGGTAGACCGTGAACAGCGCCAGCAGCGCCGCCACCGTGCCGGTCCAGGCGAACAGGCCGGCCGGGCCCAACAGCTGCATCACCCGCGACGCCATGATCGGCCCGAAGATCGCGCCGGTGCCGTAGCACAGCAGCAGGCCGGCGGCGGCGGGCACCAGCTGCTCCGGCCGCATGAAGTCGTTCGCATGGCTGAGGCTGAGCGGATAGATCGTGTAGGACAGCCCGCCGAAGGCGGCGAGCAGCACCAGCAGGACCGTCGTCGACTGCCCGCCGAACAGCGCCAGCGCGGCGCTGATCAGGGCCAGCGTGATGGTGATGCCGAGGAACACCTGGCGCCGGTCGAAGCGGTCGGACAGCCGGCCGACGGGATACTGCAGCACGAAGCCGGCGAAGATCGCCGTCATCATGAAGCTGGCGATCCAGTCCGGCGATGGGTCGATGGTGCGGGCATAGACCGGCCCCATGCCGGAGAAGGCGGCGCTGATCAGCCCGACCGAGAAGCAGCCGGCGACGCCGAGCGGCGAGATCGCGATCAGGGCGCGCAGGCCGAAGCGCTTGACCTTGATCACCGGCGGGGTCTCGACCGGGGTCAGCGACAGCGGCACCAGCGACAGCGACACCAGCATCGCCACCACCGAGAACAGGGCGAAGCTGGCCGGATCCATCACCGTCAGCCAGGGCTGGGACAGACCGAAGGCGGTGTAGTTCACCGCCATGTAGGAGGACATCACCCGGCCGCGCACGGCATTCGAGGCGCGGGCGTTCAGCCAGCTTTCGATGATCGTGAACAGCACCGCCATGCTGATGCCGGTGATGAAGCGCAGCGCCGCCCAGACGATCGGGTCGACCCATAGCGCATGGAACAGCGCGGCGGCGGAGGCGATCGCGGCGAAGGCGGCGAAGGTGCGGATATGGCCGACCAGCAACACGATCCGCGGGCAGATCAGCGTGCCCAGGGCGAAGCCGCCGGAATAGAAGGCCAGCACCAGGCCGATGGTGCCGACGCCGAAGCCGTCGAGGTCCATCCGCACCGCGACCAGCGTGCCGAACAGGCCGTTGCCCATGATCATGATCGCGGCGCTGAACAGCAGCGGCGCCACGGCCAGGAGGATCGAGCCCAGCGAAGGCGGCGGAGAGGCGGAATCGGTGGCGGCCATCACGTCCGTTCTAGGTCGGGCAAAGGGCCGGGGCCAGGAAAGATTCGTGACGATTTCAGGGCAGGCCGGCGCGCTTGTGCCCGCAGATAGGGTGGTCCGGGGCGTCGAAGCGGCCACCCCGCGCCGCCCGGCGGCTAGCCGCCGGTCTTCGGCCGATAGAAGACGTGATCGCCGATCGAGGCGCTGCGGCGGAAGCGGTTGGTCCAGGCCGGCATGCCGCGGCCCAGCGCCCGCATCGCCGCCGGAGCCAGGAAGTACTGGGCGCCGTCGGTCGGGTCGTCGGCGAAATAGCCGTCCAGCATCTGCCAGACCACCAGCCGCGCAGTGCGCTGCAGGATCTCGTCCTGCGCGTTCAGCGGCGCCGGGAATTGCGGCATCGCGCCGCCCCGCACCGCCTTGGCGAAGGCGCGGAAGCGCGGGCGCTGCAGCGGCTCGAACTGGCCGGGGTCGGCCAGCACCTCGCAGGGGGTGTCGCCGAAATCATTGTCGACGGCGATGCGGTTCATGATCACCCAGACCACCGCCGCCATGCCGCGGGTGCCCTGGTTGCCGGCCTCGGTATAGGCGGTGAAGGCGAGGCAGCGCAGCGCGCGCTCCGCCTTGGTCGGGTCGGCCGGCAGGGGCACGCCGCCGATGCTCATCGGCGCCGCGCCGATCCGCCGCAGCAGCGGCGAAGGCTGGTCGACCGCGATGCCGCCGGCGGAGACGAAGACGGTACAGGCCAGGTCGCCCGGGCCGCAGCCGGTCAGGCGGCGGCCGGCGCCGTCGGCCTCGGCGCTGCGCAGCCAGGCGGCTCCGGCGGGCTCGACCAGCGACACGGCGCGGGCCAGGGCAACGTCCAGCCGCTCCGTCACCTCCGGCGCCGGCCGGTCGACCCGCAGCAGGGACGAGCCCGGTCGGGCCCAGACCGGCGCGGCGCCCGGCGCGGAGGGCTGGACGATGGCGGGCATGGTGTCGGCCGCGACCACCGCGCCCGCCCCGGACGGGGTGGCCAGGGCCGGCTGCGCGGGCATGGGGTCGGCGGTCGCCGGCAGCACCGCGGCCACGGGTGCGATCGAGGATGATGACGCGGGTGCGGTATCGGCCAGCAGGCCTGCCGTCGGCCCGAGCGAGGCGACGACAACGGGCTTGGTGTCGTTCGGCGCCACATCGATCAGCGTCGCAGTGCCTGACTGCGCGGGCGGTGCGGCGACGGGCGCGACCGGCGCCGTCTCCGCCCGTCCCTCGGCCGGGGCCAGGGGCGGTTCGGTCGTGGCCTGCACCGGCGGCACGGCCACCGGCAGCCCGGCGGGCGGCGGCAGCGGGTCGGCCAGGCGAGCCGGCAGGTCGAGGCGCGGGGCGGCCTCGCCGTCGGGACCCGGCAGGCTGACCGGCACCAGGACCGGCGCGGCCTCCTGCGGCTCGGGCGCCGGGCGCGTCACCTCCTGCAGGGCGCCGGCCCAGGGGTCGAGCGGAGGCTCGGGCTGCTCGGCCAGGCGCGGCACTGCGGCGAAGGCGGAGCCGAAGAAGATCTGCAGCGGGCCGGCCGAGGGAGTCGGAGCGGGAGCCGGCGGCACCGCGGCCAGGCGCCGCGCCGTGACCACGGCCGGTTGCGGCCGGGCGGTGTCGGCCGGGTCGAGCACGCGTGCGGGTTCGACCGTGATCCCGGCGAGATCCACGGCAACAACGGGCGGCGATGTCGGGCGCGCAGAATCGATCGCGATCGCGCCACCGAGGGCGGCAGCCCCCACCAGAGCGATCGACAGAAGAAGGAGGCCCTTCGACGTCATGCCCGCCTCCCCCTGTGGTGGCGCACGGGGTGGAGCCCTTGAAGGCGCAATCCACCCGGCGTCGCCGGGAGACGGGGCAACGTTCTGCGCCGGCGATCGGGGCCCGGAATGGTCTGGCAGAGACCGGGAACACCGACCGCCTCAGTGCATTTCATTGCGGTCACGGGGGGGGCGGGTATCATGGCGTGCCCCACGAGTCCAGACGTACGGAAGGCTACATGTCCCGCAAAACCGCTGAAATCCGCCGTTTCGCTTGGTTCGGTGCGGCAAGTTTTTTCGCTTTTTTTATCGCGATTGCCAGCTTTCCCGTCGGGGCGCAGGAGAAGCCCGCCGCCGAGTCGGCGCCGAAAGAGGCGATCGACATCGAGCTGAACAAGCTCGAGCCCGGCAACAATGGCTGCCGCGCCTTCATGGTGATGCACAACGGCAGCGCCCGGACCTACAGCAACCTGCAGCTCGACCTCGTGGTGTTCGACCCGAAGGGCATCATCGTCGATCAGCTGGCCGTGGACATGGCACCGCTGAGCGCGGGCAAGACCATGGTCAAGGTGTTCGAGATCGCAGGTCATGATTGCGGGAATTTCGGTCGTGTGCTGCTGAACGATGTGTTGACCTGCAAGGCAGGAGACGCAGCGGTCGAACACTGCATCGATCTATTGGTTCCCACCAGCCGGGCGGCGATCGGTTTCATCAAGTAAAGAAGGCCAGAACATGGCGGTGGATCCGCAGATCGCGCACATGCTGCAGCGGGTCGCCGCCGTTTCGGGCGACACACCGCCGACCGAGCGCCTGTCACCGGCCGAGGCGCGGCGCGCCATGGCCCCCGTGCTGCCGCTCCTGAACGAGCATGCGCCGGCCGTGGCGACGGTCGAGGACCGCACCTTGCCCGGCGGGGCGGGACCGATCGCCGCACGCTTCTACGACCCCGGCACGCCCGAACCTTCGCCGGCGATCGTCTACATCCATGGCGGCGGCTGGGTGCTGTGCGACCTGGACAGCCATGACGGCATCTGCCGGGAGCTGGCGCTGCGCTCCGGCCTTAAGGTCGTCAGCCTCGACTACCGGCTGGCGCCGGAGCACCCGTTCCCCGCCCCGCTCGAGGATTGCGTCGCGGCGGTGCGCTGGCTCGCCGCCCATGGCCGCGACTGGGGCATCGATCCCGGCCGGCTGGTGGTCGCGGGCGATTCGGCCGGCGCCAACCTGGCGCTCGCCACCCTGCTGGCGCTGCGCGATGCCGGCGAGCGGCCGCTGCGCGGCGCGGCGCTGGTCTATGGCGTGTTCGCGCCGGACCACGACACGCCGTCGCATCTGGCTTATGGCGGCGATAGCCGCTATTTCCTGTCCACGGCCGAGATGGAGTGGTTCTGGACCCACTATGTCCCGGCCGGCACCGACCGGCGCACGCCGCTGGCCGCGCCGCTTTACGCTGATCCCGCCGGCCTGCCGCCGCTGTACCTGACGGCGGCGGAATTCGACTGCCTGCGGAGCGACACCGAGCAGTTGGCCTACCGCCTGGCCTTGGCCGGGCAACCGCACGAATACCGGCTGTGGCGCGGCATGATCCATGCCTGCCTGCACATGACCGGGACTGTAGAGGCTATGCGAACCGAGATCGACCATCTGGCCGCCTTCCTGCGTCGGCAGGCCACGGCATGAGCCGCCCCCCTCGCCCTCCGAAGTCCGGCGCCGGACGCGCGCGCGGCCCCGGCCGGTCCTCCGAGGCCGGCGACGAGCGGCCCCCGCCGCGCGGACGCAAGACCACCGGCCGGACCGAGGTGCAGGCCGAGCGGCCGGCGCGGGATGCCCGGCGCCCCGATAGGCCGTCCCGCGGAGCCCCTGCAGAGCGCGACGAGGCCGAGCGGGCACCACGCCGTACCGCGCGCACTTCCGCCGGCCGCAGCGCCCGGCAAGGCGAGGCGGAGGCGATGCCGAAGCGCCAGCCGTCTCGAGGCGGCAAGCCGCCGTCCCACGGGGCCCCGGCGGACCGTGCCGAACAGGCACCGCGCCGCACCGCGCGCGCTCCCGGTGGCCGCAGTGCCCGGCAGGCCGAGCCGGAGGCGACGCCGAAGCGCCGGCCGTCTCGTGATGGCAAGCCGCCGTCCCGCGGGGGCCCCGCGAACCGCGACGAGGCCGAACGCGCTTCTCACCGCACCGCGCGCGCTCCCGGCGGCCGCGGCGCCCGGCGGGACGAACCGGAGGCGACGCCGAAAGGCCGGCCGACCCGCGGCGGCAAGACGCCCTCCCGTCTCGCCGCGGCCAAGGCTGAAGACGAGGCGGCGCCACGCGGCGCGAAGCGGGCCGGGCCGGCCGCGGCTGGACGGCGCCCCCCGACCGCCGGCAAGGCGCGCGGGTCGCGATCCAAGGCCGCCTCGCCGCAGGAGGCCGCGCGCGCGGCCATCCCGGAATGGCTGTGGGACGGCGGCGAGGAACCGCCGGAGAACACCGCCCCGCCGCGGCGCGGTCGCCCACGCGGCCCGGCACCGGAGGACCGTGCCGAGCCCGCCGAAGCACCGGCGCCGCGCCGCCGGACGCGCGGCCCGCTGACCTCGTCGCGCCGGATCGGCCGCGACACCGGAGCACCGACGCCGGTGTCGGCAAAGCCCGGCGAGCGTTGGCGCGAGGAGCGGCGCAAGCGCCCGTCGCCGGAGCCGGACCAGGCCCGCTACGTCGTCTTTCACAAGCCCTATGGCGTGCTGAGCCAGTTCACGCCGGAGGGACGCTGGCGCGGCCTGAACGAGTTCGGCCTGCCGCCCGGGATCTACGCCGCCGGCCGGCTCGACGCCGACAGCGAGGGGCTGCTGCTGCTGACCGATGACGGACCGCTGATCAAGCGCCTGCTGGACCCGAAACACGGCCATCCCCGCACCTATCTGGCGCAAGTCGAGGGCGACCCGGCGGAAGAGGCGCTGACCGCCCTGGCCGGCGGCATCGCCCTGACCGACGGCCCGACCCGCCCCTGCGGCATCGAGCGGCTGGCGGAGGAACCGGACCTGCCGCCGCGCGATCCGCCGATCCGATCCCGGCAGTCGATCCCGACCGCCTGGCTGCAGCTGACCCTGACCGAGGGCCGCAACCGCCAGGTGCGGCGGATGACGGCGGCGGTCGGCCACCCGACGCTGCGCCTGGTCCGCGTCGCTCTCGGCAACCTCACGCTGGGCGAACTGGCGCCTGGGACCTGGATCACGGTGGACCGAGAGGAAATCCTGTCCGGCCTGCGGTGATAACGTCCGGATTACCTCAAAGTTACGTGAAATTCACGGGTGCGGCCCGCCCGCGGGGGATATCACGGTTGCAGTCGCAGCCGAGGATCCGCCGCGCGGCGGACGAATCCCATGAAGCCAAGCACGCGCCGGTTCTGGCGGGACTTCTTCGCCCTCCTGATGCCGTTCTGGCGGTCGAAGGAGAAATGGCCGGCGATCGGGCTGCTGGTTGCCGTCCTGGCCCTGACCTTCGGAAGCGTCTTCCTCAGCGTCCAGTTCAACTTCTGGCGCAACCGCTTCTACAACGCCCTGCAGCAATACGATATTCATGCCTTCTGGCGTGAAATCATGGTCTTCGCCGGCCTCGCGGTTGTCTGGGTGATCAGCGGCGTCTACCGGGTCTACCTGAATCAATGGCTGCAGATCCGCTGGCGCCGCTGGATGACCGATCACCTGATCGGCGAGTGGCTGCAGGATCAGGCATATTACCGGCAACAGCTGACCGGCCAGCCTGCCGACAACCCGGACCAGCGCATCTCCAGCGACATCCAGCTCTTCATCAGCAGCACCTTGAGCCTCGGGATCGGCTTCCTCGGCAATTTCGCCAATCTCTTCTCCTTCCTGGCGATTCTCTGGGGACTGTCCGCTCCTCTCGCCATCCCGCTCTTCGGCAGCACCATCGTCATCCCGCATTTCATGGTCTGGGCGGCTGTCGCCTATGCGGTGGTCGGCACGCTGCTGACCCATTGGATCGGCCGGCCGCTGATCGGGCTGAACTTCCAGCAGCAGAAGCGCGAGGCGGATTTCCGCTTCGGTCTGGTTCGGTTTCGCGAGAACACCGAAGCGGTCGCGCTGTATGGCGGCGAGGCAAGCGAGAAGCAGGGCCTGAAGTCACTGTTCACCAGCGTCATGGACAATTGGTACGCTCTGATGCGGCGACAGAAGCTGCTGGGTTTTCTGACATCCAGCTATGGCCAGGCGTCCATCCTGTTCCCCTTCATCCTGGCCGCCCCCCAGTACTTCGCCAAATCGTTTGAGCTCGGCGGCCTGCTGCAGACGGCTGAGGCCTTCGGCAACGTCCAGGATTCGCTGTCCTGGTTCGTCTCGGCCTATCAGGACCTGACGGAATGGAAAGCCACGGTGGACCGCCTCACCGGCTTCCGCCATGGCATCCAGGACGCCCAGGAGCAGGCCCGCTCCACCGAAATCCAGGTGACAGCCGAGCCTCGCGGTGACCTTGCCGTCGACTCCGTCCGGCTGGACCTGCCCAACGGCCAGGCGTTGGTCGAGGGCGGCGGCCTGTCGGTCCGCCCCGGCGACCGGCTGCTGCTGACCGGCCCGTCCGGCGCCGGCAAGTCGACGCTGTTCCGCGCCTTGGCCGGGATCTGGCCGTTCGGCCGGGCGCAGATCCGCATCCCGAAGGACGCCAAGGTGCTGTTCCTGCCGCAGCGGCCCTATCTGCCGCTTGGCACGCTGCATGCCGCCGTTGCCTATCCGGCCAAGCCGGAGGAGATCTCCGCCGAGGCCGCGACCGAGGCGCTGCGCGCGGTCGATCTGGGCCATCTGGTGCCGGCGCTGGAGCAGGAGGAGTACTGGGCCCGCCGCCTGTCGCCGGGCGAGCAGCAGCGGCTGGCCATCGCCCGCGCGGTTCTGGCGAAGCCGGGCTGGCTGTTCCTGGACGAGGCCACCAGCGCCCTGGACGAGGCCACCGAGCAGCGGATGTTCGCGCTGCTGCGCGACCGGCTGCCCGGCACCACCTGGCTGACCATCTCGCACGACCCCAAGGTCGCCGCCTTCCACGACCGCCGCTGGCGGATCGAAAGGGACGGCTCGGCCCCCGGACGCCTGGTCGAAGAGCCGGCGGCCGCCGCGGCCTGAGGGCACCCTCCGAACCCCTCGCCGTCATTGCGAGGAGGCGAAGCCGACGAAGCAATCCAGGGGCCGGTTCGTACGGCCCCTGGATTGCTTCGCTGCGCTCGCAATGACGCTTTAATTTAAGAATTGACTTATTTAAGATTAAGCTTCATAAGAGACTCATGAACGCCTTCGCTGCCCTCGCCGATCCCACCCGGCTCCGCATCGTCGAGATACTGGCGGCGGGGGAGCGCGGCGCCGGCGAGATCGCCGGCGCATTCGCGATGAGCGGGCCGGCGGTGTCCCAGCACCTGAAGGTGCTGCGTGAGGCCGGGCTGATCACCGTCCGGGCCGAGGCGCAACGGCGCATCTACACGCTCGATTCCCAGGGCTTCGACGCGCTGGAGGAGTGGCTGCGGCGCATCCGCCGCTTCTGGGGCGGCCGGCTGGACGAGCTGGAGCGGCAGCTGCGCGCCGCCCCCGACACAGGAGAAGCATCATGAGCGACTACGGCACCCTCATCGCCTCCGACACCGTCCGGTTCGAGCGGCTGCTGCCGGGCCCGATCGAGCGGGTCTGGGCCTATCTGACGGAATCGGACAAGCGCGGCACCTGGCTCGCCAGCGGTGCCGTCGAGCCCCGAATCGGCGGCCAGGTAGAGCTGCATTTCCTCCATTCCGGGCTGTCGCCGCTGCCGGACCAGATCCCGGCCAAGTACAAGTCGATGGAGAAGGGCGCCAGCTTCACCGCCCGGGTGACACGTTGGGAGCCGCCGCGGCTGCTAAGCCACAGCTGGCCCGAGCCGTCCGGTAACGAGTCGGAGGTCACGTTCGAGCTGACGCCGCAGGGGGCGGAGATCCTGCTGGCGGTCACCCATCGCCGCCTCGGCACGGATCAGATGGCGAGCGCCGCCGGCGGCTGGCACACCCATCTCGACATCCTGGTCGACCGGATGCACGGCCGGGTGCCGCAGCCCTTCTTCATCATCCACACGCCGCTAGAGGCCGAGTACGAGGCGCGCATCGCATCGGCGACGTGACGATCTCGACCGGAGGAACTGCCATGACCGCGACCTTCGCCGGCGGCCGCAATATCGCGCTGAAGGTGCCACCGCACCAATACGACGCCACGGTCCGCTTCTACCGCGACGTGATCGGCCTGAAGCCGCTGGACAACCATCCGCCGGCGATCGGTTTCGAATTCGGCGCCAACCAGCTGTGGATCGACCGGGTCGAGGCCCTCAGCCAGGCCGAGCTGTGGCTGGAGATCGTGGCCGACGACGTGCCGCAGGCGGCCGAGCATCTCGCCGCCTCCGGCGTCGCCCGCCGCGACGAGATCGAGCGCCTGCCCGACGGCTTTGACGGCTTCTGGATCTCCGACCCCGCCGCGATCATCCATATCGTCACGGCGAAGAGCAGCCAGTATTAGGGACGGATAGCGTTCCTTCCTGCGCGACGCAGCGGTCTGTGCCATCCTAGCGGCAGGGCATGACGTCGTTGGGGGGGCGGCATCGTGTGGAAAGGCGGACTTCAAAGGTTGGATGCGGGCGTCGGACGAATCCTCATCCTGCTCCTGATGCTGCTCGGCTGCGCCGGCCCGACGCCGAAGCTGCCGACCCCTGACGGAATAGCGCCGATTGCAACCGGCGAGCCCACGCCGCCATCCGGCGACCCTTTGCTCAGGAATCGCATCAGCAAGGGACTCGCCTATGGCGGACGGCTGTGGCTGACGGGCGGAAGCGGGGCCTTGGTGTCGTTCGGGCTTTCGGACGGCTCCCGACAGATGCATTTCGCGGACCAAGTGGTCGACCTCGCCGCATCGGATCGGGGCCTTTGGGTTCTTCGCTCAACGGCCCTCCGCCCATCCGCCGACTATCCGGGAGCGGCAGGCGGCACATATGTCGTCTCGTCCTGGACAGGCAGTTCGTTCCGGGACTCGCCACCGTTTAACTTGCCAGAAATGCCGCTGGCCGTGATTGCGAACGGGCCGGCCCCGTTGGTGCTGTCACCCCACACGCTCCTTTCGCAGATCTCCGATCGCGGCAACTGGCGGCAGCGGCCGCTGCATGGTGAGCTTCGAGGTTCTTTCCTGGCGCCTCCCGTCGTCCTGGGCATGGGCGATCTCGTTTATATCGGCCACAATCGCGGGGAATGGGGCGGCGGTCTGCAGGTCCTCAATCTCGCGACCGACATTGTGAGCGAGGTCGACCAGCGGGACGGACGGGGTCTCTGCGACGGCCCGTTGAACGGCGACTGCGATCCGGTCACCGGGCTTGTTCCGGCAACCGACGAACCCGGCTGTATCGTGGCGTCGGTCGGGCTGATCCACATGGACGCGCATGGCCGCATCCTGAAGATTTGCAGTCGCAAGGTTTCCACGCTGTTCGAGAAGATCCACACCGAGGAGTGGAACGGCAGGTCGATCGAGACGAGTGAGCCGTTCTATGGGCTGACGGCCGCAAAGCCCCGCGGCTTCTGGGCGGTTGCGCCCGGGACTTTGTACCGGTTCGAGGGCAAGACCCCGACATCGCTGTCCCTGCCGAATCCCACGCAGCTGGGTGGGCTCTGGATCAATCGCGATCAGCCCGGCCTTTTGATTCTCTACACCGAGGTGAACCGGGCGGTGTCTCTGAGCGGCGTCACGCCGTTGCTGATCCCGCTGGAGTGACGCCCGGCGACCTCACGCCCCCTTCGGCTCCGTGGTCAGCGGCAGCAGCCTTGCGTGCGACGCCTCCAGCAGGCGGGCCATCGCCGCCGCGGCCGCCTCCGGCTGCCGGCCGATGATCGCGGTGCGGACCGCGTCGTGCAGCGCCACGTCCTCGCTCGGCCGGGTGGCGTGGCGCTGCAGCATCTCCGACGACACCCGCAGCGCCGACTTCACCGCCGCGCCGATGGTCACGAACAGGCCGTTATGCGACGCCGTAATGATGGCCAGGTGGAATTCCAGCGCCGCCTCGGACGACGCCTTCACCGGCTGCTTCTCGTCATAGGCGCGGGCCAGCTGGTGGAAATGGCGCTCGATCGCGGCGTGGTCGTCGGCGGTGCCGTCGCGCGCCGCCAGGAACGATGCCCGCGGCTCGAAGCACAGCCGCATCTCGAAGATGTCCTCGACGATCTTGGCGTCGAACTGCGCCTCCAGCCGCCACTGCAGCACGTCGCGGTCCAANNCCGGATACGATGCGCATGCCCAGGCTGTTCGAGACCTGGGCGCTCATCGTCCCGACCAGGACCATTTCCCGTTCCAGCATCACACCGTCTCCACCCGCGTCCCTTATCGAATAGGCCGGGGAAGGTCCGGTTGACAAAACCCGTCGATCCCCCCGATGATCGAATCATATGATAATACCATTGGGGAGGAAATGGCGTGGCCGACATCGAGATCCGGGATGTCAGCAAGCGCTTCGGGCCGGTGACGGTGTTCGACGGCCTGTCGCTGTCGATCGAGTCCGGGGAGTTCATCGTCTTCCTCGGGCCGTCCGGCTGCGGCAAGTCCACCCTGCTGCGCATGATCGCGGGGCTGGAGAGCGTCGACGGCGGCGAGATCCGCATCGCCGGCACCCGGGTCGACACCCTGCCGCCGGGCGCCCGCCGGGTGGCGATGGTGTTCCAGCACTATGCCCTGTACCCCCATATGACGATCTTCGAGAACATGGCGTTCGGGCTGCGCAACATCGGCCTGAAGCAGCCGGAGATCGAGCAGCGCGTCCAGGCCGCCGCGCGGACGCTGGAGATCGAGGAGCTGCTGCAGCGCAAGCCCGGGCAACTGTCCGGCGGCCAGCGCCAGCGCGTCGCCATCGGCCGCGCCATCGTCAAGGAGCCGCGGGCCTTCCTGTTCGACGAGCCGCTGTCGAACCTGGACGCGGCGCTGCGCGTGCGCACCCGGGTCGAGCTGGCGCGGCTGCACCGGCGGCTGCGCGCCACCATGATCTTCGTCACCCATGACCAGGTCGAGGCGATGACGCTGGCCGACCGGATCGTGGTGATGAACGAGGGCCGGATCGAGCAGGTCGGCACACCGATGGAGATCTACACCCGGCCGGCCACCAAATTCGTCGCCCGCTTCGTCGGCGTGCCGGCGATGACCTTCCTGGACGCCACCGTCGTCGGCGAGGCCGGCGGCGCCGTGCTGCGCCTGCCGGACGGGACCGAGCTGCGCACCCCGGTGCCGGCCGACGGGCTGCCGGCGCACCAGCCGATCACGCTGGGCCTGCGGGCCGAGTCGGTGCGGATCGACGGCCAGGGCGGCATACAGGGCACGGTCGAGGTGGTCGAGCGGCTGGGCGACCGCACCCATCTGCATGTCCGGCTGCAGGACGGGTCGACCCTGATCGCCGAGGATGCGGGCCTGAGCGGCGTCGCGGTCGAAGACCGGGTTGCGCTGCGCATCGACCCGGCCGCCGTCCACCTGTTCGGCGCCGACGGCGTCGGCCGCCACGCCGCTGCGTGAGGAGGGAATGGTGACTGCCACCGCCGCCGGCCGCAGCATCGAACGGACCAGCCGCCTGGGCAGCGCCCGGATCGGGGCGGACTGGCGCAATGTCGGCTTCGTCCTGCCCTTCCTGATCGTCTACGTGCTGCTGCTGGTCTGGCCGCTGTTCGACGGCATCTGGATCAGCCTGCAGAAATTCGACATGTTCGACGGCACCGGCGCCTATGCCGGCCTCGCCAACTACAAGCGCCTGTTCGCCGACAAGGTCTTCCTTGGCGCCGTGTGGAACACGGTGCTGTTCGTGCTGATGACGGTGCCGGCCTTCGTCGTGGTCGGACTGATCCTGGCCCTGGCGCTGAACCGGCCGACCCGGGCCGCCGCCGCCTTGCGTGCCACCTTCTTCGCCACCTCGGTGCTGTCGGTCACCATCGTCACCATCGTCTGGAAGATGGTGTACCTGCCGGATCGCGGCCTGCTGACCAATGTCCTCGGCGTGTTCGGCCAGGCGCCGATCCCGATCCTGAGCGACCCCAATCTGGCGCTGCCCGGCATCGCCGCCGCCACGGTGTGGTGGGGCATCGGCCTGCCGATGATGCTGTTCCTGGCCGCCCTGCAGCAGATCCCGCGCGAGCTGTACGAGGCCGCGGCGCTGGACAGCGCCGGCCGCTGGCGGTCGTTCCGGCACATCACCCTGCCCTCGATCCGGCGCACCGTGGTGCTCGTGGCCGTGGTCGAGATCGTCTACCAGTTCCAGCTGTTCGGGCAGTCCTACCTGCTGACCCGCGGCGGGCCGAACAACGCCTCGCGCCCGATCGTGCAGTTCATCTACGAGCAGGGCTTCCGCAACTGGGACCTCGGCTACGCCGCCGCGGCATCCGAGGTGCTGTTCGGGCTGATGCTGATCGCCGCCATGGCGCAGTACCTGCTGACCCGCCGGAGGGCCGAGGGATGACAGCCATCACCACGGCACAGCCACGGCAGGGCATGGTCGGCCGCAGCCTCGGCGACCGGCTGATCCTGTGGGCCGTCATCCTGCTCGCCATCATCTGGGTGGTGCCGGTGGCCTGGATCACCGGCCTGTCGTTCAAGCCGAACAGCGAGCTGATGACCAGCACCGGCACGCTGTTCCGGGCGCCCTACACGCTGAAGAACTACACCGACATCCTCGCCAATTCCGGCGTGTTCCGCTGGGTGCTGAACAGCGTGGTCGTGGCGCTGGGCCAGACCCTGGGCGTGCTGGTCCTGGCCTCGCTGGCCGGCTACGGCTTCGCCCGCGCCCGGTTCCCCGGCAGCGGCATCGTCTTCGCGCTGGTGCTGATCGGCCTGGCCGTGCCGGAGCAGGCGGTGATCATCGCCCGCTTCCAGATGTTCAACGACCTGAAGATCCACAACTCCTATCTCGGGCTGATCCTGCCGCATCTGTCGGCGCCCTTCGGCGTCTTCCTGATGACGCAGTACTTCAAGGCCATCCCGCGCGAGCTGGACGAGGCGGCGCTGCTGGACAACGCCTCGCGCTTCAAGACCTTCTGGCGCGTGCTGCTGCCGCTGACCGTGCCGGCCCAGGCGACGCTGGGGATCTTCACCTTCCTCAGCGCCTGGAACGACTATCTCTGGCCGCTGATCTCGGCGACCAAGCCGGAGATGTTCACCCTGACCGTCGGCCTGGCCTCGACCCAGACCAACTTCGCCCAGTCCGAGGGGCTCGGGTACCTGATGGCGCAGTCAGTCTTCGCCGGGCTGCCCGTGCTGATCGTCTACCTGTTCTTCCAGAAATACATCGTCACGGCCGTCGCCGGCGCCGCAATCCGCTGAGGCGCGCGGCAGAAGCGGCCGGAACCAAGGAGGGAGAGCCATGAGAAGCCGCTTTGCTTTGGCCCTGGCGGGGCTGGTCCTGGCCGCGGGTCCCGTCTGGGCACAGGACAAGACCGAGATCTCGCTGTCGCGCTTCTTCGGCGCCTGCGAGGCCGACTATGCCGATGTCACCGATGTCTCGAAGGCGCATGGCGAGTGCGGCATCATCACGGCGCTGATCAACAAGTTCAACGCCGAGAGCCCGGACGTCCACGTCAAGGTCGATATCGTCGAATGGCCCGGCTACGACCAGCTGACCGCCCGGCTGCGCTCGGACGACCCGCCGACCATCTCGGTGATGCATGAGGCGGTGATCAGCGACTACGCCTCGCGCGACCTGCTGGAGCCGCTGGACGAGGACTTCAAAGCCGCCGGCATCGACACCGCCGACTTCACCGAAGCTGCCAAGGCCGGGGTGACCAAGGACGGCAAGATCTACGCCCTGCCCTTCGACACCCACACCTGGCTGTGGCACATCAACCTGAACCTGTTCAAGCAGGCCGGCCTGGTATCCGACGACGGCAAGCCGATCCTGCCGAAGTCGCCGGAGGAGCTGCTGGCCCAGGCCAAGCAGTTCAAGGAGAAGACCGGCAAGCCCTATTTCGTGCAGGCGACGGTGAACGAGCAGGCGAACTACGCCCGCACCCTCTACACCCTGCTGTACCAGCAGAACTCCGACTTCTTCGCCGACCCGGCCCAGATCAAGCTGCAGACGCCCGAGGCGCGCAACGCGGTCGAGCTGTTCAAGACGATCTACCAGAATGGCGACACCACCAAGGACCAGGACTATGCCGCGTCGACGGCCGGCTTCGCCCAGGGCGATGGCGGCGTCTACATCATGGGCACCTGGCTGATCGACAGCTACAACGAGGAGGCGGCCAAGCCCGGCGGCGCGCTGAGCAACGGCTACACCGTCCTGCCGTTCCCGCAGCTCTACGGCAACGCCAAGGTCTGGGCTGACGGCCATAGCTGGGTGGTGCCCAAGGCCGGGCTGGACGACGCCAAGCGCAAGGCCGCGGTCAAGGTCCTGAAGTTCCTGTGGGACAACGACTTCGAATGGGCGCGGACCGGCCACCTGCCGGTGCGCACTTCGGTCGCGACCAGCCAGGCCTTCCTCGACCTGCCGCACCGCAAGGACATCGTCAGCCTGACCAAGGACGGTACCGCCCTGCCCCAGGCGGTGAAGCGCCAGTTCGGGATCCAGGAAATCCTGACCGAGGAGTTCAACGCCGCGGCGCAGAACCAGAAGACCGTCGATCAGGCCCTGGCCGACGCGGAGAGCCGCGTCAACGAGCTGCTGGCCAACGCCCGCTGACCCTTCCCGGCCGCGCCGTCCGGCGCGGCCGATCCTTCCACCATCCGATCGAGACCACCGACCCATGATCTCCGCACGGCTCACCGTCGATCGCGACTTCGTCCTCTCCGACCTCGACCGCCGTGTCTTCGGCGCCTTCGTCGAGCATATGGGCCGCTGCGTCTATGGCGGCATCTACGAGCCCGGCCATCCGACCGCCGACGCCCGCGGCTTCCGCGGCGACGTGCTGGAGCTGACCCGCGAGCTCGGGCCCACCATCATCCGCTACCCCGGCGGCAACTTCCTGTCCGGCTATGATTGGGAGGATGGGGTCGGGCCGGTGGAGCAGCGGCCGGTACGCCGCGACCTGGCCTGGTCGTCGACCGAGACCAACCGCTTCGGCACCAACGAGTTCATGGACTGGGCCCGCGCCGCCGGGGTCGAGCCGATGCTGGGCGTCAATCTCGGCACCCGCGGGCCGGACGAGGCGCGCCGCTTCCTGGAATACTGCAACCATGCCGGCGGCTCGGCCCTGTCGGACCTGCGCCGGTCGCACGGCCACGAGGCGCCGCACGACGTCAAGTTCTGGTGCCTTGGCAACGAGATGGACGGGCCCTGGCAGATCGGCGCCAAGACCGCCGAGGAATACGGCCGGGCGGCGCTGGAGACGGCCAAGGTGATGCGCTGGGTCGACCCCACCATCCAGCTCGCCGCCTGCGGCTCGTCCCACCGCAACATGGCGACCTACGGCGCCTGGGAATACGAGGTGCTGGACCACTGCTACGACCAGGTCGACTTCATCTCGCTGCACACCTACTTCAACAACAACGCCGATTCGGCGCCGGAGTATTT
>JAEKLZ010000015.1 GCA_019508225.1 Inquilinus limosus | reverse complement strand
CAGGTCGACTGCGTGCAGGAGGCCTACAACATGCTCGACCGCGGGCTGGAGCAGACGCTGATCCCGCCCTGCCGCCAGGCCGGCATCGCCGTGATCAGCTATTCCAGCCTGGCGCTCGGATTGCTCACCGGCCGGATCGGGCCGGAGCGCAGCTTCGACGGCGACGACCTGCGCCGCACCAACCCGCGCTTCTCGGCCGAGAACCGCCGCCTCGTCGCGGCCTTCGCCGCCGATCTCGGCGGCATCGCCCGCGACCATGGCGTGGAGGTCGCCGATGTGGTGATCGCCTGGACCCTGGCGCAGCCCGGCATCACCTTCGCCCTGTGCGGCGCGCGCAACGCCGACCAGGCCCGGGCGAATGCGCGGGCGGGAGAACTGCGCCTGGCGGCGGACGAGCTGGCGGCGATCGACCGCGCCATCGCCACCCATCTCGGCCCGGTCGCGGCGGCTGCGTAGGTTCGGCCCACGAAATGTCTGACTCGCAGATCCTCGGGCACGCTCCGATTACCTCTCCCGCTTGCGGGAGAGGTCGGAGACGCGCAGCGGCTCCGGGTGAGGGCTCTTCGTCGAGGCCGGGACCAGCCCTCACCCGGTCGTCCTTCGGACGCCCGACCTCTCCCGCCAGGCGGGAGAGGCAACACAAAGCTCAGCCCGTTGTGAGTCAGGACACGACACGATGACCGGCAATGGCTCGTCCATCCCCGAGCGGGCCATCCCCGAGCGGGCCGATGTTCTGGTGATCGGCGGCGGGATCAACGGCATCAGCACCTTCCGCGAGCTGGCGCTGCAGGGCATCGACGTGGTGCTGGTCGAGCGCGACGATTTCTGCTCCGGCGCCAGCGCCGCCCTGTCCCGCATGGTGCATGGCGGCCTGCGCTACCTGGAGAACGGGGAGTTCCGGCTGGTCCGCCAGTCGCTGCAGGAGCGCGACCGGCTGCTGCGCAACGCGCCCCATTACGTCTCGCCCCTGCCGACGCTGGTGCCGGTCACGGCCCGGTTCCGCGGCACGCTGGCGACGCTCGGAGCCTTCCTCGGCATTGCCGAGCGGCCGCAGGCGCGACCCGGGCTGATGATCCGGGCCGGGCTGGCGCTCTACGACATCCTGTCCTGGCGCAGCCGGACCATGCCGCGGCACCGCGGCATCGGCCGGGCGAAGCTGCAGCGTCTGGCCAAGGGCATCACCCGGCGGGCGGTGGCGGGGGTGCTGTACTACGACGCCCGCGTCACCCATCCGGAGCGGCTGGGCATCGAGCTGCTGCTGGACACCGAGGCCGAGACCGGCGCCCGCGCCTTCTCCTACACCGAGATCACCGGCCGCGACGGCGACGGCCTGGCCTGGCGCGACCGGATCACCGGCGCCAGCGGGCGGATTGTGCCGCGCGTGGTGGTCAACGCCACCGGCGCCTGGGTCGACCTCGTCGGCGGCGCCATCGGCCCGGCCACCAACCGCCGCCGGGTCCAGGGCACCAAGGGCTCGCATCTGATGATCCGCAACCGGGCGCTGCAGGAGGCGCTGGGCGACCGGATGATCTATTTCGAGAATGCCGACGGCCGCATCTGCATCGCCTTCAACCATGCGAACGCGGCGATGGTCGGGTCGACCGACATCCGGATCGACGACCCGGACGACGCGGTCTGCCTGGACGACGAGAAGCGCTACATGCTCGAGGCGCTGGCCGGCATCTTCCCGGATCTGGAGGTGCGCGAGGACGAGATCGTCCACGTCTTCACCGGCGTCCGCCCGCTGCCGGTCAGCGAGGACGAGGCGACCGGGCGGATCAGCCGCGACCATGCCGTCGAGGTCGACCCGGCGGGCGCGCTGCCCTTCGCCGTGCTGACCCTGATCGGCGGCAAATGGACCACCTTCCGCGCCTTCGGCGAGGAGGTCGCCGACCTGGCCCTGGCCCAGCTGGGCCGGCCGCGCCGGGTCGGCACCCACGATTTGGCGATCGGCGGCGGCCGGGGGTTTCCGCGCGATGCCGAAGCCCGGTCGCGCTGGCAGCGGGACCAGGCCGCCGCCGCCGGCCTGCCGCTGGCGCGCTTCCAGGCCCTGAGCGAGCGCTACGGCAGCCGCGCCGTCGCCGTCGCCCGCTTCCTGGGCAAGGGACCGGATGCGCCGGTCGCCGCCGCCCCCGATTATTCGCGGCGCGAGCTGCAATATTTGATCGAGACCGAACGGGTGCGCGACATCGGCGACCTGTTGCTGCGCCGCACCCTGCTGGGGATGGAAGGGCGGGTCACCGCCGCCCTGGTCGCCGAGGCCGGGGGCCTGGTCGCCGCCGCTCTCGGCTGGACCGAGGCCGAGACCGCAACCGCCGCCGCCCGCTTCGACGACATCATGGCCCGCCGCCACCGCGTGCAGGCCGCGCAACACTGATGGGGTTTCCGATGTATCTGACCAAGAAGGTCCGCCTGAACCGGCTGATGCGGAACGGCCGCTGCCTGGATGTCGCGATCGACCACGGCGTCTGCAACGAGCCGTCCTTCATGGCCGGGCTGGAGGACATGGCCGGCGTGGTCCGCATGCTGGCCGCGGCCGGGCCGGACGCGATCCAGATGAACTACGGCCAGGCCGACCTGCTGCAGTCGATGCCGGGGCAGAACCGGCCGGCGCTGGTGATGCGGGTCGACATGGGCAACCCCTACAACCGCCAGCGCCATCGCGAGATGTGGGCGCTGCTGCAGAACGAGGCCGACCCGATCCTGCCGGCGTTGCGCCTCGACGCGGCCTGCGTCGTCGTGAACCTGTTCATGCTGCCGGACGAGCCGGGCCTGTTCCGGCAATGCGTGCAGAACATCAGCCGGCTCGGCAATGACTGCGAGAAATACGGCATGCCGCTGATGATCGAGCCGCTGGTGATGCAGCCGAACGACCGCGGCGGCTACCTGGTCGACGGCGACACCGAGAAGATCGTCACCCTGGTGCGGCTGGCGCGCGAGCTCGGCGCCGACATCGTCAAGGCCGACCCGACCGACGACCCGGTGGATTTCCGCCATGTGGTGCAGGCGGCGCGCTGCCCGGTGCTGGTGCGCGGCGGCGGCAAGGCCGACCTCCGGCGCGTGTTCGAGACCTCGGCCGCGCTGATGGGGCAGGGGGCGCATGGCATGGTCTATGGCCGCAACATCTACCAGCACGACAATCCCGGCGCCGTGGTGGCGGCGCTGATGGCGATGATCCATGACGGCGCCGACGCCGACGCCGCTTGGTCGATCTACCGCAACGGGGGCGGCCGATGAGCGCCTGGCTGGGCATCGACGCCGGCAACACCGGGGTCAAGGCGCTGCTGTTCGACGATGCGGGGCGCGAGCTGGCCTGCGCCCATCGCGACACCGGCGGCCACAGCCCGGAGCCGGGCATGGTCGAGCGCGACATCGGCCGCCTGCGGACCGACCTCGCCGACCTCGTCCGCGAGCTCTTGGACAAGAGCGGCCTGCAGGGCCGCGACATCGCCGGCATCGGCACCTCGGGCCATGGCAACGGCCTCTATCTGCTCGACGCCGAGGGCGGGCCGCTGGCGGCGATCCAGTCGCTCGATTCCCGCACCGCCGGGCTGGTCGAGGAGTGGACGGCCGCCGGGGTGGGAGAGGCCGCCGCGGCGATCTGCCTGCAGCGGCCCTGGCCGTCGCAGACCCCGGCGCTGCTGGCCTGGATGGCGCGTCACCGGCCTCAGGTCCTGGCGCGCGCCGCCCATGTGCTGATGTGCAAGGACCTGGTGGTCCATGCCCTGACCGGGCAGGTGGCGACCGACATCACCGACATGGGCGGGGCCGGGCTGCTGCGCCTGCCCGAGAACCGCTACGATGACGGGCTGCTCGAGATCTACGGCCTCGGCGGCGTCGCCGCCAAGCTGCCGCCGCTGCACTGGCCCACCGACCGGGTCGGAACGGTGTCGGCGGAGGCCGCGGCGCGCACCGGCTTGGCCGAGGGCACCCCGGTGGTGGCCGGCTTTTTCGACGTGGTGGCCAGCGCCGTCGGCGCCGGCGTCACCCGGCCGGGCCAGGCCTCGATCATCCTCGGCACCTGGAGCATCAACCAGGTGGTGGTCGACGCGCCGCTGGACGGGGTGTTCATGGCGACCGGCATCGCCCCCGGCCGCTTCCTGTCGATGGAGAACTCGGCCACCTCCGCGACCAACCTCGAATGGCTCGCCCATCACCTGCTGGCGCAGGATACCCGGCGCGCCGGCGGCAGCGCCTTCGCCCTGGCCGACGCGCTGGCCGCCGCGGCGCCGGCCAAGGCCGACGGGCCGATGTACCACCCCTATCTCTACGGCGCGGCGGGCGATCCGTCTGCCCGCGCGGGGTTCTTCGGCCTGGCCGGCTGGCACGATGGAGGCGACATGGTGCGGGCGGTGTTCGAAGGCGTCGCCTTCGCCCATCTCGCCCATGTCGAGAAGCTGCTGGCGGCCGGCGCCCGGCTGCGCGGCATCACCGTCTCCGGCGGCGGCGCCCGCAGCCCGGTCTGGCCGCAGATGATCGCCGACGTGCTGCGGCTGCCGGTCAAGGTCGCGGCCCAGGCGG
>JAEKLZ010000239.1 GCA_019508225.1 Inquilinus limosus | reverse complement strand
CCCGGCTGCGAAATAGGAGTCGAGCAGGCGGCGGCACACCGCCTCCGCCAGGCCGCGGCGGCGGAAGGCCGGCCGGGCGCCCACCGCGGCCAGCTCGGCGGTGTCGCCGCCGATCAGCAGCAATCCGCTCGCCGCGGGCACTCCGACAAGCCGGGCCAGGGCGGCCTGCCGGCTGCCGCGCGCCAGGCCGTGGCGCAGCCGGATGCGGAAATCCGCTTCGCCGGCCTCGTCCATCGGCTGGTCGAAGGCCTCGCGCTGGACCAGCATCAGCGCGTCGATCGCCGCCTCGTCTCCCGGCGTCAACAGCCGGGCCGGTCCGTCGGGGCCGGGGCGGTAGGCGTCGCGGTGCAGCACCATCAGCGGCGCCTCCATCTCGCGCTCATAGCCCATGGCGTACAGCGTGGGCGACAGGGCCGGGTGCAACTCGCGGAAGAACTCGATGCGGAAGCGCCGGCCGGCCGAGTCGAAGGCCTGCTGCAGCTCGACCACCGCCGGGCGCCACTCCGGCACCGGGGCGACCGGCACGGCGAAGCTCTGGATCGGGTCGCCGCTGGCGCCGGAGACGAACAGCGCGAAAGGGCCGATATTGGCGCGCTCCCGCCCCTCGGTCGCGGCCGCCAAAGTGTTGGGGACCAGGCGCTGCAGCAGCGCCCGGTTCACCGCCGGCTTCCCATCACGACAGGCGGGTCACGACAGCGCCGGCAGCAGCCGGTCCATCGCGGTCTGCAGCCGTTCGACCGACCCGGCGAAGCACAGCCGCAGATGGCCTTCGCCGCCAGGCCCGAAGGCCGAGCCGGGGGCGAGGCCGACATTGGCCTCGTGCAGCAGGCGCAGCGCCAGGGCCCGGCTGTCCGGTTCGCCCTCGACCTGGAAGAACAGGTAGAAGGCGCCGTCCGGGCGGGTCAGCCGGACCCGCGGCGATTCGGACAGCCGGCCGATCACCAGGTCGCGCGCGGCGCGGCAGCGGTCGACCTGGCTCTGGATGAAGGGTTCGCCCTGCTCGATGGCGGCGACCGCGCCGTGCTGCAGGAAACGCCCGAGGTGTTGAACTGCTGCAGGTTCTCATAGACCTGCCCCAGCTCCTCCGACGCCACCACCCAGCCGATGCGCCAGCCGGTCATCGCCCAGTTCTTGGAGAAGGTGTTGACCACCACCAGCCGGTCCTCCGGCGCGGCGATCGCCAGGAAGGATGGGGCGGCGGGGCGGTCATAGACGAAGCGGGCATAGACCTCGTCGGCGACGATCCAGATGCCGCGGGCGCGGCAGAAGTCGAGGATCGCCTGCTGCTCCTCGGCCGTCAGGGTCCAGCCGGTCGGGTTGCCGGGGCTGTTCAGGAACAAAGCGCGGGTGCGCGGGCCACAGGCGGCGAACAGCCGGTCCAGGTCCAGCCGCCAATGGCCGTTCTCGACCCCGATCGGCACCGGCACGGTGCGGCCGCCGGCAATCTCGACGGCGCTGAAGATGTTCGGCCAGACCGGGGCCGGCAGGACCACCTCGTCACCCGGCCCGACCAGGGCCTGCATGGTCATCATGATCGCCTGCATGCCGCCGATCGTGACGTAGATCCGGCTTGACGGAACCGTGGCGCCGGCGACCCGGCCGACATAGCCGGCCAGGGCCTCGCGCAGCGGCGGGATGCCGCGTTGCCAGGTGTAGAAGGTCTGGCCCTCGGCCAGGGCGCGATTCGCCGCCTCGGCGATGAAAGCCGGCGTCGGCTGGTCGCCCTCGCCGACCCAGAGCGGGATCAGGTGCGGCTTGCCGCGCCCGGCATTGACCACTTCGACGATGCCGCTCTCCGGCAGCCGCGCGATGTCGGGGCGGATGCCGCCCAGAAGACCCGCCGCCATATGTCCGTCCACGCTGACCTCTCCCGTCTTTGCGGCGGAGGGTAGCAAGGCGGGACGGCGGACGTCATGCGCGGCCCGTGCATGGGCGTCGCGCGGCCGGAGCGGGGAGGCCGAAGCGGGGCATTTCCCAGGGAACCGATCCGAGGCTGGGCTGTTAGGAGGGGGAGGCCCCAACGGCGCCGGTTCGTGAGCGGCTTCGGTCGCCCGACGGCGGCGGGCCTCGGCGGCCCGGCGGATCCCTCCCCGCCGCAGCCGTGTGATGCAGGACCCCGTGACCGGATCCCCCCTCCGGGTCACGGGCGGCGGCGGGGCATTAAGGTCCCGCCGCCGACCTGCCTCTTTCCCCGAATGTCAATGCAGGCGGAACTCGGCTGCGCAGTTCCGCAGCTCGGACGGCTTGACCACGCCGGTCGAGGCGACCCGCACCGAATGCAGCCGGCCGTCGATGTGGTGGCTCCAGAAATCGAGGAAGCGCTGCAGCTCCGGATAGCGCGGCGCCAGATCCAGCTTCTGCCAGACGAAGGTCTGCAGCAGGCCGGGATGATCGGGCAGATGATACAGGATCTCCGCCGTGGTCAGGCGGTAGCCCTGCAGCTGACGTTCCAGATCGGTCATCCTTCACCATCCTTCCGCATGGCCGGGCTTGGCGTCCGGTCTATGAAGGAAATGTGATGTGGATTTCCGGTTCGGGCAAGGGTATATGTAAGAAAATCAACATGTTAGCAGCAGTCCGGCAGGAGTGCTGCCAGAGTGCCCATGCGCCTCAGTCGAACAGGTCGCGGTGGTCCCGCTGCACCGTCGGCAGGGCCCGCAGGATCTCCGACAGATGCGACCGCAGCGCCGCCTCGGCGCCATCCGCGTCGCGCCGGTCGATCGCCGCCAGGATCACGCGGTGCTGCTCGATCAGCCCCGGCAGGGACGAGGCCAGGGGCAGCGTCAGATGGCAGACGCGGTCCATATGCGCCTTCAGGTCCTCGATCACGGTCCAGGCCGACGGGCAGCCGGCGCCCTCGGCGATCGCCGAATGGAAGGCCTCGTCGGCGCGCTGGAACTCGTAGTGCTCGCCGTCGGCGGCCGCCAGCTCCTGCGCCTCGAGGTGGAAGTCGATGCGGGTGCGAACCCGGGCGTCGAACCGCTCGCAGGCGCGCCGCACCACCGCGCTCTCCAGCGATTCGCGGACGAAGCGCGCTTCCAGCATGCGCTCGACCGAGATCTTGACCACGAAGGTGCCGCGCCGCGGCAGCACCTCGACCAGGCCGGAGCGGGCGAGGGCGATGAAGGCCTCCCGCACCGGCTGCCGCGACACGCCGTAGCGCACGGCGATCTCCTGCTCCGACAGCGGCGCGCCGGGCTTCATCGCCAGGGTGACGATGGCCTTGCGGATCTCCAGCTCGATCAGGCGGGCGATGCTGGTGGTCGGGTCGAGGAGATCGAGTGGCGCCATGCGCTCAAGCTCGCAAGGGATATTGCATCAGGTCAAGTACCATACTAGGCTCGATCTTACCATACTAGACGGCGGCCTGATCATACCAGGCCGAGCAAAAGGGGGAGGCGTTTCGTGAAATCCATTGCGGCATTGGTCCTTGGGGCGGCGCTGTCGCTGGCCGCCCTTCCGGCTTCGGCGCAGACGCTGCGCTCGGCCGACATTCATCCCGACGGCTATCCCACGGTGGTGGCGGTGCAATATCTCGGCGAGCTGATGGAGCAGCGCACCGGCGGCCGGATCAAGATCCAGGTCTTCAACAACGCCCAGCTCGGCGCCGAGAAGGACACGATCGAGCAGACGCGGTTCGGCGTGATCGACATGAACCGGGTGAACACGGCGCCGTTCAACAATCTGGTGCCGGAGACGCAGGTGCTGGGCCTGCCCTTCCTGTTCCGCTCGGTCGACCACATGCACAAGGTGGTGGACGGCCCGATCGGCGACGAGATCCTGAAGGCGTTCGAGCCGCACGGGCTGGTCGGCCTGGCCTTCTACGATTCCGGCGCCCGATCCTTCTACACCACCAAGAAGGCGATCCATTCGATCGAGGACATGAAGGGCCTGAAGCTGCGGGTCCAGCAATCCGACCTGTGGATCGCGATGATGCAGGCCTTCGGGGCCAATCCGACGCCGATGGCCTTCGGCGAGGTCTATTCGTCGCTGGAGACCGGCGTCGTCGACGGGGCGGAGAACAACTGGCCGTCCTACGAATCCTCGCGCCATTTCGAGGTGGCGAAGCACTACACCCTGACCGAGCATTCGCTGACCCCCGAGGTGCTGGTGATCTCGAAGATCGCCTGGGACAAGCTGTCGCCCGACGACCAGGCGACGCTGCGCCAGGCGGCCAAGGAGTCGGTGGTCAAGATGCGCGAGCTGTGGACCGCGCGGGAGAAGGAGTCGGAGGCGAAGGTGCGGGCCGGCGGCGGCGAGATCATCACCGTCGACAAGGCGCCCTTCGAGGCCGCGATGGGGCCGGTCTACGACAAGTTCGTCACCACCGACGCGATGAAGTCGCTGGTGGAGCGCATCCGCGCGGTGCAGTGAGGCTGTGCCATCCGGCCGGCCCCGTGATGCGCGGGCCGGCCTTTTTGTCATGGGAGATCGGCCGGAATGGCTTCCGTCCTGGCTCTGACCCGCCGGACCCTCGGCGTCCTGTCCACCGGCGCCCTGTGGCTGGCCGGCCTCGGCATGCTGGCGATGACCGTCACCGTGGGCTGGCAGGTCTTCGCCCGCTACGTGCTGAACGACACGCCGAGCTGGGCCGAGCCGCTGACGCTGCAGCTGATGGGCTGGTTCATCCTGCTCGGCGCCGCGGTCGGGGTGCGCGAGAGCTTTCATCTCGGGCTCGATTTCCTGCAGCAGGTACTCCCGGCAGGCGTCAACCGGGTGCTGGAGGCGGTGAACCTGCTGCTGATCCTCGGCTTCGGCGTCGCCATGGTCTGGTATTCGGTCCAGCTGGCGATCGGCACCTGGACCGCGACCATCCCGGTGCTCGACCTGCCGGGCGGCTTCGACTTCATCCCCCTGATCATCGGCGGCGCGCTGATCGCGCTGTTCGCCGCCGAGCGGTTGTTCGAACAGATGGCCGGCGTCGAGCACGAAGCGGCGGTCGAAGGCGTGCAGGAGCTGGCGTGATGGAGCTGTGGGTCCTGTTCGGCGGCTTCACGCTGCTGATGTTCATGGGCATGCCGATCGCCTTCTGCCTCGGCATCTCCTCGCTGGCGACGGTGCTCACCATGGGCCTGCCGCCGGTGGTGGTGTTCCAGCAGATCAATTCCGGCATGAACGCCTTCGCCATGATGGCGATCCCGTTCTTCATCTTCGCCGGCGACCTGATGATCCGCGGCGGCATCGCGGCGCGGCTGATCCGCTTCGCCGCCAGCCTGGTCGGCCACATGCGCGGCGGGCTGGGCCAGGTCAATGTCGTCGCCTCGACCCTGTTCGGCGGCATCTCCGGCTCGGCGGTGGCGGACGCCTCGGCCATCGGCGGGCTGATGATCCCGCAGATGGCCGCGCGCGGCTACGCCCGGGACTATGCGGTCAACGTCACCGCCAACTCCGCGATCATCGCGCTGATGATCCCGCCGTCGAACAACATGATCCTCTATTCGATCGCGGCGGGCGGCAACGTCTCGATCGCCGACCTGTTCACCGCCGGCATCATCCCCGGCATCCTGCTGGCGGCCGCGCTGATGGTCACAGCCTATGTCGTCGCCCGCCGGCGCGGCTATCCGTCCGACCCGTTCCCGGGGCTGCGCGCCGTCGGCCGCTACCTGGTCCTGGCGCTGCCGGGCATCCTCTTGATCGGCATCATCTTCGGCGGCGTCCGCTCCGGCGTCTTCACCGCCACCGAAAGCTCCTGCATCGCGGTGATCTACGCCTTCCTGGTGGCGCTGCTGGTCTATCGCGAGCTGGACTGGCGCGGCTTCGTCGAGGCGGTGCAGGGGGCGGTGCGCACCACCGCGATGGTGCTGCTGGTGATCGGCACCGCCGGCGCCTTCGGCTGGCTGATGGCGCTGCTGCAGGTGCAGACCGCGACGGTCGCGGCGATCAACGCCATCTCCAGCGACCCGCTGACGGTGCTGCTGCTGATCAATGTCGCGCTGTTGATCCTCGGCACCTTCATGGACATGGCGCCGATGATCATCATCTGCACGCCCGTCCTGCTGCCGGTGGTCAAGGCCTTCGGCATCGACCCGGTGCATTTCGGCGTGATCCTGATCCTCAATGCCGGCATCGGCCTGAACACGCCGCCGGTCGGCTCGGTGCTGTTCGTCAGCTGCGCCGTCGGCAAGATCACGATCCGCGAGGCCATGAAGACGATCTGGCCGTTCTTCGGCGCCTCGATCGCGGTGCTGCTGGCCGTGACCTACATTCCGGCGCTCTCGCTGTGGCTGCCGGCGGTCTTTCGTTGAGAGAATCTGCGCACGGGCCTTGACCGCCCCCGGCCATCCCCTTAAATGCGTAGCACTCACCGGCCGAGAGTGCTAACGACCGGCCGGGGCAGGCCCTGAACGCAAATCTCTGAACGAGAGAGTGGGAGAAAACGATGCAATTCCGTCCCCTGCACGACCGAGTGCTGGTGCGTCGCATCGAGCAGAACGAGAAGACCGCTGGCGGGATCATCATCCCGGACACCGCCAAGGAAAAGCCCCAGGAGGGCGAGGTGATCTCGGTCGGCGCCGGCATCCGCGACGAAGCCGGCAAGCTGCAGCCGCTGGACGTCAAGGCCGGTGACCGCATTCTGTTCGGCAAGTGGTCCGGCACCGAGGTCAAGCTCGACGGTCAGGATCTCCTGATCATGAAGGAGAGCGACATCCTCGGCATCATCACCGTGAAGAAGTCGGCCAAGGCGGCCTGATCCGCCCCGTCGCCTTCACCGGAATCCCGATAGATAAGGACTAAAAATATGGCTGCGAAGGACGTTAAGTTCTCGCTCGATGCCCGCTCCCGCATGCTGCGCGGCGTCGACATCCTGGCCGATGCGGTCAAGGTCACCCTGGGCCCGAAGGGCCGCAACGTCGTGATCGACAAGTCGTTCGGCGCGCCGCGGATCACCAAGGACGGCGTCACCGTCGCCAAGGAGATCGAGCTCTCGGACAAGTTCGAGAACATGGGCGCGCAGATGGTGCGCGAGGTCGCGTCGAAGACCAACGACCTGGCCGGTGACGGCACCACCACCGCGACCGTGCTGGCCCAGTCGATCGTCCGCGAGGGCGTCAAGGCGGTGGCCGCCGGCCTGAACCCGATGGACCTGAAGCGCGGCATCGACAAGGCCGTCGAGGCCGTCGTCGCGGACCTCAAGACCCGGTCGAAGGTCATCAAGACCAACGCCGAGGTTGCCCAGGTCGGCACCATCTCCGCCAATGGCGAGCGCGACATCGGTGAGATGATCGCCAAGGCCATGGAGAAGGTCGGCAACGAGGGCGTGATCACGGTGGAAGAGGCCAAGAGCCTCGACACCGAGCTCGAAGTCGTCGAAGGCATGCAGTTCGACCGCGGCTACCTGTCGCCGTACTTCATCACCAATGCCGAGAAGATGATCGCGGACCTCGAGGCTCCGTACATCCTCCTGCATGAGAAGAAGCTGTCGAACCTGCAGGCCATGCTGCCGGTGCTCGAGGCGGTGGTGCAGTCGGGCAAGCCGCTGCTGATCATCGCCGAGGACGTCGAGGGCGAGGCCCTGGCCACCCTCGTGGTCAACAAGCTGCGCGGCGGCCTGAAGGTCGCGGCGGTCAAGGCCCCGGGCTTCGGCGATCGCCGCAAGGCGATGCTCGAGGACATGGCCATCCTGACCGGCGGCCAGGTGATCTCCGAGGATCTCGGCATCAAGCTCGAGAGCGTCACGCTCGACATGCTGGGCCGGGCCAAGAAGGTCCTGATCGCCAAGGAAGAGACCACGATCGTCGACGGCGCCGGCGCCAAGAAGGAGATCGAGGGTCGCTGCAACCAGATCCGGGCGCAGATCGAGGAGACCTCCTCGGACTACGACCGCGAGAAGCTGCAGGAGCGTCTGGCCAAGCTGGCGGGCGGCGTCGCGGTGATCCGCGTCGGCGGCGCCACCGAGGTCGAGGTGAAGGAGCGCAAGGATCGCGTTGATGACGCGATGCACGCCACCCGCGCCGCGGTCGAGGAAGGCGTGGTTCCGGGCGGTGGCACCGCTCTCCTGTACGCCTCGAAGGTGCTGGAGAAGGTCAAGCACGACAACGACGACGAGCGTGTCGGCATCGACATCATCCGCCGTGCCCTGCAGGCCCCTGTCCGGCAGATCGTCACCAACGCGGGCGGCGACGCCTCGATCGTTGTCGGCAAGCTGCAGGACAAGAACGACAAGAACTGGGGCTACAACGCCCAGACCAGCGAGTACGGCGATCTGATCAAGGCCGGCGTCATCGACCCGACCAAGGTCGTTCGCGCCGCGCTGCAGAACGCCGCGTCGGTGGCCAGCCTGCTGATCACCACCGAGGCCATGGTTGCCGAGCATGTCGACCGCAAGCCGGCCGCTGCGGCGCCGGGCGGCGGCGGCATGGGCGGCATGGGTGGCATGGGCGACATGGACTTCTGATCTGCCGATCAGATCATCCAATCGTCGAATTGTGGAGGGGCGCTCTTCGGAGCGCCCCTTTTTTGCCATATCGGCGGGCCATGCAAGATCACGCACGGTTTCCGCAGTCTTTCGATTGCCGGGCCGAGTACCGGCAACTAAATGAAGAGAAGCGGCCTCGGGCATGACCGGCCCGGCCGGAGACGAAGGGGAAATCGTGATGACCGCCTGTTCCAAAAGCGCGCCGTACCGCCGCGGACCGATTGCCCGCGCCGCGCTGGCGGTCGCCTCGATCCTGGTGCTTGCCGCCTGCGTGCCGGCCGGGACGCAGCAGACCGCCAGCCTGCCGACGCCGGAGCAGCCCGCGCCGCCGCCCCTGTCCCCCTTCGTCCAGGCGATGCGCGATGCCGGCGTCAACGTCGCCATCCCGGCGCGCGGCAAGTTCATCCTGGTCAATATCCCGTCCTATGAGCTGATCGCCTTCCAGGACGGCGCCCCGGTGCTCCGCAGCAAGGTCGTGGTCGGCGCCGCGGGGACGTCGACGCCCGAGTTGCTGTCGAACATGTACGCCATCAAGTACAACCCGGACTGGACGCCGACGCCGTCGATCGTCCGCAACGAGGCCAGCGTCTACATCCCGTCCGGGCCGCGCAGCCCGCTCGGCCGGCTGAAGCTCGAGCTCGACAACGATCAGGCGATCTACCTGCACGACACGCCGCAGAAGAGCTATTTCGGCCGCGACAAGCGGGCGCTGAGCCATGGCTGCGTCCGGGTCCAGCAGGTCCGCGAGCTGGCGGCCTGGGCCGATGGCGTCAGCGTCGACGAGATCGACCGGAAGATCCGCACCGGCCGCATGTACACCGAGCGCCTGCCGGAGGAGATCCCGGTCTATATCGGCTATTTCACCCGCTTCCCGGACGAGTTCAACCAGCCGGTGGACCATCCGGACGTCTACGCCAACAAGGATGCGGCGCGGCAGGCCTATCTGGCCCGCACCGCCGGCCGTCGCGCGGCCGCCGCGAAGAAGGCGGCGGAGCCGCCGGCCCAGCCCCCAGCGGAGATCATCCCGGGCCAGACCGGGCCCGCGACGCCGGGCGGCGAGACCACCATGCCGCCGGCGACGGTCCCGGGCGAGACGCCGCCTGCGACCCCGGCCCAGCCCGCCGCCCCGGCCACCACGGCTCCGGCCGCGCCGGCTGTCCCCGCTGCGCCGGTGGAGACCCCTGCGGTTCCCGCGGCCCCGGCTGTGACCGAGCCCGCCGCTCCGGCAGCTCCGGCCACGACCCTGCCGGTGGCGCCGGCGGCTCCCGCGACCACGCCGCCGGCGGCACCGACCACCAACTGACGTAGGCGGGTTCGTGGATGCGAACCCGACCTGCCAATCAGCCGCGCCAGAATGGCCGCAGCGCCTCGCGGTCGGCAGTGCCGCGCTCGAGGCCGAGATCGCGCAGCTCGTGGTCGCTCAGCGTCCGCAGCCGGGGGCGGGTGCGCCACCGGCGCAGCCATAGCGCGACCAGGTGCATCAGGTTGGCGGCGAAGCCGGGGCGAGCGGCGGCGGTCCGACGCTCGAGGGCGTAGGTCGACATCGTGTGTCTCCTGCTTGAAGGAAGGTGGGGCGGGGCCGGCTAGCGGCGCAGGCCCCAATGGGCGCGCAGCTCCTGGTTGAGCTCGACGGCGCGCTCCTCCGGGAAGAACAGGCGGGCGCCCTTCAGCTCGACCCGCCGGCGGGTGCCGGGGATCGTCTCGGCCAGCCAGTGCGACCATTTCAGGTCGAAATAGACATCGTCGGTGCCCCAGACGATCAACGTCGGGGCGTTCAGGCGCCGCAGCCGGTCCTCGATCGCCAGCGTGTGCCGGCTGTCGAAGGCGGCCAGGAAGCGCCGGAAGTCGTCGGTGCGCGCGCCGCTGCGCACCAGCGGCCGCAGATAGGTCTCGATGTCGCCGTCGGTCACCCGCTTCGGATGCTCATAGGCCGGGCCGAGCGCCTGGGCGGAACGGTAGACATCCTTGTCCGCCAGCATCGCGTCGAGCACGCCGCGCAGGCCGCCGGACGCCGCCAGCGCCAGGAAGGGCTTGAACGCCTCCGGCGGCCAGTTGTCATGGGCGTCGCAGTCGGTCAGGGCCAGGCTGCGCACCCGCTCGGGGTGGGTCGCCGCGAAGATCTGGGCGATGCCGCCGCCGCTGTCATTGCCGACCAGATCGGCCTGCTCGATGCCGAGCGCGTCCATGAACTCGCGCAGCATCACGGCGTTGGCGGTCACCGACACGTCCTGGCCGGGCGCGATCTCGGTATCGCCATGCGCCAGCAGGTCGACGGCGATGCAGCGGCGGATGTCCGACAGCTGCGCCAGCTGGTGCCGCCACAGATGGCCGTTCAGCAGCACGCCATGGACGAACAGGGCCACCGGCCCGGCGCCCGCCTCGGCATAGGCGATGCTGCCCGACGGCGTGTCGACGCGGCGCTTCTCGATCGCCGGTTCCGGGGCACGCATCGCTCACTCCCCGCCCGCGGTCGAGGCATCGGCCTCGCGCAGCGCCCGGGCGCAGTCGTCGCAGCACACCTCGACCGTCTGGCCGCCGATCGTCACCTTGATGGTCTCGGCGTCGAGCTCGCAGTCGCAGGCCGCGCAGGTTCTCTCGCTCATGGGGGCTTCTCCGGTTCCGCCCGATGTCCGGGCAGGGACAGAAGACGCTTTTCGCCGGGTCGGCCGCTGTCGGATTCTTTAGGGATTTGCGGCGGGGGCGGTCAGCGCAGCCGGACCGAGCGCTGGAACTCCGCCGGGGTGCGGCCATAGGCCTGGCGGAAGGCGGCGCTGAAATGGCTGTGGCTGGAGAAGCCGAGATCGAGGCCCAGCGCGGTCAGGTCGTCGTATCGGCCCAGCAGGTCCAGCGCCCGCGCCAGCCGCAGGCGCAGCTGGTAGCGGTACAGCGGCATGCCCTCGACCTGCCGGAACACCTGGGTCAGGTAGACCGGCGAGACGCCGACCTCGGCCGCGATTTCGGCCAGGGTCCAGCGCCGCGCCAGGTCGGCGGACAGCGCCAGCTTGGCCCGGTCGACCAGCTTCTGCAGGCCGCGGCTGGCCCCGGCCTGGTGCGAGGTGCGCTCGCCGATGGCGCGCCGCACCAGGGTCAGGGCCAGGGTCTCCGCCTCCAGCGTCTCGGCCGCGTTCCGCCTCAGGCTGTGCCGCAGCAGCGCCACCAGCGCCTGGCTGCGCGCGTCGATCCGCAGCCGCTGCGGGCGGAATGCCGTCGCCGCGCCGTCCTGCAGCAGCGCCGGCGGCGCCAGCTCGCGCAGCAGCGCGTCGTCGACCACCAGGTCCAGGCAGGCATCGCCGCCTTCGACCGGGTGGCTGATCCGATAGGCCTCATCCGGGTTGAAGAACACCACCTGGTTGGCCTCGCCCACCGCGTCGTCGCTGCCGAGATGGCGGACGAAGACGCCGCGATAGGGAAACACCAGATGGGTGGCTGCCGCGCATTCCTCGGCGCTCTTGTGCCGGCACGCGCCGCCGCAGGCGACGTCGCGGATGGTGACGGTCTCGGTCTGCAGCAGGGTTTCGGCCGAGATGTCGGTCATCGGGCTGCGGCGGGGCGCCGCCTCCGGCAGGGCAGGGGCGTTTCGCCCCATCATACCCTGCCGGGCCGCTGTCAGGCGAGGCTCAGCGAGGCTCAGCCGCGCCAGAACGGTTTCGCCGCCTCGCGCATGGCATCGCCATGGGCGAGGCCGAGGTCGCGCAGCTCGTGATCGCTCAGCGCATCGAGCTGGCGTCGGGTCCGCGCGCGCCGCAGCCACAGGCCGAAGATCTGCCGCAGCCCGGCGAAGGCCGCGGGATGGGACAGGGCAGAGCGGGGAACGCGGCGCTCGACAACGCGCGTCGACATGGAAGGTCTCCTGGTGGCCCGCAGCCGGCGGGGGCCCATGCCCCGGTCGCAGCAATTGCGGGATTGCATTCCAAGATTGCTCCGGGCATGATGTCGGTGCAATCACAGTATTGCACTCGGAGCAATTTAGATGCTGGATGATTTCCGCCGCATTGCCGATGCCGTGTCCGCCGAGATCGCCTCGGGGCAATTGCGGCCGGGCGACCGGCTGCCGCCGCAGCGCGACTTCGCCTATCGCCGCGGCATCGCCGCCTCCACCGCCGCCCGGGTCTATGCCGAGCTGACCCGGCGCGGGCTGGTGTCGGGCGAGGTCGGGCGCGGCACCTTCGTGCGCGCCGCCGCGCCGGTGCCGGCCTCGGTGCTGGCCGAGCCCTGGCAGGCGCCGATCAATCTCGAATCCAGCTTTCCGATCCTGGCCACCCAGCCGGCGATCCTGGCGCAGAGCCTGCAGGGCCTGCTGCGGCCCGACGTCTTCGGCGGCATCCTGCAGGCGGTGCCGGCCTTCGGCACATCGGCCGTGCAAGGCACGGCGGCGGAATTCCTCCGGCGTCCCGGCTGGGACCCCGACCCGGCCTGCATCCTGTTCACGGGCAACGGGCGGCAGGCGATCGCCGCGACCCTGTCGGCGCTGGCGCCGATCGGCGGGCGGATCGGGATCGAGGCGCTGAGCTATCCGGTGATCAAGGGCATCGCCGCCCGGCTCGGCATCTCGCTGGTCCCGATCGCGATGGATGAACAGGGGCTGCGGCCGGACGCGCTGGACGCCGCGCACCGGGCCGCGCCGCTGCGCGGCGTCTATCTCCAGTCGGTGCTGCACAATCCCCTGGGCATGAGCATGCCCGACTCCCGCCGCGCCGCGCTGGCGTCGGTTCTGCGCCGCACCGGGCTGGTGGCGATCGAGGACCGGGTGTTCAGCTTCCTGGTCGAGGACGGCCCGCCCCTGGCGGCCCTGGCGCCGGACCATGTGGTCCTGGTCGACAGTCTTTCGAAACGGGTGGCCCGCGGCCTGTCCATGGGGTTCGCCGTCGCGCCCTCGGCCCTGGTCGAGCCGCTGGTCGGTGCCATCCGGTCCGGCCCGTGGGCGCCCGGCGGCTTCGAATTCGCGGCCGGGATGCAGGTGATGAAGGACGGCACCGCGGCGGTTCTGGCCGCGGAGAAGCGCCAGGATGCGCAGGACCGCCAGGTGATCGCCCGCAAGGCCCTGGCCGGGTTCGATCTGCGCGGCGACCCGCGCGCCTATCACATCTGGCTCGAGCTGCCGGAAGGCTGGCGGGCGGAGGCCTTCGCCGCCGCCGCCGCGCGCAAGGGCATCGCCCTGACCCCCGGGCCTGCCTATGCCTTCGGGCCGGGCCACGCGCCGGCGGCGGTGCGGCTGGCCCTGGCCTCGCCGCCGCCCGAAGTGCTGCGCGAGGCGCTGGAGACGCTGGCCCGGCTGGCGCGGGCCGCGCCGGACCAGATCGCGGTGGATTAGGCGCGGGAATTTGCCGCTCCATCGGCCCGGCGAAGTCGCGCATGCTGCCGCCAGCCGAAGGAGATTCGCCGATGCTCAAGCCCGCCATTGCCGCCGCCCTCCTGCTCGCAGCCCTGTCGGCCATGGCCATGCCCGCCGCCGCCCAGGACTGCCCGGATGAGAGCCAGGCCGGCCTGAACCGATGCGCCGGCGACGCCTACAAGAAGGCCGATGCGGCCCTGAACGCGGCCTACAAGCAGGTCATGGCGCGGCTGAAGGACAGCGGGGACGCGGCCAAGTCGCTGGTCGCGGCGCAGCGCGCCTGGATCGGCTATCGCGACGCCGAATGCGATTTCATGTCCTCCGGCGTCGAGGGCGGCAGCGTCCGGCCGATGATCGTGGCGCAGTGCCTGGAGCAACTCACCACCCAGCGCGCCGACGAGCTGAAGGCGCTGCTGAACTGCGAGGAGGGCGATATGAGCTGCCCGGTGCCGGCCGCCGAATAGGCGCTCAGTCGCCGGGCGGCAGCAGACCCCCGAACTGCAGTGCATCCAGCGCGCCCTGAAGGATCCAGGCGGCGGCGGCGGTGTCCACCGCCTTGGCGCGCTTCTTCCGGGTGACGTCGAACTCGATCATCTGGCGCTGCACCGCCATGGTCGACAGCCGCTCGTCCCAGAAGGCGATCGGCAGCTCGCGCAGCTTCAAGAGGTCCTTGGCGAAGGCGCGCACCGACTGGCAGCGCGGCCCCTCGCTGCCGTCCATGTTGACCGGCAGGCCGATCACCAGCCCGGCGACGCCGCGGTCGTCGACGATGCGCAGCAGCTCCTGCGCGTCCGGCGTGAACTTGGTGCGGCGGATGGTGCCGATCGGCGAGGCCAGCGACAGGCCGGGGTCGGACACCGCCATGCCGATGGTCTTTTCCCCGAGATCCAGGCCGATCAGCCGCCCGCCGGGGGGCAGCCGGGGCTTCAGGTCGCGAAGATTGCAGACCGCCATATCGGGTGATACCTTCCGCGCCGTTTTCCCGTCGGCCGTTCCCCGCGGTTCCGGCCCCATGCCGGCCCAGGTCGGCCTCCGCTCCCCGGAGATGACTACGACATGTCGCTCGACAGAGCCACCGTCGCGAAGATCGCGCATCTGGCCCGTATCCGCCTCGATGAGGCGGAGCTCGATTCCATGACCGGCGAATTGTCCGGCATCCTGGACTTCGTCGAGCAACTGGCCGAGGTGAACACCGATGGGGTCGAGCCGATGACCAGCGTGGCCCAGCAGGGCCTGCGGCGCCGGCCGGACGAGGTGACCGACGGCGGCTATCCCGAGAAGGTTCTGGCCAACGCGCCCTCGGCCAAGGCCGGGTTCTTCACCGTGCCGAAGGTGGTCGAGTGATGTCGAAGCCGACCCACTTCACCCTCGCCGGTGCGCGCGACGCGCTGAAGAAGCGCGAGATCTCCTCGGTCGAGCTGACCACGGCGCATGTCGCGGCGGTGGAATCCCTGCGCGGGCTCAACGCCTTCGTCACCGAGACGCCGGACAAGGCGATCGAGATGGCCAAGGCCTCCGACGCCCGGCTCGCCCGCGGCGAGGGCGGCCCGCTGGAAGGCCTGCCGATCGCCATTAAAGACCTGTTCTGCACCGAGGGCGTGCGCACCACGGCCGGCAGCAACATCCTCGGCAACTTCGTGCCGCCCTACGAATCGACCGTCA
>JAEKLZ010000014.1 GCA_019508225.1 Inquilinus limosus | reverse complement strand
GGCCTGCGGCTGCTGACCCGGACCACGCGCAGCGTCGCCCCGACCGAGGCCGGCGAGCGCCTGATCCTGAACATCGGTCCGCGCTTCGAGGAGATCGAGGCCGAGCTGGCGGCGTTGAGCGCGCTGCGCGACAAGCCGGCCGGCACCGTCCGCATCACCGCGGGCGAGCATTCGGCCGACACGGTCCTGTGGCCGGCCGTGGCGAAGCTGATGCCGGACTATCCGGACATCCGGGTCGAGATCATCGTCGACTATACCCTCACCGACATCGTCGCGGAGCGCTACGACGCCGGCATACGCCTCGGCGAGCAGGTGGCGAAGGACATGATTGCGGTGCGCATCGGCCCGGACATGCGCATGGCGGTGGTCGGTTCGCCGGCCTATTTCGCGCGCCGGCCGCCGCCACGCACGCCGCAGGACCTGACGGTCCACAACTGCATCAATATGCGCTTGCCCACCTATGGCGGGCTGTATGCCTGGGAGTTCGAGCGCGACGGGCGCGAGTTGAAGGTGCGGGTCGAGGGGCAGCTGGTGTTCAACACCGGCGCCCTGCGGCTGAACGCGGTGCTGGACGGGCTCGGCCTGGCCTATATGCCGGAGGACCAGGTGCGGGACCACGTCGCGGCAGGGCGGCTGATCCGCGTGCTGGAGGATTGGTGCGCGCCCTTCCCCGGTTATCACCTGTACTACACCAGCCGCCGGCAATGCTCGCCGGCCCTGTCCCTGCTGATCGACGCGCTGCGCTATCGGGGGTAGCCGTGCCCATTGATGAGCCCGATCGATAGCTCCTTGCGGCGTCCGGCCCCTAATCGCCGGGCGCCGCCCCGCCCATCTCCGGGACGACCGAACGTCCGAAGAAGGGTGACCGATGAAGCTGTTCGCCACCACGCTCGCCATGCTGTCCCTGGCCGCCTCGGCCGAGGCGGAACAGCGGAAACCGGCCCCCCGCGTCGCCCCGGCCGATGTCCGGGCCGTCGCGCCGGCCCTGGCCGACTACACCGACGAGATCCTGTTCGCGGATCTCTGGGCGCGGCCCGACCTCGCCCCGCGCGACCGCAGCATCGTCACCGTCGCCGCGCTGGTCGCCGGCGGCCACACCCGCCAGATGACGGGGCATTTCGACCGGGCGCTGGCCAATGGCGTGACGCCGGGCGAGATCACCGGGATCATCACCCATCTGGCGTTCTATTCCGGCTGGCCGAACGCGATGTCGGCGGTCGGCGTCGCCAAGGAGGTGTTCGAGACGCGCGGCATCGGGCCGGACCAGCTGGCGCCGCCCTCGGACCAGCCGCTGCCGATCGACGAGACCGCAGACGCACCGCGCGCCGCCGCCGTCGAGGCCATGGTCGGCGCCGTCGCCCCGGCCCTCGCCGGCTATACCAACGGCGTCCTGTTCGGCGACCTGTGGCGGCGTGACGACCTGACGCCGCGCGACCGCAGCCTGGCGACGATCGCCGCCCTGATCGCGGCGGGCCAGGCCGAGCAGCTGACCTTCCACCTGAACCGGGGGATGGACAACGGCTTGACCCGGGCCCAGTTGTCTGAGGTCATCACCCATCTCGCCTTCTATGCCGGCTGGCCCAGGGCGATGTCCGCGATCCCGGTCGCCAGATCGGTGTTCCAGGCGCGCGGGCTGCTGCCGCACGAGGTCGCCGGTCCCGACACACAAGGGAGCACGACTTTGGACATCGTTCGCCACGGCGCGACGCCGCCCAGCCCCGGCCCGGCGGAGTATTTCACCGGCACCGTCCGCATCGCCTCGCGGTTCCAGCGGACCGATCCGGCGCGGATCGGCGGCGCCATCGTCAGCTTCGATCCCGGCGCCCGCACCGCCTGGCACACCCATCCGCTGGGGCAGACGCTGATCGTCACCGCCGGCCAGGGCTGGGTGCAGCGCGAGGGCGGCCCGGTCGAGCCGATCGCCGTCGGCGACGTGGTCTGGATCCCGCCCGGGGAGAAGCACTGGCACGGCGCCTCGGCGACCTCCGCCATGACCCATATCGCCGTCGCGGAGGCGCTGGACGGCAAGAGCGTCGACTGGCTGGAGCATGTGACCGACGCGCAGTACGGCCTCGCCGGCGACTGAAGGCCTTCGACGGCGCCGCTGAATCGGACCGTCATGGCGAGGCGTGCAGCGCCATGACGGTTCAGGATCCGCCCGGCACCGGGCGGCACGGCGGCCGTCGCCGGATCGCAATCGCGGCTTGATGGCCGGCTTTACTTGTATGATAACAGGACGACAGGATTTTTTGTCCAACCACATGAGCCAGGGGCCGCAATTGAGCACATCCATCTCCGGCACGCACGCGGACGCGATCGACGCGCTGAGGACCATCCTGCCCGGCGACGCGCTGCTGACCGGGGAGGAGGAGATGGCGCGCTACAGCCGCGACTTCACCGGCGACCATTTCGGCCGGCCGCTGGCGGTGGCCCGGCCACGCACGGTGGACGAGGTCTCTGCCCTGATGCGGCACTGCTGGCAGGCGGGGCTGCGGGTGGTGCCGCAGGGCGGGCTGACCGGGCTGGTCGGGGCCGCGGTGGCGGCGCCGGGCGAGATCGTGGTCAGCCTGGAGCGGATGAGCGCGGTGCGCCAGATCAGCCCGATCGACTTCGCCATGGTGGTCGAGGCCGGCTGCATCCTGGAGGACGCGAAGACTGCCGCCGACGCGGTCGACTGCCTGCTGCCGATCACCTTCGGGGCCCAGGGCACCTGCCGGGTCGGCGGCAATGTCTCGACCAATGCCGGCGGCTTCAACGTGCTGCGCTACGGCATGACCCGCGACCTGGTGCTGGGGCTGGAGGTGGTGCTGGCCGACGGCCGCGTCTGGAACGGGCTGAAGGTGCTGCGCAAGGACAATCGCGGCTATGACCTGAAGCAGCTGTTCATCGGCGCCGAGGGCACGCTGGGCATCGTCACCGCCGTCGCCTTCAAGCTGTTCCCGAAGCCGACCCAGGTCGAGACCGCGCTGGTCGGCCTGGCCTCGGTCGAGGATGCGATGGAGCTGTATGCCCGGGCCCGGCGGGGCTGCAGCGACCTGCTGACCGCCTTCGAGCTGATCCTGCGCGACGGCATCGAGGTGGCGCTGCGCGCCCGGCCGGACTTCCCCGACCCGCTGGCGCAGGCCTATCCCGCCTATGTGCTGATCGAGGCTTCGGGCGGCGGCACGGTCGACCTGCGCGGGCTGATGGAGAGCTTCCTGGGCGGTGCCGACGACATCATCCGCGACGGCGTCATCGCCTCCAGCCGCGCCCAGGCCGAGCGGCTGTGGCTGTACCGCGAGACCATGGTCGAATCCCAGGGCCGCGGCGGGCGGTACCTGCGCACCGACGTGTCCGTGCCGATCTCCCGCATCGCCGACTTCATCGCCGCGGCCCTGCAGGCGGTGCGCGCGAAGCACCCGGAGGCGATGGCCCTGGCCTATGGCCATGTCGGCGACGGCAACGTGCATTTCAACATCATCCCGCCGCAGGGCCAGGAGCCGGCGGCGATGGAAGCCCTGTTCCACAGCGCCGAGGAGCTGATCTTCGGCGCGGTCGACCGGCTGGGCGGCAGCATCAGCGCCGAGCACGGCATCGGCCGGGTCAAGCAGCACGCCTTCCTGGAGCGGATCGACCCCGTGTCGCTGGACCTCGCCACCCGGCTGAAGCTGGCGCTGGACCCCACGCGCATTCTCAGCAACGGGCGTATCCTGCCGGAAGACTCGGTGGCCTAGAACGGATGGCACCATGACGCTGAAGCTCGACAAGGTCAGCCGCGGACCGCATCTGCCGACGCTGGTCGCCAGCTCGATCTCGCGCGAGATCGCCCGCGGCCGGCTGAAGCCGGGCGACCAGCTGCCGACCGTGCAGGCGCTGGCCGAGACCTTCGGCGTCAGCCGCAACGTGGTGCGCGAGGCGATCGCCCGGCTCGGGTCGGAGGGGCTGGTCTGGTCGCAGCAGGGCCGCGGCGCCTTCGTCTCGGAAGCCCCGAAATCGACCGTGCTGAAGATCGACCACGCCGCGCTGGGGCAGGATGGCGACGCCTTCCGCAGCCTGTTCGAGCTGCGCGGCGCGCTGGAGGTCCGGGCCGCCGCCTTGGCCGCCGACCGGCGCACGGCGGAGGATTTCGACGCCCTGCGCCGGGCGCTGGCGACGATGACCGCCTCGCCCTATGGCAGCGTCGCCTGGCTGGAGGCCGATCTGGACTTCCACCGCGCCATCGCGGCGGCGACCCGCAACGACTATCTGGTGCAGTTCATCGGCTTCGTCGCCGAACGGGTGCGCGAGAGCATCCTGGCGGCCGGCGACCAGCACCCGTCCGAAGACATGGCCCAGGCGACGCTGAGCGAGCACGGCCGCATCCTGGCCGCGATCGAGGCGCAGGACGGGGTCGAGGCGCAATGGGCGATGCAGGCCCATCTGAACGGCGCGGCCCAGCGCGTCGGCCTGCCGGCGGACGAGACCGCCCTGCCCGCCCCCCGACCATCGGCCCCTGGCGTGCCGGCCAGACGGCGCCGTCAGACACCGGTCCGGGCGTAGTTCCAACCCAGTTGAGGC
>JAEKLZ010000013.1 GCA_019508225.1 Inquilinus limosus | reverse complement strand
CCATCGGCCGGCGCCGAGCCCCGGTCGAGCAGGTCTTCGCCCGCCTCAAGCGGCTGTGTGGCTGGAGCCGGGTGCGCTACTACGGCGTCGCCCGCAATGCCGTCCATCTGGCACTGCTGTGCACTGCCCTCAACCTCAAACGCCTGGTCGTGCTGATGACCCCTGCCAAAATCAAGCCCGCCTGACCCCGGAGTAGGAGGCCGGCCTCCGGCCGCTCCAAACCCAGACGACGATTCCAGGCCGCACCCTTCCCTCCGGCCGATCTCTCCCACGCCGCCACAACCCTCTTTCTGAAAAGGTCTCGCTTGCGGGAGAGGTCGGAGGCGCGAAGCGGCTCCGGGTGAGGGCTCTTTGTCGAGGCCCGGGCCAACCCTCACCCGGTCGTCCTGCGGACGCCCGACCTCTCCCGCCAGGCGGGAGAGGTAACGCGAAAAGCGCTCTTCCTTAGAACACCGCGTCCGGCCGGTAGTACTTGGCCACGTTATCCTTGGTGATGGCGTCGGGGGTGGTGAGGTCGACCCTGGGGAAGTCGGCGGGCAGCGACCCGTCCAGCGCCTTCATCCCGACATCCACCGCGGTGCGGGCGATCAGGTCCGGGTCGTTCAGCCCGGTGGCGCCGTATTGCCCCTCCTGGATCAGCTGCAGCGCCTCCTTCTGCCCGTCGGCGGCGGCGACCAGCAGCACGTCGTTGGCCTTGCCCGCGGCCTCCAGCGCCTTGCGGGCGCCCAGCACCATCGAATCGTTCTCGCCGAGGACGACGTTGATGTCGGGATGGGCGACCAGCAGGTCCTCCATCGCCTTCAGCCCGCCCTCATGGGTCCAGCCGCCCCAGCCCTGGCCGACCACGGCGAAGCCGACCTTGCCGCCATTGACCAGCTGGCCCTCGACCAGGCCGCGGAACACGCCCAGCCGGCGCTCCTGCCCGACGACATTGCCCTTCTCGCCGGAGAGCAGGGCGATCTTGAGCTCCTTGCCGGCGGTCGACTGTGCCAGCCACTGGCCGACCTGGAAGCCGTTCTGGTCGTTCGAGGACTGGATCAGCGTGATGTACTTGGCCTTGGGGTCGACCGTGCTGTCGATCGCGACCACCTTCACCCCGGCGGCGGCCGCGGCGTTGATGGCGGGGACCAGCCCCTGCGGGTCGGCGGCATTGATGATCAGCAGGTTGACGCCCTTGGACACCATGTCCTCGACGTCGCCGATCTGCTTGCCCATGTCGTTCTGGGCGTCGGCCGTGGCCACCTGGCAGCCGGCCTTGGCGGCCTGGTCCTTGGCCGCGGCCTCCTGCGCCGCGAAATAGGGCGCGTTCAGCGTCTTCATCGAGATGCCGATCATGCAATCCGCCGCCTGGGCGCTGCCGATCAGGAGGGCGGTCGTGGCCAGGCAGCCCGTCAACGCGGTCTTGAACATGCGGATCCTCCCCTTGGTGCCCGGGCCTGTGCCGACCCGGTTTGGTAGTTAAAGTACCGAATCTACGGATCGTCAATTCGATTCTGAGAGACGGTGCGCCGATCGGCGCTTGAAACGGCTTGGAAACTAGATCATTCATTCCGTATCTGTAGTTTTGCTACGAAATCGGAGCGAACCATGCAGCTGCGCGAGCCGGGGAGATGCGTCATCAGCGTGACCGACGGGAGCCTTTCGGGGGCGACCGGGCGCTACGTCAAGCGGCTCGCCGACCTGTCCGGCCTCTATGGCGACGCGGCGGCCTTCGCGGCGGCGGTGGAAGAGGGCGGCGACCGGATCGTCTACGAGGTGCAGGACTACCGGCCCTCCGCCGTGGCCGGCGACCTGATCTTCGGCGTCACCCGCATGGTGCCGGGCCGGATCGGGCGGGAATACTTTCTGACCCGCGGCCACATCCACGCCAGGGCCGACCGGCCGGAGATCTACACCGGCGAGGCCGGGCGCGGCCTGATGCTGATGGAATCACCGTCCGGCGAGATCCGCATCGTCGAGATCGAACCGCGAACCATCTGCTACGTGCCGCCCTACTGGATCCACCGCTCGGTCAATGTCGGGGATGGCGAGCTGGTGATGAGCTTCTGCTACCCGGCCGATGCCGGGCAGGATTACGGCATCATCGAGCAGGCCGGCGGCATGCGGCAGCGCATCCTGGATGACGGGGCCGGCGGCTGGGTCGCGGTCGACAACCCGGGCTACCGGCCGCGGCCGCAGGCGCGGATCGACGCCCTGTTCGCGGGAGCTTGAGTTATGCCCGTCTATCAGCCCGCCACCCGGCCGACGCTGACCTTCATCGGCGTCACCACCGGCAAAAGCTCGATCATGAAGGTGTTCCCGGCCTGGGCCCGTGCGCTCGGCCTGGCGGATGCCGAGATTCGCGGCATCGATTTCCCGCTGCATGCCGATCCGGCCGCCTATCGCCAGGCGGTGACCTTCCTGCGCGACGATCCGCTGTCGCTCGGCGCCCTGGTCACCACCCACAAGATCGACCTGTTCCACGCCTGCCGCGACCTGTTCGACGTCATCGACCCGCATGCGGCGCTGATGGGCGAGACCAGCTGCATCTCCAAGGCCGATGGCCGGCTGGTCTGCCACGCCAAGGACCCGATCTCCTCCGGGCTGGCGTTCGACGCCTTCGTGCCGGACGGCCATTTCGCCCGCACCGGGGCCGAGCTGTTCTCGATCGGCGCCGGTGGCTCGACCATTGCCTTGACCTGGCATGCGATGCGGGCCCGGCGCGACCGGCCGTCGCGGATCATCGTCTCGAACCGCAGCAAGGCGCGGCTCGACGAGATCCGCCGCATCCATGCCGAGATGGGGGCCGACCTGCCGGTCGACTACGTGCTGGCGCCGGCCCCCGCCGACAACGACGCGGTGCTGGCCGGGCTCAAGCCGGGCTCGGTGGTGGTCAACGCCACCGGCCTGGGCAAGGACGCGCCGGGATCGCCGTTGACCGATGCGGGCCGGTTCCCGCAGGACGGGCTGGCCTGGGACCTGAACTATCGCGGCGACCTGGTGTTCCTGGACCAGGCCCGGCGGCAGCAGGCGGCGCTGGGCCTGACGGTCGAGGATGGCTGGACCTATTTCATCCATGGCTGGACCCAGGTGATCGCCGAGGTCTTCCACATTCCGATCCCGACCGCGGGCCCGCGCTTCGACGACCTGTCCCGCATCGCCGCCGAGGCGGCGAAGGGGTAGGCTGCGGCCATGGACACGACCGACCGCCCCGCCACGGCCAACATCCTCGAGGTCGTGCGCACGCTGCGCCCCGAGCTGCGCAAGTCGGACCGCAAGGTCGCCGATGCGGTGCTGGCGGACCCGGCGCGGGTGCTGAAGGCGACGGTGGCGGAGATGGCGCTTCTGGCCGAGGTCAGCCAGCCGACGGTGATCCGCTTCTGCGTCGCCATCGGCTGCTCCGGCTACCAGGAGTTCCGGCTGCGCCTGGCGCACAGCCTGGCGCTGGGCCTGCCGGCGACGCATTCGGTGCTGCTCGGCACCGACACGCCGGCGACGGTGGTCGACAAGATCTTCGACTACACCCTGTCCAGCCTGGATTGGGCCCGCAACCATCTCGACAAGGCCGCGATCGAGGCGGCGGTCGCGATCCTGGAGACGGCCCGGTCGATCGCCTTCTTCGGCTTCGGCGCCTCCGGCATCGTCGCCCGCGACGCGCAGCAGAAATTCCCGCTGTTCGGCGTGCCGTGCTCGGCCGAGCTCGATTCCCACCAGCAGATCATGGCCGCGTCGATGATGCAGCCGGGCGACGTCGCGGTGGTGATCTCCAACACCGGCCGCACCCGCTCGATCATCGAGGTGGCGCGGACCGCGCGCGAGAACGGCGCCAAGGTGATCTGCCTGACCGGCACGGATTCGCCGCTGGTGCCCTACAGCGACGTGGCGCTGGTGGCCGAGACGCTGGAGAACACCAGCGTCTACACCCCGACGATCTCGCGCATCGCCGCGCTGGTGGTGATCGATATTCTCTCGACCGCCGTGGCCCTGCGCCGCAACGACGCCCATTTCCAGCGCTTCCAGACCATGAAGCGCCGGCTGAACGAGCTGCGGTTCAACGAGCGATTGTAGGTTGGGTTCGCGTCACGCGAACCCAACCTACACAACTCACCCCAGCTTCTTGATCAGCGCCATGGCCGCGGCGGGGGCCTTCGGCTTGAAGCCGTTGATCATGTAGATGAAGACGTCGCGTGACTTCGGCGCCTTCTTCTCCGGCGACCCGACCGGCGTCAGGTCGTCCGGCGCGCCGCCCTCGGCCCAGGCCTTGGCCCGCTTGGCCCATTGGTCCAGCGCCTTCGGGGCGTAGCCGGTCTCGATCTCTTCCGAGGCGCCCTGCAGCCGGGCATAGACGAAGGGGGCGGTGACGTCCGGGATCTCCGGGAAGCCCTCCTTGTCGGTCAGCACCACCGCGACCTTGTGGGCGCGCAGCAGGTCGATGAACTCGGGGTTGCGGAAGCTGTCGTGCCGGACCTCGACCACATGGCGCAACGCATGGCCGTCGACGCTGTGCGGCAGCAGCTTCAGGAAGGCCTCGAAATCCTTCGGGTCGAACTGCTTGGTC
>JAEKLZ010000238.1 GCA_019508225.1 Inquilinus limosus | reverse complement strand
CGATCGCCGCGGTGGTGCTGGGCGGCACCTCGATCCTGGGCGGGCGCGGCACCTATGCCGGCACCATCCCGGGGGCGATCCTGCTGGTCACCATCACCGCGCTGATCACGGTGGTGAACGCCTCGCCCGGCTGGCGCAGCATCCTGTTCGGCGGCCTGATCCTGGGGCTGCTGCTGCTGTCGGGGCGGGAGGCCCGGCGCTAGGAGGAGGGATAGGCGTCGCGGCACACCGTCGCGACGGTCTGGCGCAGCCAGCGATGGGCCGGGTCGTCGTCCATGCGCGGATGCCACTGCGCGGAGATCGCGATCTCCGGCGTCCGCACCGGCAGGTCGAAGCCCTGCAGGCCGGCCTCGGCACGATTGCTGGTCAAGGCGTTGCCGAGGGACAGTCGCGGCGCCAGGGCGACGAGATCCGAGTTGTAGGCGACCTGAAGCGCGTTGGTGTAGGCCGGCACCACCAGGACCACGGCCCGTTTCAGGCCCAGCTGTGCCAGGGCATCGTCGACCGGGCCGAGGGCCTGGCCCCGGCGTGAGGCCACGACGTGGCGGCAGGCGGCGTAGCGCTCCGGCGTCACGCCGTCGCCGGCCAGGAGAGGGTGGCCGATGCGGCAGATGCCGATGAAGCGGTCGCGGAACAGCAGCTGCGTCCGCACCTCCGGCGCCGAGGGGCCGACCACCCCGATCTCCAGTTCGATCGACCCGGCCCGCAGCGGCTGCGCATCCTTGTCGGGCTTCGGCGCGAAGCGCAGGCGGACATGCGGTGCGGCCTCGAGGACCGCTGCGGCCAGCGGCGCGGAGAGAAGGTCCACGAAGCCCTCGCCGGCGCGCAGGGTGAAGGTCCGGTCGAGCGCGGTGAGGTCCAGCCGGCCGGCCGCCGGCCGCAGCACCGCCTGCACCTCCCGGGCCAGCGCCGGGACGCGACCGCCCAGCTCCTCCGCATAGGGCGTGGGAACGAGGGTCCGGCCGGCCTGGACCAGCAGCTGGTCGCCCGTCGCCGAGCGCAGCCGGGCGTCGCCGAGCGCAGCCGGGCGAGCGTCCGGCTCATCGCCGAGGGGCTGAGGCCGAGGCGCCGCGCCGCCGCCGTCACGCTGCGCTCCGCCAGCAACGCGTCCAGGGCGACGAGCAGGTTCAGATCCACGCCTTGCATCGACAGAGGATAGCCTGCCGCTCCGTTCACGCAAGGCGTTTCATGCAATCGTTCATTGCTTCCTATGCGTCTGGTGCAAGATTGCCCGGGTGGTCATATCGCCGGCTGACCGCAGCAGTGAAAGCATCGAGCCATGCCCCTCGACCACACCCCCACCATCCTGCTCATCGGAGCGTCGCGCGGCCTCGGCCTCGCCATGGCCGCCGAGTTCCTGAAGCACGGCTGGAATGTCGTCGGCACGGTCCGGGCCGGGTCGGGCCGGACCAGGCTGCACGACCTGGCCGACGCGCATGACGGCCGCGTCGGGATCGAGATCCTCGACATCCGCGAGCCGGACCAGGTCGCGTCGCTCCACGCCCGGCTGGCGGGCCGGGTGTTCGAGATCCTGTTCGTCAATGCCGGGGTCACCAACGATCCGACGCAGACCATCGCCGAGGTGACGACGGACGAGTTCATCCGCGTCATGGTCACCAACGCGCTGAGCCCGCTGCGGGTGATCGAGGGGCTGCAGGATCTGGTGTCGCCGGCCGGCCTGATCGGCGTGATGTCGTCCGGCCAGGGCAGCGTCGGCAACAACGAGACCGGCATGCGCGAGGTCTATCGCGGCAGCAAGGCGGCCCTGAACATGTTCATGCGCAGCTATGCCGCCCGCCGTGCCGGCGATGATCGGCCCATGGTGCTGATGGCGCCGGGCTGGGTCCGCACCGATATGGGCGGCCCCGACGGAAAGCTGTCGATCGAGGAGAGCGTGCCGAAGCTGGTCGACGTGCTTCTCGCCAAGCGGGGGAGGCCGGGCCTGGAGTATCTCGACTATCTCGGCCGCACCGTTGCGTGGTAGGTCGTGACCTCTCCCGAAAGCGGGACCGCTTCAGAATTTTCTAACCCGTCATCCCCGCGAAAGCGGGGATCTCGCGACGCTTGGGCCGGGCAGAGATTCCCGCTTTCGCGGGAATGACGACAGGGGATGGGTTGTTGTCTTAACCTTGATCCATCCGGCGTTACCCGATCCGGTACAGCCGGCGGGCGTTGTCGTGGAACAAGGCCCGCTGCTCGGCCGGGGTGAGGTCGGCGGTGAAGGCCTTGAAGCCGTCCCAGACATGGTCGAAGGCGGCGTGCAGCCCGGCCACCGGGAAGTCGCTGGCGAACAGCGATCGGGCGGGGCCGAAGGCGTCGAGGCAGGCCAGCACCACCGCGCGCAGGCTCTCCGGCGTCCAGTGGTGGTCATAGGCCACGAGGTCGGAGATCTTGAGATGGACGTTCGTCTCGCGGCCCAGCGCCGCCAGGCCGGCGCGCCAGCGGGCCATGCCCTCCGGGTCGCGGTCGGCCGGGCTGCCGCAATGGTTCAGGATGAAGACCTGGCCGGGGAAGTCGCGCACCAGCCGCAGCGCATCGGCCATCTGGCCCGGATAGATCATCAGATCGAAGCTCAGGCCGTGCCCGGCCAGCCGGGCCAGGCCGCTTCGCCAGGCCGGATCGTCCATCCGGTCCGGCCGGTCGGCGAAGCTGCGCGCCGGGTCGGGATGCCAGCTCAGGATGTCGCGGATGCCGACGACGCGCGGGAAGGCCGCCTGCCGTTCGAGCAGCGCCGCCGCGTCCGGGGAGCCGAGCGGGACATGAGCGACGTAGCGCGCGGCGACGCAGCGGCGGTCGCCCAGCGTCTCCAGCCACGCCGTTTCCGCCACCGGGTCGGCGGGGTCCCAGCCGGCCTCGACATGCACGGTCGCGACCACCCGCTGGTTCCGCGCATCCGCCCGGTAGTCGGTCGGCAGGTAGTCCCGCCGCAGCGGCGCGTTGTCGCCGAACACCATCTCGCCCCGCGCCGGACGCAGCCAGGGATGGCGGTCCATCGACAGGTCCCAGAGATGATGATGCGCGTCGACGATCGGGCCGTCATAGGGTCGGTGCAAGAAGCCTCTCCCGCGGGTCACGGGTTTGTGACAACGTTGTCTTGACACATAGCCCGCCGCTGCCGTTTAAGGAAGCCCAAGCACAGCGCAGGACAGGGCAGGGGAGCGGCGATCGTGGCCGACGGGATCATCGAGCAGGACATGCTGCATGACGGCATCCGGGGCGTGCCGCCGGGCGCCGGGCCGATCCCGTTGGACGACGTGGCGGCCCAGGGCTGGCACCCGGCCGAGGGCGCCATGTCGCTGCCGGTGCTGACCCTGGACCAGGACGCATTCGCCGGCAACCGGGCGCTGATGCTGCGCTATGCGGCGGAGCAGGGGGCGGCGATCGCGCCGCATGCCAAGACGCCGATGGCGCCGGCGCTGGCGGCCTCGCTGGTCGCGGCCGGGGCCTGGGGCACCACGGTGGCCGACATCCGCCAGGCCGCGGTGATGCTGCGCGCCGGGCTGAACCGGCTGATCCTGGCCAATCAGGTCGGCGGCCCGGGCGGCGCCCGCCGCCTGGCCCGGCTGCACGAGGCCTATCCGCGGGCCGAGCTCTACGCCTTCGTCGATTCCCCCGAGGCCGTGGCGGCGCTGGATGCCGCCTGGGACGAGGCGCGGCTGGCGCCGCTGCCGGTGGTGGTCGAGGTCGGGGCCGGCCGCGCCGGCGCCCGCGACCTGGCGGCGGCCGAGCGGGTGATCGCCGCGGTCCAGGCCAGCGAGGGCCGGCTGCGCCTGGCGGGTGTCGGCGCCTATGAGGGCGCGGCGGCGACGGCGGACGCCGAGCGGACGCGGGCCGCGATCGCCGACCTCGCCGTGGTGGCGGCAGAGGCGTTCGGCAAGGTCCGCGCCGCCGTCGGGCCGCAGGCGCCGCTGATCCTGACCGCCGGCGGCTCGGTCTATTTCGACATGATCGTGCAGCATCTCGGCCCGGTGGCCGCCGCCGACGGCAAGGCCCGGCTGGTGCTGCGCAGCGGCGCGATCTTCTTCCACGATCACGGCATCTACAGGCGCGGCCTGGCGGCGCTCGACGCCCGCCAGGGCTTCCGCCTCGGCGGCGAGCCCGCCAGCGCGTCGGACGGGTTCCGCCCGGCGCTGCGGATCTGGGCCGAGGTGCTGTCGCGCCCGGCGCCGGGCCTCGCCATCTGCGGCATGGGCATGCGCGACGTCTCCTTCGACCAGGACCTGCCGACGCCGCTGCGCCTGCATCGCGACGGCCGGCCGCTGGCGAGCTTCGCACGGCCGGAAGAGGCGCGGGTGATGAAGCTGAACGACCAGCATGGATTCCTGGCGCTCGGCGCCGACAGCCCGGTCGCGGTCGGCGACGTCATCGAGTTCGGCATCTCCCACCCCTGCACCTGCCTCGACCGCTGGCGGATGATCTGGGGCATCGACGGCCAGGGCCGGGTCCAGGCCGCCTATCCCACCTGCTTCGGCTGATCCGGCCATGGTCTCCGCCATTGCCCGTTTGCGATCTGAAAAGACAACGTTGTCATGGAGCGTTTGAACTTCCGCCCGCTGTGGCGCTATGAGGGGCAGCTGCTCGACGGCGCCCTGACGACGCTGCTGCTGACCGCGATCGCCGCCGCGGCGGGGCTGGCGATCGGCGTCGCCGGGGCGCTGGCGCTGCGCCACGGCCCCCGGCCGCTGCGGGTCGCGGTCCGCGCCTATGTCGAGCTGATCCGCAACACCCCGGCGCTGATCCAGCTGTTCCTGATCTTCTTCGTGCTGCCGGGGATGGGGCTGAGGCTGCCGCCCTTCGCGGCCGCCGCCGTGGCGCTGAGCCTGTATTTCGGCGCCTATGCCACCGAGATCGTGCGGTCGGGTCTCGATTCGATCCACCGCAGCCAGGTCGAGGCCGCGACCTGCCTGGGGCTGGGCCGCTGGCAGGTGTTCCGCCACGTCGTGCTGCTGCCGGCGCTGCGCAACGTCTACCCGTCGATCACCAGCCAGTTCGTGCTGCTGCTGCTCGGCTCCTCGCTCGCCTCCCAGGTCTCGGCGGAGGAGCTGTTCCACGCTGCCGGCTTCGTCGAGAGCCGCAGCTTCCGCAGCTTCGAGGTCTATGCCGTGGTCTGCGCCATGTATCTGGCGATGGTCGTGGCCTTCAAGCTGCTGTTCGCGGCGGCCGGCCGGCTGGCCTTCCGCTGGCCGGTCCGGCGCTAGGGGGAGGGGCGGGATGCGCATCTTCTCCACCGGCGACCTGCTGTCGCTCCTGTCCGCTCTGCAATGGACCGTGGCGCTGACCCTGATCGCGCTCGGCTGCGGCGGGCCGCTGGCCCTGGGGCTGGCGGTGATGCGGGCCGGGCGGGCGGCGCTGCCGCGCTGGATCGCGGCGCTGCTGCTGCAGGCGGTGCAGGGCGTGCCGCTGCTGGGCCTGCTGATGTTCTTCTATTTCGGCATGCCGGTCTTCCTCGGCGTCGACGTGCCGGCGCTGGTCGCCGTCGGCGTCGCCTACACCATCTGGACCGCGGTGTTCCTGGGCGAGATCTGGCGCGGCGGCATCGAGGCGGTGAAGCCGGCGCAGTGGGAGGCGGCGGAATGCCTCGGCCTGACCAGGTGGCAGCAGTTCCGCTGGGTGATCGGCCCGCAGGCCTTCCGCGTCGCCCTGCCGGCCACGGTCGGCTTCCTGGTGCAGCTGGTGAAGAACACCTCGCTGGCCTCCATCGTCGGCTTCGTCGAGCTGGCGCGGGCCGGGCAGATGGCCAGCGCCGCCACCTTCCAGCCGCTGCTGACCTACACCGTCGTCGCCGCGATCTACTTCGCGATCTGCTTCCCCCTGACCACCTGGTCGCGCTCGCTGGAGGCCCGTCTCAATGGCGCTCGTTGAAGTCCGGAACCTGCGCAAGCGCTTCGGCCCGGTCGAGGTGCTGAAGGGCATCTCGCTGGATGTGGCGGAGGGCGAGATCGTCACCATCATCGGCCGCTCCGGCTCCGGCAAATCGACGCTGCTGCGCTGCATCAACGCGCTGGAGACGATCGAGGATGGCGAGGTGCGGATCGAGGGCCGGCCGGTGCGCGCCGGGATGAAGGAGCTGCGGGCGCTGCGCCAGCGCGTCGGCATCGTGTTCCAGAGCTACAACCTGTTCCCGCATCTGACGGTTGAGCGCAACGTCACCCTGGCGCCGATCCTGGCCGGCCGGATCCGCAAGAGCGAGGCGCGGGCGCTGGCGGCGGAGGTGCTGGGCCGGGTCGGCCTGGCCGACAAGATCGACGCCTGGCCCGAGCGGCTGTCCGGCGGCCAGCAGCAGCGCGTCGCCATCGCCCGCTGCCTCGCCATGTCGCCGCAGCTGATGCTGTTCGACGAGGTCACCTCCGCCCTCGACCCCGAGCTGGTGGGCGAGGTGCTGCGGGTGATGGAGCAGATGGCGCGCCAGGGCATGACCATGATCCTGGTGACGCATGAGATGGGCTTCGCCCGCAACGTCGCGACCAAGATCGTCTTCATGCATGAGGGCCGCGTCTGGGAGGAGGGGCCGCCGGACCGGATCTTCGGCGACCCGCGGACGCCGGAGCTCAAGAGCTTCATCGGCTCGGTGCAATGACCCGAAGAGACAAAAGGAGGTTTTCATGATCACCGGACTTCGCCGCCTGCTCGCCGCCGCCGCGGCGGTCGCGGCCCTGGTCTTGCCGGGCGTCGCCCAGGCCGACAAGCTGCAGGACGTGCTCGACGCCGGCAAGCTCAGGGTCGGGGTGCTGATGGATGTGGCGCCCTGGGGCTTCAAGGACGACAAGGGCGAGGCCGCCGGCCTCGACATCGACCTCGCCAGGCTGATGGCCGCCGATATGGGCGTGGAGCTCGAGCTGGTGCAGGTCACCGGCGCCAGCCGCATCCCGAGCCTGCTGGCCGACAAGGTCGACGTGCTGATCGCCGCCGCCGGCGCGACGCCGGAGCGGGCGCAGCAGGTCGCCTTCTCGCAGCCCTATGCCGCGGTCGATCTCGGCGTCTACGGGCCGAAGAGCATCGCCGCGGCCGAGGATCCGAAGGCCCTGTCCGGCCACAGCATCGCCGTAGCCAAGGGCACGACGCTGGACCTGTGGCTGACCGAGAACGCGCCGGACGCGCAATATGTCCGCTTCGAGGACGCGCCCTCGGCCGTCGCCGCCTATCTGTCGGGCCAGGCCGAGATGTTCGCCGAGAACAGCGCCATCGCCCGCACCGTGTCGCAGCAGAATCCGGGCAAGGAGGTGGAGCTGAAGTTCCTGATCCGCCAGTCGCCCGCCCATGTCGTGATCCAGCACGGCCAGCCGGACCTGCTGAACTGGATCAACACCTTCCTCTACTACAACCGCCTCAACGGCAAGCTGGCCAAGCTGCAGACCACCTGGTTCGGTGAGGCACAGCAACTTCCATTGATGTAAGTCGTCCGCCGCCGCCTTTCGGGGTGGCGGCACCTCCCGCGCTTCCGAGGACCGAGATGCATACGGGTCTGTTCCACACCATCGATTTCGACGCCGACGGCCGCGTCCTCGACCATCTGGGCGTGCCCTTCTCGGTCGACCGGTCGCCCTATTTCCACGTCAAGGTGCCGGTCGCGCGGATCCGGAACGGCAACGGGCCGCGCGTGCTGCTGATGGCCGGCAACCATGGCGACGAATATGAGGGCGAGTTCGCCCTGGCCCGGCTGATCCGCCGGCTGGACCCGGCCCGGATGAAGGGCGCGGTCACCATCCTGCCGATGGCCAACGCGCCGGCGGTGCGGGCGTCGAAGCGCTGCTCGCCGCTCGACGGCGGCAACCTCAACCGCGCCTTCCCGGGCGACCCCGATGGCACCCCGACCCAGCGCATCGCCCATTTCCTCGAGCATGAGCTGTTCCCGCGCCATGACGTCGTGTTCGACCTGCATTCCGGCGGCACCTCGATGGCGCATCTGCCCTGCGCCCTGATCGAGCGGCACGCCGAGCCGGCACGGCAGGAGCGGGCGCTGTCGCTGATGCGCGCGCTGGGCCTGCCCTATGGCTTCATCGCCGACAACGGACCGGCGGCGCCGACCTCGATGGGGGCCGCGGCGCGGGCCGGCATCATCGGCCTGTCCGGCGAGTTCGGCGGCGGCGGCACGGTGACGCCGGCGACGATGCGCGGCGCCTCGGCCGCGATCGACGCGCTGCTGCTGGCGCTCGGCGTGATCGACGCGCCGCTGCTGGGCCCGGCGCCGGAACCCGCGCCGATGCGCCTGCTGTCCCTGGCCCGGCACGCCCAGGCGATCTACGCCACCGCGCCCGGCTGGTTCGAGCCGGCGGTCGAGGTCGGGGCCGAGGTCGAGGCCGGGGACCTGGCCGGCTGGGTGCACGACCTGGACCGGCTCGATGTCGCCGAGGCGCCGCTGCGCTTCGCCGAGGCCGGCGTGGTCATCTCGCACCGGTTGCATAGCCGGTGCGAACCGGGCGACTGTCTGATCCAGGTGGCCGAGGTGCTGGACGCCGGGCGATGAGGAGCAGGTCGGGGGAGGGGGAATGACGGAATCCGAGAAGCGGCCGCCCCGCATCGACGAGGTGGCGCGCATCGCCGGGGTGTCGCCGATCACGGTCTCCCGGGCGCTGCGCCAGCCGGAGAAGGTGGCGGAGGACAAGCGCCGCCGGATCCAGGCCGCGATCGAGCAGACCGGCTACGAGCCGAACCAGGACGCGATCCGCCTGCGTGCCGGCCGCCGGCCGGCCGCGGTGTCGGCGCCGGCCTCGGCGGCGTCGACCCTGGTGGCCGCCTTCGTCTCCAACATCGCCAACCCGCAATTCTCCCGCGCCGTGCGGGCCTGCGCCGAGGTGCTGGAGCCGGCGGGCTACCGGCTGATGATGGGCGAGACCGCCTATTCCTATGACCGCGAGACGGCGATGATCCAGTCGCTGCGCGACCTCCGGCCCGCCGCGGTGCTGTTCACCGGCGTGATCGAGCTGGAGGAGAACCGCGAGGCGCTGCGCTCGCTCGGCGTGCCGGTGATGGAGACCTGGGCCTATCCGCAGGACCCGATCGACATGCTGGTCGGCTTCTCCAATTTCGACGGCGGGCGGCTGGTCGGCGAGCATTTCGGCGAGCGCGGCTATCGCCACGTCGCCTATGTCGGCCGCGGCGGCGGGCGCGGCGTGCTGCGGCTGCAGGGCTTCAAGGAGGGCCTGGCCAAGCACGGGCTGCGCCCGGCGGCGGAGCTGTCGGTCGAGGGGCCCGCCGGGCTGGCCGAAGGGCGCCGCGCCATGGCCGGGCTGCTGGAGCAGGGCGAGCCGCTCGACGCCGCCTTCTTCGGCAACGACCTGCTGGCGATCGGCGCGCTGTCCGAGGCGCGGCGCCGCGGCCTGGCGGTGCCGGGCGACCTGGCCGTCGCCGGCTTCGGCGACATCGAGCTGGCCGAGGCGCTGGAGCCGGGGCTGACCACGGTGCGGATCGACAGCGACGACATCGGCCGCCGCGCCGGCCGGATGCTGCTGACCCGCCTCGCCGGCGGCACGCCGGAGCGCGGCATCGAGCTGGTGGAGCTGAGCCTGGTGGTCCGCGCCAGCGCCTAGGGGTAAGGTGGGCTCGCCCCCCGAAGCGAAGATCCTGCCATGACCCGCGAACCCCACGACCTGGACGAACCCGGCCTGCGCGACCGCGCCGTGCGCGCCGCCCAGGGTCTGATCCCCTTCGACGTGCTGATCACCGGGGCCCGGCTGGTCGACGTCGCGACCTCGGAGGTCCGCGCCGCCGATATCGGCCTGGTCGGGCCGCTGGTCGCCAGCGTGCACGCCCCTGGCAGCCGCGGCGATGCCGGCCGGAGGATCGATGCCGCCGGCCGCTTCGTGGCGCCCGGGCTGATCGACACGCATATGCATGTCGAAAGCTCGATGGTGACGCCGCGGCGCTATGCCGAGGTGGTGGTGCCGCAGGGCACGACCACGATCTGCTGGGACCCGCATGAGGTCGGCAACGTCGCCGGCCTGGCGGGGGTGCGCTGGGCGGTGGAGGCCGGGCAGGACCTGCCGCTGCGGATCCTGACTCTGGCCCCGTCCTGCGTGCCCTCGGCGCCGGGGCTGGAGGTGGCGGGGGCGGAATTCGGCGGCGGCGAGATGGCGGAGATGCTGCGCTGGCCCGAGATCGCCGGCGTCGCCGAGGTGATGAACATGCGCGGCGTGCTGGACCGCAGCGAGCCGATGCAGGGCGTGGTCGCCGCCGGCCTCGCCAGCGGCAAGCTGGTCTGCGGCCATGCGCGGGGGCTGGAGGGCGCGGCGCTGCAGGGCTTCGCCGCCGCCGGCATCCAGTCGGACCATGAGATCACCTCGGGCGACGACCTGCTGGCCAAGCTGCGCGCCGGCTTCACGGTCGAGCTGCGCGGGTCGCACGACTACGTGCTGCCCGGCGCGGTGCAGGCGCTGGCGACGCTGCCGCATCTGCCGCAGACCCTGACGATCTGCACCGACGACATCTTCCCGGACGATCTGGTCGCGGTCGGCGGCATGGCCGATGTGCTGCGGCGGCTGATCCGCTACGGCATGGCGCCGGTCGACGCGATCCGGGCGGCGACGCTGAACGCGGCGATGCGGTTGGGGCGCCGCGACCTCGGCCTGGTCGCGCCCGGCCGCCGCGCCGACCTGATCGTCCTCGACGGGCTGGAGACGCTGGGGGTGGAGCGGGTCTTCGCCTCGGGCCGCGAGGTCGCCGCGGCGGGGGGGCTGGTCGCGGGGCCGCTCGGCCGGCCGACCGACGCCTTCCACGACACCATGAAGCTGGCGCCGCTGAGCGCCGACGATTTCGTCCTGCGCCTGCCGGGCCGCAGCACCGCCACGGTGAACTCGATCTTCCGGCCGCGCTTCACCGAATGGCGCGACCTGGCGGTGGAGGTGAAGGATGGCGCGGTGGTGCTGCCGGACGACCGCATCCTGATGGCGGTGATCCACCGCCATGGCCGCCGGCCGGCGACACCGCAGATCGGCATCCTGGACGATTGGGGCCATTGGCGCGGCGCGCTGGCCACCACGGTCTCGCATGACAGCCACAACCTGACCGTGTTCGGCCGCGACCCGGCCGACATGGCGGCGGCGGCCAATGCGGTGATCGCGGCCGGCGGCGGCATGGCGGTGGCCGAGGGCGGCGTGGTGACGGCGCGGGTGGCGCTGCCGGTCTGCGGGCTGCTGTCGGACGCGCCGGCCGGGGAGGTCGCGGCCGATTTCGCCGCGGTGAAGGCGGCGGCCGGGCGGATCGCCGACTGGCAGCCGCCCACCCGCACCTTCAAGGCCGTGGTCGGCGCCAGCCTGGCCTGCAACCCCGGGCCGCATGTCACCGATCTCGGCCTGGCGGACGGCACCACCGGCGAGATCCGGCCGCTGGTCGCCGCCGGCTGACGCCGGACAGGAAAATGGGGATGCGCGGTGGGCAGACCGCGCATCCCCATCGGCCGGACGCGATTGAGCAGCCTAGGAGGGGACAAGGCCGTCGGAAGCAGCGGTCCGTCGCATCCGGTCTTCCGGGGTCACCTGCCGGGACGGCTCGGGCCTCAGAAGGCCACGTTGATGCCGGTCAGCAGGTGGGTCGATTCGAAATCCTGGCCCTCGCGGAAGTTCTGCTTCTCGTAGATCAGCTCCGCATAGGTGTTGAGGCCCGGCGCGATCGTGTAGGTCAGGTTCGCGCCGGCGATGTGGTTGTCCTTCAGGTCCGTCGCGCCGGTGTCGGGCTGCTGCAGGTCGTTGTTGTTGCCGGCCCAGGTATAGGCATAGGACAGCGACGCCAGGAACGGCCCCCAGGTGTAGCTCAGGTCGCCGACGATCGAATCCACCGGCTTGCTGGTCAGGTACAGGGTGGAATAATGGGTCCAGTCGACGCTGGCGGCGATGCCGCCCGACTTGATCCGGCCGCCGAGGGTGTAGGCCTCGAGGTCGTGATGCTCGGGATTGTTGTCGGTGGAGACGCCGTTGCCGTAGGCGGCCGTGCCGGCGACCCGCAGGTCGACGCCGCCGCCGATATCGCCCTCCCAGTTCACGCCGCCGGTGACGACGTTCTCATACAGCGTGGCGGCGTCGTTGATCAGGTCGTTGCGGCCGCCATTGCCGGCATGGGTCGCGCCGCCGACGACGGGCGTGAAGTCGACGCCGAAGCTGAAACCGCCGATCGTCGGCGAGGTGTATTTGATGCGGGTGTCCTGGTTGGTCAGGCCGCCGAGATAGGTCGGGTCGATCGAGTAGAAATTGCCGCCGCCGAGCGGGAAGTCGCCGTCCAGCAGGTCGCCGAAATCGCCGCCGCCGGCGCCGATGTCCCCGGCCAGCTCGTCATGCGCGTAGACATAGCCGAAATCGTCGGCGATGGTCGGCGCGTCGCCGAAGGTGATGGTGCCGAAGCTGCCCTTCACATAGGCGTAGACGCGCGAGACCTCGACATTGTCCCGCCGGTTGATCGAGTCGAACCGGATGCGGCCGCCATATTCCAGGCCGGAATCGGTGACGTTCTTGACGTCGAAGATCAGCCGCGCATCGGACTGGAAGTCGTAGTCGCGGTCGAAGTCCGAGTGCTGAGTGTCGGACAGCACCAGCGTGGACTGCGCGGCGATGAAGCCGCTGATCTTCAGCTGCAGACCCGACGTCACGTTCTGTTCGGGCTGATCGGCCGCCGCTGCCGGCATCACGCCGATCCATGCGGCAGCGGCCAGCGCCGTGCCGCCCAGCAATACTCTCTTCATCCTACCTCCCTCTGTCCCGCACCAAAGCGGGGCGCTCGCTCAGGGCAACGTCCGGCCTGCCTGCGCCCGGATCCGGAGGCCGGGCCCGGTGCCGGCGAGGCGATGGCCGCCCTGTCCGCAGCGGGCCCGACCGGGCCGTCATCCGTGTCGCCAAAGGCACAGTCCGGGCGGCTTTGTCGGCCGCCTCGGCCGGGCGTCTGAGACCGCCGAAACCGTAGGCTGGGGCTTTGATCGTCACATACATACAAAAATGTATATTTAATCCTTGGCCTTGAACCGTTGCCGGCGGGCCACACCGCCTGGCTGGGCTCGCGGTCCGCGCGCAACGCGCTGCTGCGCATTTGCCCGACTTGACGCTTGACTCCGTCCATAGTGGATGATCACAATCATAATCTCAGTTTCCAAGAAGCGATCGAATGTCCGGGTCGATGGCCGGCCGGTGAACATTTGATCGGTGCTGGTTCATCACGAGGTGATGAAAACGAAGGCATGTTGTGCCTGCGACAGGCGTGCTGCCTTCCGGCATCGGAATTGTGTCAGTTCTTCCAGAACGAGGAGGACATGATACACAAGACACCGCTCGAGCCGTCGCTGTGGTACGCGACGGCGGCCCCTGCGCCGGAGACTTCGGCGCTGGACGGCACCATCGACGCGCCGGTCTGCGTGATCGGCGCCGGCTACACCGGCCTGTCGACCGCGCTGCATCTCGGCGAACGCGGCATCGGCGCGGTGGTGCTGGAGGCGGAGCAGATCGGCCATGGTGGCTCCGGCCGCAACGCCGGCCACTGCACCCCGACCTTCCATGTCCACGAGATCGCGACCGTCCGGCGCATCCTGGGCGAGCCCTTCGCCGGGCGGCTGATCGAGCGGCAGACCAACGCCGCCAACCTGGTGTTCGACATCATCCGCCGCCACGGCATCGACTGCGAGGCGGTGCAGACCGGCTACATCCATGCTGCCCACGCCACCGCCGCCCTGGCGAAGCTGGAGCGGCGCTGCCGGGAGTATGCCGCGGTCGGCAAGGCCACCCGGATGCTGGACCGCGACGAGGCCCAGCGCCTGACCGGGTCGCCGCGCTTCTGCGGCGGCTGGATCCATCCGGAGGGCGGGCATCTCAACCCGCTCGGCTATGCCCGAGGCCTGGCCCGGGCCGCCATGTCCCAGGGCGCGCAAATCTTCACCCGCTCGCCGGTGACCGCGATCCGGCCGCAGGGCGGGCGCTGGCGGGTCGAGACGCCGACCGGCGCCGTCCTCGCCGACAAGGTGGTGTGCGGCACCGGCGCCTATACCGACGGCTACTGGCCGGGGCTGGAGCAGAGCTTCGCCCGGCTCGGCGTCGCCGTGCTGGCGACCCAGCCGCTCGGCGACAATGTCCGCCGCACCATCGCGCCGGAGAACAACACCGTGGTCGACAGCCGGCGCGACATTTCGATCTGGAAATACGACAAGGACGGGCGGCTGGTGACCTCGCTGTTCGTCGAGGGAAGGCGTGGTCGCGATCCGACTTATACCCACGACCTGATGCGGCGGAAGCTGCAATGGCTGCTGCCGCAGCTCGGCGATATCGACTTCCAGTACAGCTGGACCGGGGCGCTCGACATGCAGCCGCGCACCTTTCCGCGGCTGTACGGCCTGGCGCCCGGCGTGGTCGCCTCGCTCGGCTATTCCGGCCGCGGCGTGCCGACCGGCACGATGATGGGCACGGTGCTGGCCGACTGGGCGACGGGAACGCCGCCGCAGGACCTGGCGCTGCCGGTCGAGAAGCTGCAGCGCGCGCCCGTCTACATGAGCTTCATGCCCCGCGTCATGCTGGCCTGGTCGCGGATCCGCGACCAGCGTTCCGCCCGGCGCGACGGCCTCGACCCGCCGCCCTTCTGACCATGCGGAATTGTGACTTGAGCCACCCCACCGAAATCAAGGACGGCTATGCCCGCCACCAGCGACGGCCGCGCCCGGCGGCGCAGCAATCCGCAGGTCCCGAAGACGATCGACTTCTCGGACATCGACTTCGATATCTTCACCGACCTGCTCAGCTTCTATGTCCGCACGGTCAACCTGCTGGTCAGCCGCGACCTGGACGAACAGATGGCGGCGCTGGAGGTGGCGGGCGGCACCGGCAAGATCTCGACGCTGCTGCTGGTCGGCCGCAACCCGGGCATCCGGCCTTCGGTGCTGGCGCATTTCATCCTGAAGGACCGTTCGGCCATGGGCCGGCTGCTCGACCAGATGCAGCAGGCCGGTCTGGTCGAGCAGAAGGTCTCGCCGGAGGAGCGCCGGGCGCGCGAGCTGTACCTGACCGGCAAGGGCCGGCGCCTGGCCGAGCAGGTGCGCGCCGTCGCCCGCCGCCAATCCGCCGAGTTCTTCTCGATCCTGAGCGGGCAGGAGCAGGCCGACCTGCTGCGCATCCTGCGCAAGTGCCTCTCCCGCTTGCAGGAGAGGTCGGAGACGCGAAGCGGCTCCGGGTGAGGGCCGGCGGTCGCGATCCTCCGAGCCGCGGCGCCGGAATGGTGAACGGGTCGTTTGCTCGCTGTTGGCAACGCCGCTCTTTCGGCAGGACCGCGACGGCCCTCACCCGGACATCCTTCGGATGTCCGACCTCTCCCGCAAGCGGGAGAGGCAACGCGCTCCAACGATGACGCCTGTCCTCTCTCCCGCGAGGGGAGGGGGGACTCGTTGGGTTTGGACTGAGGGGTGGGAGCCTCTGACGGCCGGCACTGACGGAGGCTGTCATGACTGACGCCCGCGTCGCCATGATCTCCGGCGCCGGCCGCGGCATCGGGGCCGAGATCGCGACGGCCCTGGCCCGCGCCGGCTGGCGGCTCAGCCTCGGCGTGCGTGACCCGGCGCGGCTGACGCCGCCGGACGGCGCCCTGGTGCACCGCTTCGACGCCCGCGACCCGGCCTCCGAGCGGCTCTGGGCCGAGGCCACGGCCGAGCGGTTCGGCCGGATCGACGCGGTCATCGCCAATGCCGGCATCATGATCCCGAAGACGGTGATCGCGGCTGACGACGCCGACCTGGACGACCTGATCCAGGTCAACGTCAAGTCGCCGCTGCGGCTGGTGCGGGCCGCCTGGCCGCATCTCGTCGCCTCCGGCCACGGCCGCGTCGTCACCATCGCCTCGCTGTCGGGCAAGCGGGTGAAATCGGCGACCTCCGGCCTCTATGCCGTCAGCAAATTCGCGGCGCTGGCGATG
>JAEKLZ010000237.1 GCA_019508225.1 Inquilinus limosus | reverse complement strand
CGTCAGGACGCCGCGGCGGCCTTCGGCGCGCGCGGGGCGCGGGCCTTGGTCATCGCCATGGCCAGGGTCTTGTGGATCAGCGCGTTGCCGGCCACCACCGTGTCGGCGGTCAGGGCCGGGCCCTTGCCGTCGATGTCGGTGACGAAGCCGCCCGCCTCCTGCACCATGACGATGCCCGCGGCGATGTCCCACGGGTTCAGCCCGGCCTCCCAGAAGCCGTCGAAGCGGCCGGCGGCGACATAGGCGAGGTCGAGCGACGCCGCGCCCATGCGGCGGATGCCGGCGACATGCGGCATGATCATCTGCAGCTCGCGCTGATAGGCGACGCTGTCGCCGCGGCCCATGAACGGCATGCCGGTGCCGATCAGCGCGTCGGGCAGGTTCTTGCGGGCGGAAACGCGCATGCGCCGGTCGTTGAGGAAGGCGCCGGCGCCCTTCTCGGCCCAGTACAGCTCGTCGGTCACCGGGTTGAAGATCACCCCGGCCACCGGCACGCCTTCCTGCTCCAGCGCGATCGAGATCGCGAAATGCGGGATGCCGTGCAGGAAGTTGGTGGTGCCGTCGAGCGGGTCGACGACCCAGCGCCGGTCCTTGTCCTCACCCTCGACCACGCCGCCTTCTTCCATCAGCCAGCCGAAGCGCGGGCGGGCGCGCGTCAGCTCCTCGCGCAGGGTCGCCTCGGCCTTGAGGTCCGCGGCCGACACGAAGTCGGCGGGGCCCTTGCGGCTGACCTGCAGGTTCTCGACCTCGCCGAAATCTCGGACGAGGCCGCGCCCGGCCTTCTGGGCCGCGCGGATCATGACGGTGATGAGGGGGGAACGTCCGGCCATAAGGGGAGATCAGTCCTTCGCGCGCTCGAGATAGGTGCCGTCGGCCGTGTTGATGACGATCCGGGTGCCCGACGCGATGTGCGGCGGCACCATCACGCGCGTGCCGTTCTCCAGCACCGCCGGCTTGTAGGAGGAGGAGGCGGTCTGCCCCTTCACCACCGGATCGGCCTCGGCGATCGTCATGGTGACGGTCTGCGGCAGCTCCAGCGACAGCGGCGCGCCTTCGTACATCGTCACGGTGCAGACCATGCCTTCCTGCAGGAAGCGCGCCGGCTCGCCGACCACGTCGACCGGGACCTGGGTCTGCTCGAAGCTCTCATTGTCCATGAAGGTGAAGTGATCGCCTTCCTGGTACAGGAACTGCATCTCGTGCTCGTCCAGCCGGGCCCGCTCGACCGTCTCCTGGGTGCGGAACCGCTGCTGCGTCTTCGTGCCGGTGCGGGCGTCGCGCATCTCGACCTGGATGACGGCGTTGCCCTTGCCCGGCTGAATGATCTCGATCTTGGTCACCAGCATCAGCTTGCCCTCGTATTCGAGGACGTTGCCGGGCCGGATCGTGATGGCATTGACCTTCATGGCGGATCTTCTGCAGATAAATGCGTTTCGCGCCCCACTGGCGTGCCGGGGCGGCGCGACAGGGTGGCGCGATGGGCGCGGACCCTAGCAGCAAGTCCCGCCAAGGGCAACGTCGAGTCGGCGGCGTCACGGCAACGCTGCGCCGCGTGCGGCGACCTGCTATCGAGGCGGCATGACTGGATCGGACAGGACCATGACGACGGAACCGGGCATTCGCGGTTTGCGCGGCCGCTGGTGGCAGAGCGGCGTCTATGCCCGCAAGCGCCCCTATCTGGAGGCGCGGGCGCGGATCACCGCCGCCGTGCGGCAGGTCTTCGCCGAGCGCGGCTTCCTCGAGGTCGACACCCCGGCGCTGCAGGTCTCGCCCGGGCTGGAGCCGCATCTGGTCGCCTTCGCGACCGAGCTGCGCGGCCCGCATCCGGACGACGCCCAGCGCCTGTACCTGCACACCAGCCCCGAATTCGCGATGAAGAAGCTGCTCGCGGCCGGGCTGGAGCGGATCTTCCAGCTGAGCCACGTGTTCCGCAACGCCGAGCGCAGCGCCACCCACCATCCGGAATTCTCGATGATCGAGTGGTACCGGGCGGGGGAGGGCTACGAGACGCTGATCGGCGATTGCCGGACCTTGTTCCAGGCGGCGGCCCGCGCCGCCGGGCGAGACCGGCTGAGCTGGCGTGGGCAGGACTGCGACCCCTTCGCCGAGTGGCGGGTGCTGACGGTGCAGCAGGCGTTCCTGGAGTTCACCGGCATCGACCTGCTGGCGACCGCGCCGGACCCGCTGAACCCGGACCTGGCCCTGCTGAACGCGGCGACCGCCGCGATCGGCATCCCGGCGCGTGACGGTGACCGCTGGGACGACCTGTTCTTCCGTGTGTTCCTGGAGCGGATCGAGCCCAATCTGGGCCTCGGCGCCCCCTGCGTGCTGACCGAGTACCCGGTGTCGATGGCGGCTCTGTCGCGGCCGAATCCGGCCGACCCGCGCACCGCCGAGCGGTTCGAGCTCTATGTCGCCGGGCTGGAGCTGGCCAACGCCTTCGGCGAGCTGACCGATGCCGCGGCGCAGCAGGCCCGGTTCGAGGCCGACATGGATCTGAAGCAGCAGCTCTACGGCGTCCGCTATCCGATCGACGAGGACTTCCTGGCGGCGCTCGATCCGGACCGTGGCGGCGGCCTTCCCGACTGCAGCGGGATCGCGCTAGGGTTCGATCGCCTGGTGATGCTCGCGACCGGCGCGGACCACATCGATGACGTGCTGTGGGCGCCCGTCATCGGAACGATGACAGCTCGATGACGTCATCGGAACGATGGTCGCGCGCTGAGCGTTCCGGCCGGGCACCGAGCACCGTACCGTCGATCCGGAGTTCTTGATGATCCTGCATCCCGACTGCGAGGCGTATCTGGAGGCGGTGGAGCGCTGGCGGGAGAAGACGAGCATCCAGTCCTGGGCCGATATAGGGGCGGACCGGGCGAAAGCGGTGTTCAGCGAGTTGAAGCTGTCGCGGATGCCGACGCTGCCGGAGATGGATCTGGTCGAGGATTACGAGATCGAGGGCCGGGCCGGCCCCCGCCGGGTGCGCATCCTGCGGCCGAAGGGGGCTGGGACGCGGCCGCTGCCGGTGGCGCTGTACTTCCATGGCGGCGGTTATGTCCTGGGCGGCATCGAGGAGAGCGAGGACGAGGCCCGGCGGATCGCGGCCAACACCCCGGCGCTGGTGATCTCGGCCAGCTATCGCCTCGGCCCCGACCATCCGTTCCCGGCAGCGATCGACGATGCCTATGACGCCCTGCTCTGGACCGCGCATCATGCCGCCAGTTTCGGCGGCGACCCGCGCCGGCTGATGGTCGGCGGCACCAGTTCCGGCGCCGGCCTGGCCGCCGCGATCAGCCGGCTGGCGGCGACCGAGAACGGGCCGCGCATCGCCCTGACCTATCTGCTGTGCCCCTGGCTCGATCTGACCATGAGCCAGCATTCGGTGCTGGATTACGGCGACGGCTACGGGCTGGACCGCCTCGACCTCGAATGGTTCCGGCAATGCTATCTCGGGCCGGACGACGCCCCCGACCACCCGCTGGCCTCGCCGATCCTGCATCCGATTCCGCCGCGGCTGCCGAAGACCTTCGTGCTGGCGGCGGAATGCGACCCGCTGCGCGACGAGGCGCGGGTCTATGCCCGGATGCTGAAGGAGGCGAAGGTGCCGGTGACCTATGTCATGGCGCCCGGCATGATCCACGCCTTCAACGCGCTGATCCACCTGATCCCCGGCGGCCTGCCGCAGATGGCCGCGATCGACGAGGCCTTGCGAGGGGTATGAGGCAGCTCTTCACCTCGTCCACCGAATGTAGTATCGTAGCTACATTCGGTGGGCGAGGCATGCGATGACGAAGATCTCCAGCCGTGAATTCAACCAGGACGTGAGTCGTGCCAAGCGTGAAGCTGATCGGGCTCCTGTGGTCATCACCGATCGCGGTCGGCCTGCTTATGTGCTGATGAACCACGACACCTATCGCAAGCTGACCGGCCGCCAACCCAGCATCCTCGACCTGCTCGACCTTCCGGGAACCGAGGACATCGATTTCGACCCGCCGCGGATTGACATCGTTCTGCGCGCATCCGACCTCGAATGAGTTTCCTGCTCGACACCAATGTCGTGTCGGAGACGCGGAAGCGGGCGAGGGCACTGCCTGCCGTTATGGCATGGCTGGCGTCGGTGCCTGCGGCCGAACTCTACATTTCGGCGATCACGATTCTGGAGCTCGACCAAGGTCGGCTGTCGGTGGCCCGCCGGGACCCGGCGCAAGGCGAACTGCTGCGACGCTGGATCGAGGAGAGAGTCCTGACGGCGTTCGACGGCCGGATCCTGCCGGTCGATCTGCGGGTGGTGCGGCGGTGCGCATTGTTGCAAGTCCCTGATCGGCGCCCCGTCACCGACGCCTTAATCGCGGCCACGGCCCTGGTCCACGGATTGACGGTGGTGACCCGCAATGCCCACGACTTCGAACCGATGAATGTACCGGTGATCGATCCGTGGCTGACAGCGGACAAGCAGACATAGGGTTCGCGGTCTCGGGCCGACGCTGCGTCTACCCGTAGTCCTGCTCGACCCGGAACCGCGTCCCGACCACGGCGGCGATGCGGATGCGGGTGCCGGCGGGCAGGTCCGGGCCTTCCACGCCCCAGGTCGCGTCCGCGACCCGGATGCGGCCGACGCCGTTGGCGATCGGCTCGGTCAGCGTCAGCACCCGGCCGACATATTGCTCGCCGCGGCGATTCAGCGTCGGCTGGTCGCTGGCCTCGGTGTGCGGCTTCAGCCAGACCCGCCAGGCCACGACGCTGACCACCGACAGCACGGCGAAGATCAGAATCTGGATTTCCCAGCCGAGCGACGGGATCACCCAGGAGAGCACGCCGACGATGCCGGCGGCGATGGCGAGCCAGAGGAAGAAGGTGGCGGGCACCATCACCTCGAGGATCAGCAGCACCACGCCGGCGATCCACCACCACCAGAATTCCGGGCCCTGGACGATCATGCCTTCGGCCCCCACGGCCCGCCCTCCGGCGCCGGCGCGGCAGGATCGGGCGGCGGCCGCCGGGGCGGGGAGGCCGGCGGCGGCAGGGTGGCCTCAGCTCTGGAGCCGGGAGGGCCGAAAGCCTCGCGCGCAATCTCGGCGATGCCGCCGATGGCGCCGATCACATTGGCGGCGTCGAGCGGCATGAACAGCACCTTCTGGTTCGGCGCGCTGGCGATCGCCTTCAGCGAATCGACATATTTGGTGGCGACGAAGTAGTTGAGCGCCTGGACGCTGCCATTGGCGATGGCCTCGCTGACCATGCCGGTCGCCTTGGCCTCGGCCTCGGCCGAACGCTCGCGCGCCTCGGCGTCGCGGAAGGCGGCCTCGCGCCGGCCTTCGGCCTCCAGGATCGCCGCCTGCTTCAGGCCCTCGGCGCGCAGGATCTGCGCCTGCCGGGTGCCCTCGGCCTCGAGGATGGTGGCGCGGCGGTCGCGCTCGGCCTTCATCTGCCGGCCCATGCTCTCGACCAGGTCGCGCGGCGGGGTGATGTCGCGGATCTCGATGCGGGTGACCTTGACGCCCCAGGGCTCGGTGGCGTCGTCGACCACCTTCATCAGCTTGACGTTGATCTGGTCGCGGTTGGACAGCAACTCGTCCAGGTCCATCGAGCCCATGACCGTGCGGATGTTGGTCATGGTCAGGTTGATGATCGCCGATTCGAGATTGCCGACCTCATAGGCTGCCTTGGCCGCGTCCAGTACCTGGTAGAAGATCACGCCGTCGACCGTCACCATGGCGTTGTCGCGGGTGATGATCTCCTGCTGCGGCACCTCCAGCACCGTCTCCATCATCGACAGCTTGGCGCCGATCTGGTCGACGAAGGGCACGATCAGGTTCAGGCCGGGGCGCAGGGTGCGGGTGTAGCGGCCGAACCGCTCGACCGTCCATTCCCGGCCCTGGGGCACGGATTTGACGCCCATGAAAATGACGAGGATCGCCAGGACCAGGATGGCCAGGACGACGATCGCAAAGGGCGAGATCGGCATGATGGAATTCCGCTCCTCTTGGCGCGGCCGCAGTGTGCCATAGCGGCCACAGGGCAGGTCGGATTATTTCACCGGAACTTTATGGCGGAAACGCAGCCGACCGGTCTCTCCGGCCGCGATCCGGGCAGGGTCAGAGCAGGAATTCGCCGGCACCGAGGTCCTGCACGATCGAGACCAGGATGGCGAAGTCCGGGATCCGGTTGCCGTCGATGTCGGCCTGCACCAGGAACACCCGGAGGGTGGCGGTCTGGACGACCCGGATCTCTGCCCCGGCCCCGGTGAAGCCGCCGGTGCCCAAGATGAAGGCAGTGTCGCCATTGGCCGCGTTGCCGTCGGCGTCGATGAGGCGGAGATCGATCCGGTCGCCCTCGCCGGACCAGAAGTCGACGATCGTGTCCCGGCCGGCCGCCGCGACGGTGCTGTCGCCCGCGGCGGCGTAGATGAAGCGGTCGCCGTGGCCGCCGCCGACGAGGGTGTCGGCGCCGGCATTGCCGCAAAGCGCATCATTGCCGTTGTCCCCGGTCAGGGCATTGGCCCCGGCATCGCCGGTCAGGGTGTCGTTGTGGACCGACCCCAGGATCCGCTCGATGCCCTCGAGCCGATCCCCCGCGGCATGGCCGGTCGTGCCCCGGCCGGCGGAGAGATCGACGGCTACCCCCGTGGGGGCCGTCGCATAGGAGGCGGTGTCGATGCCGGCCCCACCGCGCAGGGTGTCGGCGCCGGCACCGCCGTCCAGGACGTCCGAGCCGTCGCCGCCGTCGATCGTGTCGGCGCCGTCCCCGCCGGAGATCGCGTCATGCTCGGCACCGCCGGCGAGCGTGTCGTCCCCGGCGCCGGCATCGATCGAATCGTTGCCGGCACCGCCCTCGATCCGGTCGCGCCCGGCGCCCCCGACCAGCCGGTCGTTGCCGCCGCCGTCGATCAGGGTGTCGTCGCCGTCGCCGCCATGGAGGGCGTTGCGCTCGTCGTTGCCGGTGAGCCGGTCGGCATGGCGCGACCCGACCACGATCTCGATGCCGCTCAGCACGTCGCCGGCCGCGTCGCCGCCGGTCGCCGTGCCGCCCCGCAGGTCGATCTCGACCCCGGTGGCGGAGGTCTCGTAGCTCGCCTGATCCAGGCCGGCGCCGCCGTCCAGGCGGTCGCCGCCGGCCTCGCCGCGCAGCACGTCGTCGCCGCCATGGCCGAGCAGCGTGTTGGCCCCGGCGCTGCCCGTGATCCGGTCGTCGCTGTTGGAACCGCGCACCTCCTCGATCGGCGACGGGTCGGCGCCGGGATAGATATAGATGTTGTAACCGCGGGCATTGACGCTGGAGAAGGCGCCGGGCCGGACATCGATCCGGCAGCCATACAGCGACCCGGACAGGTCGAGGACGTCGTGGCCGCCGGTATCGTGAATGGCGAAGCCGGCATTGCTCGCCAACCCGTCGGGGCCGAAGCGGAATCCCTCCCGGCCGCCGAAGCCGTAGATGTCGTCGCCCGTGTTCATGGCGACGACCGTGCCGCGCGGCAGGTATTTCTGCAGGATCGCGGCGATATCGGCGCCCATCGGCGAGGTCGCGTAGGCGCTGCTGCCGAACCCGGCATCTTCACCGCTGAAATAGGACATCACCGAATACGGCCAGACATCCTTGGTGAAGATCGCATCGGTCCAGTAATAACCGCCGGTGTTGTACGGGCCGCCATGGCCGAGGCCGAGGGCGTGGCCGATCTCGTGCAGGAAGGCCTGGAAGCCGTAGCCGCCCGGCTGGAAGTTGCCGCCCCAGAAGGTCTGGCCGATGTTCAGCAGCTTCGATGCCTGCGTGAAGAAGGCGCCCGGCGCGATGTTCTCGAAGATGATCTCGGCGCCGTCGGTGACCTCGCGGAAGGTGACCGGGACGACGGCGCTCCACTGCTGCATCGCCAGCCGGGCCGCGGCGAGCTGGGCCGGGTTGTCCTCGAGGCCGCGGAGATCGATCGCGACGTCGAGGTCGGGCAGCTTGTAGTCACGCCCCTGGGACCACTGCCAGTAGCCGGTCTTCAGGTAGTCGACGTAATCCTGCAGCGAGGTGTTGGTCGGCGCCAAGACATGCCTCCCGGGCGAAAATCCCCGCACGATGAATGAGGCGGCAGGGTTGGGGTCAAAACCGATCGGTCGCGAAAAGCCGCGCGAAGCATAGAATAATCCGGCAGGCGAGGAAAATGGGGCCGAATCGCGGCTAAGGCTCGAACTGCTCCTTCAAGATCCGCTCCTCCAGCGTCTTGCCGGGGTCGAACAGCAGGTGCAGCGACACCGACCGGTCCTCGGCGATCTCGACCCGGGCCACGTCGCGCACCTCGGTCGAATCGGCGACGGCGCTGACCGGCCGCTTCGGCAACTCCAGCATGTCGAGCACGATCTTCGCGCGCTGCGGCAGCAGGGCGCCGCGCCAGCGCCGCGGCCGGAAGGCGCTGATCGGCGTCAGCGCCAGGATGCCGGCGCCGAGCGGGATGATCGGACCATGCGCCGACAGGTTGTAGGCGGTGCTGCCGGCCGGGGTCGACACGATGGCGCCGTCGCAGATCAGCTCCGGCATGCGGACGATGCCGTCGACCGTGATTCGCAGCTTCGCCGTCTGCCGGGTCTGGCGCAGCACCGAGACCTCGTTGATGCCCAGCGCCTCGTGCACCGTGCCGTCGACCGTGGTCGCCCGCATCCGCAGCGGATGCAGGATCACGGTGCGCGCCGCCGCCACCCGGCTGGCCAGGTCCTCCTCCTGGAAGTCGTTCAGCAGGAAGCCGACCGAGCCGCAATTCATGCCGTAGATCGGCCGGCGCCGGTCGACGCAGCGATGCAGCGTCTCCAGCAGGAAGCCGTCGCCGCCCAGGGCCACGATCACGTCCGCCGCCTCCGGGAGGTGCTGGCCCCAGCGGGCGACGAGCCGGGCCTGGGCCGCCAGAGCCTCGGCGGAATCGGCGGCGAGGATCGCCATGCGGGGTGGGGCCGGATCGGGAGAGGCGGAGGTCATGGCCGGCGACTGTAGCCGAAGGGGAGTCCTGGTCTACCCCGACCGTGAGCGACTGTGAAAGGGCCGTTCACGGTCGTTTCACGGAAGAGGGGGGAGAGTGCCCCCTGTCAGCGACGAGAAAAGCCGAGAGGGAGACTGGCGATGATGATGGTACCGGCTTTGATGGGGACGTTCGTGACCGTCGGCGTGCTGCTGTCGTGGTGCGGCCTGCGCTTCGCGATGGTCACCGCCGGCACGGCGGTGTCCGGCACCCTGCTGATGCTCACGCTGGCGTGATCAGCCGCCGGTCACGCTCATGTGCCGCGCCACGGCGGGCTGCATGTGGCGGCGGTCGATGAAGAAGTCATGCCCCTTGGGCTTGCGCAGGATGGCCTCGCGAATCGTGGCCTCCAGCGCCGCATCGGTCGGGTCGGTGCGCAGCGGCGTCCGCAGATCGGCGGCGTCGTCCTGGCCGAGGCACATATAGAGGGTGCCGGTGCAGGTCAGCCGCACCCGGTTGCAGCTTTCGCAGAAATTATGGGTGAGCGGGGTGATGAAGCCGAGCCTTCCGCCCGTCTCCTCGACCCGGACATAGCGCGCCGGCCCGCCGGTGCGGTGGTCGGTCTCGGTCAGCGTCCAGCGCCGGGCGAGGTCGGCCCGCACCTGCGACAGCGGCAGATACTGGTCCAGCCGGTCCTCGCCGCCGATGTCGCCCATCGGCATCACCTCGATCAACGTCAGGTCGTGGCCGTTCTCGCCGCACCAGCGGATCAGCGAATCGAATTCGTCGTCATTGACGCCCTTCAGCGCCACCGCGTTGATCTTGACCTTGATGCCGGCGGCTTTGGCGGCGGCGATGCCCTCCATCACCTTGTCGAACTTGCCCCAGCGGGTGATGGCGAGAAACTTGGCCGGGTCCAGCGTGTCCAGGCTGACATTGATCCGACGGACGCCGCAGGCCGCCAGATCCTCGGCATGGCGGGCCAGCTGGCTGCCATTGGTGGTCAGCGTCAGCTCCTCCAGCGCGCCGGTGCCGAGATGCCGCGACAGGCTGCGGATCAGCGTCATCACGTCGCGCCGGACCAGGGGTTCGCCGCCAGTCAGGCGCAGCTTGCCGACGCCGTAGCGGATGAAGGCGCTGCACAGCCGGTCCAGCTCCTCGAGCGTCAGCAGCTCCGCCTTCGGCAGGAAGGTCATCTCCTCCGCCATGCAGTAGACGCAGCGGAAGTCGCAGCGATCGGTCACCGAAACCCGCAGATAACGGATGGCGCGGCCGAACGGATCCACCAGCGGGGCGCTGGAGGAGGGCGATGGATCGATCCTGGGCGTCGGCGTCTGGAGCGTCATATACGACAATATAGGACGCCTCCCCGGCGAACGCGATAGGCCGGCCTGCGCGGAGCGCGTATGATTTTTCGCGATGTGGGAAGACAGCGGGGACCGATGATCCGCAGATTGGTGGGCGTGCTGCTGCTGGTGGCCGGCGCTTTCCTGGTGTTCGGCGCCGTCAGCGGCGCCTGGGACCGCGAGCAGTGGCGCAAGGACGCGGTCGAGCTCCAGGGGGTGGTGCTGCCGCCCGGGGCAGGGGATCGGTCGACGCCGGCGCTGGCCGGGGCGAAGACCGTGGTGCGCCTGGGCACGCTGCGCGCCATCTATGCCGCGGTCGACACCGGCCTGGCGACCACCCCGCAGCCGGGCGACCGGGTGGCGGTGCTGATCGATCCCGACCACCAGGACCGGGCCGTGCTGGCCGACCCCCTGGCGATCTGGAGCGACCAGTTGATCGCCGGCGGCCTCGGTGCGGTCATGGCCCTCGTCGGGCTGGGACTGATGCGCGGCCGGTCCCGCCGCCCGGGGGCGACAGGCGATGCCGCGGCGGCGGTCGCGTCGGTGATGCGCCAGGTCGCGGCGCGGCGGGCGGACGCCAAGGCCCAGGCCAAGTCCGCAGTGCCGCTTCCGGCGATGCGCCGGGCCGCCGCCGGAAGCACGGTCCAGCGCCTGCGCGACAACCCGGTGACGGTGCAGCGCGCGGGCGGCCCTGCCGTCACCCGCATCGTCGAACGGCCGAGCGGCGTTCTCCCGATCCTGATCTTCGTCGTCGTGGTGCTGGCCCTGGCCGTCTATCTGGTCGCCGGGGCGTGAGCCCGGACGGTGTGGCCGGCGTGATCCTGGCCGGCGGCCTGGCCCGGCGCATGGGCGGCGGCGACAAGGCGCTGCGGCCGCTCGGCGGCGTCACCCTGCTCGACCGGGTGATCGCCCGGGCGGCGCCGCAGGTGTCGGCGCTGTGGCTCAACGCCAATGGCGACCCGTCCCGCTTCGCGCGCTGGGGCCTGCCGGTGGTGCCGGACGATGTGCCCGGCGCGCCGGGGCCGCTGGCGGGGATCCTGGCGGCGCTGGACCTGGCGGCGGCAACCCGGCCGGACATCGGCTTGGTGGCCAGCTTTCCCTGCGATGCGCCGTTCATCCCGCGCGACCTGGTGGCGCGGTTGGCGGCGGCCCGCCGCGACCAGGGGCAGGCGATCGCCGTCGCCGCCTCGGGCGGCCGGACCCATCCGGTGGCGGCGTTGTGGCCGGTGGCGCTGCGCCACGATCTGCGGCGGGCCCTGGTCGAGGAGGGAATCCGCAAGGTCGAGCGCTGGGCCGGCGGCCACGGCTTCGCCGTCGCCGAATTCGCCGCCGACCCGGTCGACCCCTTCCTCAACGGCAACACGCCCGAGGACCTGGCGGAGGCGGAACGGCTGCTGGTGCGGCATCCCCAGCTGGGCTGACGGGCCGGCTAGAGCTGAAGGATGAACTGCGCCGTGATTAGCGCCGGGAACCCTGACGGGGGTTCCGGGGCGGACAGCCGGCCCAGCACCCGCAGCACTGTGCCGTCGACACTCTCATTTCCTGACGACGTGACGAGAACCGGATCCTCCACGCCGCCATCCGGGTGCAGCGTGAAGCGGACCGTGATGGTGGTGGCTTGGCGCAGCCTGATGTTCGCCCGGTTGAGGCGTTGCTGGATGTAGCCGACGAGCTTGGTCTGGTAGTCCGCGGCGTGCGCCGAACTGGCCGAGGACGCGGCCGGGGGCGGGGCGGCAGGCTGAGGCGGAAGCGCCGCCTGCTGCGCCGGGGCAACCTCCGCCGGCTCTTGGGTCGGTCGCGGCTGCCGGCGCTGCGGGCGCCGCTCGGCCGGGGGTTTCGGCTTGGTCGTCGGCGGCGGAACGATCTCCGGCTCCGTGGCCTGGACGGTCTCCGGCACGGCGGCGACGACCGCCTCGGTCTCTCCGGTCGTGGTCACCAGCTCCGGCGGCGGTGTCTCGGGCGTCGGCTCCGGCGGCTGGATCTCCGCCGTCTCGGTCTCCGGCGATTCGGCGGTTGGGGGTGGTTCCTCGGGCACGATCTCGACCGGCTGGTCCTGCACGGTCTCGGGCGGCACCGTCTCGGTCGGCGGGGGCGGCATCGTCTCCGTCGGCTCGACCGGCTCCGCCTGAGCAGTCTCCACCGGCTCGGTCGCGTCGACCGCGTCCGACGGCCCGGCAAAGCCCGCCATTTCGATCGCCATCGGCGTCTCGGCGGGCGTCGGCGCCGCCGATCCGGTCAGGCTGGGCAGCAGCGCCCAGACCACGCCGCCGTGAATCAGCGCGGACGCGGCATAGGCGACGCCGCGTCCGGTCACGCGCAGGCGGGTCATGGCGCGGTCGGCGCGGCGCCGGCCCCGGTTGCGGCAGGTGCGCCGGCGGCGGCCGGAACGCCGGCGGCGGCCGGCTGGGGTGCCATCCCCTGGGCGATCAGCGACACCTTGGCGAAGCCGGCCTGGCCGACCACGCCCATCGCCTCCATCACCTTGCCATAGGGCACGTCGCGGTCGCCGCGGACATAGACCATGGCGTCGGGATTGGCCTGGTGCGCCGCCTGCAGTGCCGCCGGCGCCGTCTCCGGCGTCAGCACCTGGCCGTTGTCGATCGACCTTGTCGACGGTCAGGATCACCGGCTTCTGCGGCTGGCCGATCTTGGCGGCGCTGGTCTTCGGCAGGTCGACCGGCACGCCGACCATCATCAGCGGCGCCGCGACCATGAAGATGATCAGCAGCACCAGCATGACGTCGACCAGCGGCGTGACGTTGATCTCGGCCAGCGGCGCGTAATCGTCGCCGTCGCCGCCGGAATCGAGCATGGCGCCGGCCATTACTCGGCGGCCTCGCGCCGGGTGGCCGCGGCGCGCCGCGTGCCGGACAGGTGCTCGGCCATCTGGCCGATGGCGGTGATGAAGGTCTGGTTGATCCGGCGCAGATCGGTCGAGAACTTGTTGTAGGCCATCACCGCCGGGATCGCGGCGACCAGGCCGATCGCCGTGGCGAACAGCGCCTCGGCGATGCCCGGGGCCACCACCGCCAGGCTGGTGTCCTGCGAGCTGGCGATCGAGGTGAAGCTGTTCATGATGCCCCAGACCGTGCCGAACAGCCCGACGAAGGGCGCGGCCGAGCCGATGGTGGCGAGGAACGGCAGCCCCAGCTCGCGCCGGCGGATGACCTCGCCGGCGGCGCGTCGCATGGCGCGCTCGATCCGGTCGCGGCACTCGGCCCGGGTCTCCTCGGCATCGAACGCCCGCCACTGGGCCAGGCCGGCCTCGACGATCGGCTTGGCCGGGTCGGCCGGGATCACGTCGACCTCGTGCTCGGTGTCGACCCGGCGGCGCAGCTCGGCGGCGGCGCGGCGCAGCCGGCCGATGGTGAACAGCTTGTCGATGACGATGCCCCAGCAGCCGATGGAGGCCAGCACCAGCAGCGCCAGCACGCCCTGGACGATGACGTCCGCCTGCTGCACCAGGGTGATGATCGAGAGATCGTGCGACATGGGAGCCCTCCTCAGCGCATCAGGGCGACGGGCAGGCGCGACTTGGTCTCGACCCGGTCGATGCAGTCGGCCACGGCACCGGCCCCGGTGCGGCAGTCGAGCACGTCGTTGACCAGGACCGAGCCGATCGCGTCGCAGGCCAGGCCCGAGATCTCGAAGGCCTTGACGCTGGTCTTGCGGGCCCGCAGCGGCGCCGCGTCGACCGCCAGGCGCTTGCGGATGGCGCCGTCGGTGCCGAAGAAGACGAGGTCCAGCTTGAACGACTGGTAGGCATCGTCGCCGGTGCCGAACACCATGTTCACGGCGCAGTTCTGGCCGCGCGGCTCGAGCGTGTTGAGCTCCAGGCTGACGCCGTTCGGGGCCGCTGCGGGGGCTGCGGTTTCCGCCAGGGCCGGCGCCGCGGAGAGGGCCAGGAGCAGGGCGGAGAGCGCGGACACTGATTGGCGTCGGCTGGTCATGATGTCCTCAGAGCGGAACAAGGAAGGGCCTGTCGGAATGCGGGTTGGGAATGATCTCGACCGGGCAGCCGAACACAGCCTCCACGGTCGCGGCGGTAAGCACCTCGGCCGGCGGTCCGGCGGCGAAGACCCGGCCGCGGCGCAGCAGCACCATCTCGTCGGCGTAGCGGGCGGCCTGGTTCAGGTCGTGCAGGATGGCCAGCACGCCGGTACCGGCATCGGCCAGGGCGCGGGCGATGCGCAGCACCGCGGATTGATGCGCCAGGTCGAGGCTGGCGGTGGGCTCGTCCAGCAGCAGATAGGTCGGCGCGGCCAAGGTCCCGTGGATCTGGGCCAGCGCCCGGGCGAACTGGACGCGCTGCTGCTCGCCGCCGGACAGGGTCGGGTAGGAGCGCTCGGCCAAGACCGTCACGTCGGCGGCGTCCAGGGCCGCGTCGACGGCCCGGCGGTCGGCGCCGGCATCGGCGACGCCGCGATGCGGCCCGCGGCCCAGCGCCACCACCTCGCGGGCGGTCAACGGGAAATCCAGCGTCACCTGCTGCGGCAGCACCGCCCGGCGCCGGGCCAGGGCGACCAGGTCCCAGGCCGAAATCGGCGTGCCGTCAAGGGTGACGCGGCCGGACGCCGGCGCGATCTCGCCGCACAGGCAGCGCAGCAGCGTCGACTTGCCGGCGCCGTTCGGGCCGATCACGGCGGTGAAGCGGCCGGGGGCGACGGCGAGGTCGACGCCGTCGAGCAGCTGGGCCCGGCCGATGCTGAAGGCGACGGATTCCGCCCGGATCATGGCTCGGACCTCCGCCGGCGCAGCAGCAGCGCCAGGAAGACGGGGGCGCCGAGGCCGGTGGTGACGATGCCGATCGGCAGCTCGGCCGGGGCGACCGCGACGCGCGCGACCAGGTCGGAGCCGAGAAGCAGGGCGGCGCCCAGGAGGGCCGTGGCCGGCAGCAGGCCGCGATGATCGGCGCCGATCACCAGCCGCAGCATGTGCGGCACAAGCAACCCGACGAAGCCGATCATGCCGCTGACCGCGACCGCGGCGCCGACCGCCAGCGCGACCGTGCCGACCAGCAGGCGGGTCAGCTTCTCGACCGGGAAGCCCAGATGCAGCGCCACCGCCTCGCCCAGCAGCATGCCGTTCAGCGCCCGGGCCGCCAGCGCGACGGCGGCCAGCAGCACCAGGGCGAAGGGCAGCACGGCCAGCACCGAGGTCCAGGTCGCGCCGCTCAGGCTGCCCAGGGTCCAGAAGGTGATGGTCCGCATCGCGTTCTCATCGGCCTTGAACACGACAGTGCCGGTGCCGGTGGCGACCAGCGCGTTCACCGCGATGCCGGCCAGCAGCATCATGGTCACCGACACCCGGCCCTCGCGCTTCGACAAGCGATAGACGGCGATGGTGGTGACCAGGCCGCCGAGAAAGGCCGCCAGCGGCAGGGCATAGAGGCGAAGGATGGGGATGCCGGCCAGCGCCGCCGGCAGGCCCAGCGAGATCACCGAAACGCCGGCGAAGGCGGCGCCGCCGCTGACCCCGATCAGGCCGGGATCTGCCAGCGGGTTGCGGAACAGCCCCTGCATCATCGCCCCGGAGACGGCGAGGACGGCGCCGACCATGGCGCCGAGCAGCGTCCGCGGCAGCCGGATGGCGTCGATGATGGCGGCATCGCGCGCGGTCACCGCGTCGAGGCTGCCGAGACCGAGATGGTGGCCGAGGACCGCCAGCACATGGCTGACCGGAATGTCCGCCGGCCCGATGCTGATGCTGGCGAGCACCGTGGTGGCCAGCAGCAGCGTCAGCCCGGCCAGGGTCAGCGACAGGCGCCGAGCCTGCCGCCGTTCGGCCGAGGGCGCGATCGCGCTGCCTGCGGCCAAGACCGTCATGAACCCGCGCTCCAGGCCCGATCGGGCAGGGTGGGCGGGGTCCAGCCGGGATGCAGCACGGCCGCCAGGTCACGCGCCGCCTGCGGCGTGCGCGGCCCGAAGCCGAGCAGGTAGAGCGAATCCATCGAGATGATCCGGCCCGACTTGGCCGCGGGGGTCTGGGCGAAGACCGGCAGCGCCGCGATCTTCACCATGCCGCCATTCGGCTCGACGGCGTGGCTGGCGATCACCACCACCTCCGGCGCCGCGGCGGCCACCGCCTCAGGCGACAGCGGCTTGTACCGCTCCATCTCGCCGACCGCGTTGGTGCCGCCGGCCAGGCGAATGATGCCGTCCGCCGCGGTGCCGCCGCCGCCGCCCAGCGGCGCGCCTTGGGTGATCGACAGCACGAACAGCACCCGCGGCTTCGACGGGACCTTGGCGACGGCGGCGGCCACCGTCGCGAAATCGGCGCGGACCGCCTGGCTGAGCCCGGAGTCGGCCAGGCCGAGCGCCTTCTCCACGCCGACGATCTTGGCGACGACGCCCTCGGCGGTGAAGGCCTCGGGCAGGGCCTCGACCGGCGTGCCGGCGGAGCGGATCTGCTCCAGCACCGCCGGCGGGCCGGCCGACACCGTGGTCAGCACCAGATCCGGGCTCAGCGACAGGATGCCCTCGGCCGAAAGCTGGCGCAGATAGCCGACATCCGGCCGCTCACGGGCTGCGGGCGGATACAGGCTGGTGGTATCGACCCCGACGATGCGGTCCTCGGCGTGCAGGGCGTAGACGATTTCGGTGATGTCGCCGCCAGCGACGACGACGCGCTGCGGCGGCTCCGCCCGGACGGGCAGGGCGGCCGCGAGCAGCGCCGCGGCGACGAGGGGCAGGAGCGGGCGCATCAGACGGCGCCCAGGGCGCTGACCCGGCCCACCAGCTCGCGCCAGTCGGATCGTTCCGGCTGGCCCGGCTTGCGGGCGCCGAACAGCATCGCCATCAGCGTGCCGTCGACGTCGAACAGCTCCAGCGAGGTGACGACGCCGTCCTTGGTCGGCTTGCGCACCATCCAGGCGCTGTCGATCCGGTCCTCGCGCAGATGCAGGTTGAAGCCCGGATCCAGCACGTTCAGCCAGGCCCCCATGTCGTGCAGCCGGTGCACCGGGCCGGTGTGGATCTGCAGGCAGCCGGGATTGCCGACGAAGACCATGATCGAGGCGCCGGTCGCGGCCGCCTCGGTCAGCACCCGACGCAGCGCGTCGCGGCCGACCGGCTCGGCCCGCTGCGGCTCGGCCAGGCGCATCGCCTGCAGCCGGTCGAGCCGGTGCGATTTGAGCAGGCCGAAGAACTGGTGCGTGTCCTCCATCGCGTCCCAGCCGGCGCGGAAGCCGGCGACGTCGATCTCGGCATCGTCCAGGACGGCCGGGCGGACCATCTCCTGCGGCGCCAGCGCCGGGACCTGGTCGGCATGGCGGAAGCGCTCGACCAGGGCGATGAAGGCGGCGCGGTCGCTGCCCTCGGTCAGGTAGATCTTGTGGATCGCGGTGCCGGCGGCGTCGAAGAACTGCAGGCTCGGCTTCGGCCCCGGCTGTGTCGTCTCGGCGCCGCCGACCGCGAAGCCGTGGGCCCAGCGGGTGTAGAACAGCCGCAGGTCGATGTCCGGGCCCAGCGCCAGGCCGACATGACTGCCGGCCGAGACGTTCTGGTAGGTGCCGGTCTTCTCGTGCACCACGCTTTCGTTCCGGGTCAGCGCCATGACCGGGCCGAGCACCTCGACCGCCTGCAGGATCGTGCTCCAGTCGCCGCCGATGCGCGTGGTGCCCGCACCGATCTGTGAGGCGACGAGCTCACCCTCGCTGACCCCCAGCGCAGCCGCGGCGTCGCGGGCGCGCAGCTGCGGCTGCTCGGCACGCAACGCCGCCCAGCGCGCGGCAAGGGCGGTCGGCGGGGATTGGAGATCAGGTTCGAGGCTCTGCATCATGCTCTCCGATCACCGGTGACGTGGTGCGCCGGCGGCCGGCGGGGTGCGACAGGACATGCGAAAACGCGGCCGAACCATGGGCCGCCTGGGCTGCAGAAGCATGGACGAGAACCTGTTCGAGCGACGGGTCCTCGCGCAGACCTGGCGACGGGCGGTGCCCGGCTTGCTGGGGGCGCGAGCGAGAGAGGGCTACTTGGTCAGGATCAGCTTGCTGTTGCGGGTGATCCGCAGGCGGTAGACGTCGTCGCCGTGCTGGATCGTCAGCTCGCGGCGGGCGCCGAACAGGTCGCGCGTGTCGAGGCTGGTGGCGGCGGGCCGCTGCGGCGGCTCGACGGCATGCGTTGAGGGTTGATCCAGCATGGTGTCCCCATCCACGGTGAGATTGATCGGACAATCGATGTTGAGAGTCATTCTCACATCCGCGCATGCCGGTCAAGCAAATGCGTGTCATTCCTAATTGCATTTATCGAAAACGTCGGTCATCGATGGGGAGCCGGGCGGGAAACCTTGTGAAACGCGATATTTGATGCCGGCGGCCTCGGCGCGCTTATAGTGCCGGCATCAGCGGTGGCCGATGAGGGCGGTGCGGATGGAGACAGGGCTGGCGATGATCGAGGCGCAAGAGATCGAGCGCAGGCCGGCGGCGCGGCCGGCACGGGCTTCAGCTGGCCTTCCCATCTGCGAGGACCGCGTGGTCGAGCGGTTCCTCGATCGTCCGTCCGCCCCGCGCAGCGACGCCGATCTCCTGCATCGGCTCAACCACAGCCTGTTCGACGAGCCGGAATACCGGTCGAGCGTGCCGAGCCTGCGCAGCCTGATGGCGGTGGCGGTGGTGGCGCTGCTGGCCGTGGGGGCGGCGGCGCTGATCGGCACCGCCTGGCATGACCTGAGCAGCGGCAGCGGGACCGCGCAGCAGGAGGTCCGCTGAGCCGCCCGCCCGGTCCGATGGCCTCAGCTGTCGTATTGCAGCAGCGAGATCAGCGGCGCGTCGATCTTCTCGCGGCCGCCGAGGAAGGACAGCTCGATCAGGCAGGCCGCGCCCCGGACATCGGCGCCGACCCGGCGCAGCAGCTGGATCGCCGCCGCCATGGTGCCGCCGGTCGCCAGCAGGTCGTCCAGCACCACCACCTTCATCCCCGGCTTGATCGCGTCGGCCTGGATCTCGATCGCGTCCGACCCGTATTCGAGCTGGTAGAGATGGCCGATGGTCTCGCCCGGCAGCTTGCCGCGCTTGCGGCACATCACGAACCCGCAGCCTAGCACATAGGATAGTGGTGCCGCCGCCAGGAACCCGCGAGATTCGATGCCGACCAGCAGGTCCGGTTGCCACGCACGGACCTCGGTCGCCAGGCTGTCGACGGCATGCCGCCACGCTTGCGGGTGGGCCAGGAGCGGCGAGATGTCGTAGAAGAGGATGCCTGGCTTGGGAAAATCCGGGATGCCGCGTATGTGCGACTTGAGATCCATGAGACGTCCTTGGTTGCGGGCCGGAGCGACCCTGCATCGTAGTGCCTGCCGCCCGAAAGGCAATTCGCAGGTGCGGCAGCCGGCCGTCCTGGAGGCCGCACGGTGACGGCAACGGCGGCGGCCGTCGACGCCGAGCCCCGGATCGACAGCCGCGTCGAGCGCGGCATCACCCGGCTGCATCTCGAGGGGCCCTGGGTGACGCGGGCAGCGGCGCCGCTCGACCGCGAGCTGTCGGAGCTGGTGCAGAAGTCGGTCAAGGGCGAGGTGGTGCTGGACCTGTCCGGGGTCACCCGGCTGGACACGGTCGGCGCCTGGCTGGTGCACCGCACCCAGGAGGATCTGACTTCGGCTGGCGCCACGGTCCGGGTCGAGGGCGTCTCGGACGACCAGAAGGGGCTGCTCGAGGCGGTGTCGCGGGTCGAGCGCGACGAGCCGATCAAGCATCCCGACCGCAACATCCTGTATGAGCTGGCGTACCGCACCGGCAAGGCGACCTACCATTTCCGCGACGAGGCGGTGGCGCTGCTGAGCTTCCTCGGCATGCTGGTGGTCAAGAGCATCGCCACTCTGCTGCACCCGAGCCGGATCCGCTTCACCGCGCTGGCCCACAACATCGAGGCCACCGGCCTCAACGCCATGCCGATCGTCGGGCTGCTGTCCTTCCTGATCGGGGTGGTGCTCGCCTATCAGGGGGCGGACCAGCTCAGCCGCTTCGGCGCCCAGATCTTCGTGGTCAATCTGCTCGGCGTCTCGGTGCTGCGCGAGCTCGGCGGCCTGATCACCGCGATCATCGTCGCCGGCCGCTCCGGCTCGGCCTTCACCGCGCAGATCGGCACCATGCAGGTCAACCAGGAGGTCGACGCGATGGAGACCCTGGGCCTCGACCCGATCGAGGTGCTGGTGATCCCGCGGGTCTTCGCCCTGGCCATCACCCTGCCGCTGCTGACGTTCTATGCCAGCATCATGGCGATCTTCGGCGGCGGGCTGATGTCGTATTTCGTGCTGGACATCAGCGGGCCGCAATTCCTGCAGCAGTTCAAGTCGGCGATCACCGTCGGCACCTTCTGGGTCGGCATGGTCAAGGCCCCGGTCTTCGCCTTCGCCATCGCCATGGTCGGCTGCTATGAAGGGCTGAAGGTGTCCGGCAGCGCCGAGAGCGTCGGCCGTCTGACCACCCAATCCGTCGTCGTCTCGATCTTCCTGGTGATCGTGCTCGACGCGCTGTTCTCCATCCTGTTCGCCACCCTGGGAGTCTGATCATGAGCGAGGATCCCGGGGCGCCGGGCCAGGCGCCGGCCCAGGCGTCGGACGAGGATGTCGTGATCCGCGTGCGCGGCCTGAAGACCCAGTTCGGCAGCCAGGTAATTCACGAGGGGCTGGACCTCGACGTCCGGCGCGGCGAGGTGCTGGGCGTGGTCGGCGGCTCCGGCACCGGCAAGTCGGTGCTGTTGAAGGAGATCATCGGCCTGATCCGGCCGGCCGCCGGGTCGCTCGAGGTGCTCGGCGTCGAGATGGACCAGGCGAACGAAGCGGAACGCAGGGCGGTGCAGCGGCGTTGGGGGGTCATGTTCCAGGACGGAGCCCTGTTCAGCTCGATGACCGTGGCCGAGAACATCCAGGTGCCGATGAAGGAGTACACCCGCCTGTCGCACCACATGATGGACGATCTGGCGCGGGTGAAGATCGCGATGGCCGGCCTGGCCTGCAGCGCCGGCATGAAGCATCCCTCCGAGCTGTCCGGCGGCATGCGCAAGCGCGCGGCGCTGGCCCGGGCGCTTGCGCTGGACCCGGAGATCCTGTTCCTCGACGAGCCGACCGCCGGGCTCGACCCGATCGGCGCCGCCGCCTTCGACGAACTGATTTCCGAGCTGCAGCGCAGCCTCAGGCTGACGGTGTTCATGGTCACCCACGATCTCGACAGCCTGGTCACGATCTGCGACCGCATCGCCGTGCTGATCGACAAGAAGGTGGTGGTCGACACCTACGAGAACCTGCTCAAGGTCGACCATCCCTGGATCCAGGAATATTTCCACGGGCCGCGCGGCCGCGCGGCCGCGGCCGAGCATGCCGCTCTGGAACACGAACGCACGGGGGCGGAGGGCTGAGATGGAGACGCGTGCGAGCTATGTCGCCGTCGGCAGCTTCGTCCTGATCCTGATGGTCGGGCTGGTGGTGTTCGCCGTCTGGCTCGGCGGATCGGGGCTGCGCGAGAATGCCGAGCGCTATCTGATCTACTTCTCCGGCAACGTCACCGGGCTGCAGGAGGGCAGCCAGGTGCGCTACCGCGGCATCCCGGTCGGCAGCGTCGAGGACGTGCAGATCGACCCGTCCAATGTCGAGCGGGTGCAGGTCCGGATCGCGGTCCGGCCGAAGACGCCGATCGTCAAGGGCTCGGTCGCGTCGCTGGAGATCCAGGGCCTGACCGGCGGCGCCTTCATCCTGCTCAGCGGCGGGGCGCAGGGCGCGCCGCCGCTGGAACGCGAGGACGGCAAGGAATACGCGGTCATTCCCTCCCGCACCTCCGGGCTGCAGGCGATCGTCGACACGGTGCCGCAGCTGCTCGACCGGCTGTCGGAGATCTCGCGCGAGGTCCAGAAGATCTTTTCCGAGGACAACGTCCGGAACATCTCCGAGACCCTGGCCAATGTGAACACGCTGACGGCGGCGCTGGCGCAGCGTTCGACCCAGCTGGCGAACACGATCGAGCGGATCGACACGCTGACCCGGAACGTCGACGGGCTGGTCACCGATGCGCGGACCGACCTGGACCGCATCACCACCGGCGCCAATGGCTTCCTGTCGACCACCAACACCCAGGTCAATGCCGCCGTGGCCGACGCCCGGGCGATGATCGCCTCGCTGCGCCAGAGCGCCGAGGACGTGGCCAAGCTGCTGAAGCAGTCCGGCCCGGGGGTGGAGAGCTTCTCCACCGACGGGCTGTACGAGATCACCCAGCTGATCACCCAGCTCCGCCAACTGACCGACAACCTGAACCGGACCCTGTCCCGGCTCGACCGCAGCCCGGCGCAGTTCCTGTTCGGCGGCTCGTCCGGCGGCGTGCCGCCGCAAGGTTCCCAGAGGTGAAGATGAGTGTTTCCTCCCTGTCCCGGCGCCTCTTCCTGCGGCAGGCCGCTGTCTCCTCGGCCGCGGTCGGCCTCGCCGGCTGCGGCGGCATCAGCGCGCTGGCCCCGCCGGCGCCGCAGGTCTACGAGCTGACGCCGAAGAACACCTTCGACCCCGGCCTGCCGAAAGCCAGCTGGCAGCTGCTGATCGACATGCCGACCGCCAATGCGGGCATCGACACCGACCGGATCGCGATCAGCGAGACCCAGACCTCGCTCGACTATTTCGCCAAGGTGGCCTGGGTCGACCGGGCCCCGGCGATGGTCGTCGGCCTGCTGGTCGAGAGCTTCGAGAACACCGGCAAGATCGTCTCGGTCGGCCGCCAGATCTCCGGCCTGCGCGCGAACTACGTGCTGCAGCCCGAGATCCGCGAGTTCCGGGCCGAGCGCTGGGAAGGCCAGCCCTACCGGGTGCGGGTCCGGATCGGCGCCAAGCTGGTGCGCTTCCCGCAGCGGACGATCATCGGCGGCGAGAGCTTCGAGCGGGTCGTCGAGGTGAAGGGGCCGGAGTTCACGGATGTGGTCCGGGCCTGGGACGACGCCCTGGGGGCGGTGATGAAGCAGGTGGTCGAATGGACCCTGCGCACCGGCGAGCGCGACGACCGGGCCGCAGGCCGGCCGCGGCGGCAGACTTAGACGGGAACGCCGGAGCAGGGTGGAAGCGCGCCGGCCCTCTGCGGGTCCGGCGCGGCGCGTCAGCGGATCGGCTGCGTCGTCAGCGGGTGACGGTCTGCCAGAAGAAGAACGCGATGATGCCGATGATGATGACCCACTCTGCACCCATGATCCGGTCCATCCCCATAGTCGTTGCCGCCCTTCATAGCACGGCGCGGCCGGAGCGCAAGGCGCTCGCGGCGGCCTTGTGCCGGGCCGATGTTCGCAAGTGAAAATATTGGCATCGTTTCCGCTTCCCCACTAGCATTCCGTTTCGTCCAGCCAGGGGAAGAAGAGCGGCATGAACGCCACGGCGCGGCAGACCCAGATCGTCGAGCTGGTCCGCCAGGAAGGCTATGTCACGGTCGAGACCCTGGCCGAGCGGTTCCAGGTGACGCCGCAGACGATCCGCCGCGACATCTCGCTGCTGCAGGACCGGGCCCTGCTGCGGCGTTTCCACGGCGGCGTCACCGCGCCCGGCAGCGTCGAGAATTTCGCCTATTCCACCCGCCAGGTGCTGTGCCTGGAGGAGAAGCGACGGATCGCCCGGCTGGTGGCGGGGCAGGTGCCGGACAACGCCTCGCTGTTCCTCAACATCGGCACGACGACGGAGGAGGTGGCGCGGGCGCTGCTGGGCCATCGCGGACTGCGGGTGATCACCAACAACATCAATGTCGCGAACATCCTGTATTCGAATGCGAGCTGCGAGGTGATCGTCGCCGGTGGCGTGATCCGGGCCCGGGACGGCGGCATCGTCGGCGAGGCGACGCTCGACTTCGTCCGCCAGTTCAAGGTGGATGTCGGGATCATCGGCATCAGCGGCATCGACCAGGACGGCACGCTGCTCGACTACGACTACCGCGAGGTGCGGGTGGCGCGGGCGATCATCGACAATTCGCGCCAGGTCTTCCTGGTGGCGGACCACACCAAGTTCGGCCGCAATGCCATGGTCCGGCTGGCCTCGATCGGCGAGGTCCATGCCCTGTTCACCGACCGGGAGCCGCCGCCACCCTTCGGCGACGCGATCGCCACCACAAGCTGTCATGTCCACGTCGCCGACTGATGCCGATTCGAGCCGATGCGGTTCAGACGATGCCGTCCTGCTTCAGCCGGGCGACCAGGTCCTTGGCCGCCCGGGCGGCGAGATCGGCGAAATCCGAGCTGGAATTGCCGCGAGCGGTGGCTTCGCCGGTCCAGATGACCGTGCCGTTGCCGGCCTCCTGCAGCCTGGCCTCATAGCGGGCCGCCGGCTCGTCGATCCAGCTGCCGCCGGTCACCGGGCCCGCGAAGGCCGGGCGGCCGTACCAGCCGCCGCCATAGGGCCAGAACCCGCCATAGCCGCCATAGCCGATGAACGGGTCGCCGACATAGGTCGGCGGCAGGTAGCGGGTGATCGTGGCGCGCTGGTCGACGGCGATCCGCAGCACCGCGCGGACGCCGGCCGTCCGGATCGCTGCAGCTTCGGCGGCCGGGCCGCCGGGCCGGGTCGGCGGCACCAGGTCGATCATGCGGACGGCGCGGACGCCATTGGCGGAGAGCTCGGCCACGGCCGCGCTCTCCAACGCCTCGCGCTCCGCCAACCGCGGCGTCTGCGCCGCCACCGCGATCGCGCGGATGGCAGGGCCGCCGCGATAGGCGGGATCGACATAGCCCGCCACCCGCGTCTGCACGCAGGCGCCGAGCAGCAGCGCGGTCAGGGCGAGGACAAGGGCGCGCATCACGCCTCCTGAAAATCGGTCTCGAAGAGATGGCGCAGCGGATCGCGGCCGCCAAGGACCGTCGCTGCGAATGTGACAAATTTGTCTCTCACCAGGGGCCACCGGAGCGGGGAAGCGCATATCGTCTCATGCTGCGGCTGGGCTTCCGCAGGCGTCTTGTGTATTCAGGGCAGGTATTCGGGGGCCGTCCGGGGGGAATAATGGCCGTTGCGAGGAAGATTGCCAGTGCCGTCGCCGCTGCCGTCATTTCGATGAGCACGCTCGCGGCGACGACGGGAACGGCGACGGCCAGCCCGTGGGCGGAGCCGGGTGATTCGACCCTGCGCAACGACATCCACATCCTGGAGAACTTCCGCCTGATCGACGGCGTGCTGAACGCCTGGCCGCTGCCCTGGGCGCAGATCACCTACCGCCTGGCGAAGGCCGACCGGGATGCGCTGCCGCCCTATGCCCAGGCGGCGCTGGACCGTGTTCGCGCCCGGGCCGCGTCGGAGACCCGGCAGGGCCAGGCGCATGGCGAGCTGCGGGCCGACCTGACCAACCAGCCTGCCCTGGTGCGCGGCTTCGACTATACGGCGCGGCAGCGCGGCGAGATCACCGCCTCCTTGGAATACATGGGCGAATCGACCGCGCTGCGGCTGTCGGTCGGTGCCTATTCGCGTTTCATCAAGGGCGACAGCCCCTGGTACTACGCCGGCGAGGATTCGTTCCAGGCGTCGCTCGACGGCACCTACCTGGCGCAGCGCGTCGACAACTGGATCCTCTATGCCGGCTGGCTGGACACGTGGTGGGGGCCGGGCGAGACCACCAGCCTGATCCTGTCGACCAACGCCCGGCCGTTCCCCAAGGCCGGCTTCATGCGGTCCAACCCGCACGCCTTCGAGACGCCGTGGCTGAGCTGGATCGGCCCCTGGCAGTTCACCGGCTTCGTCGGCGTCCTGCCGGACCAGCGGGTCAACAGCAACACCCTGATGTTCGGGCTGCGAGCCTCGGTCAACCCGATCCCGGGGCTCGAGCTCGGCGCTTCGCGCATCATGATGTTCTGCGGCAGCGGCCGGCCCTGCGGCCTCCGCACCTTCGTCGACGGCTTCTTCGGCAACACCAACGTCGATCCCTCGCAGCAGAACCAGGACCCGGCCAACCAGATCGCCGGCTTCGACGCCCGCTATAGCAATCAGCTGTTCGGGCAGCCCTTCGAGGTCTATGGCGAGCTGACCGGCGAAGACGCCGCCTATTCCGACATCGGCATCCCGCTGCCGTCGCGCAACGCCGGCGTGCTCGGCGCGTCGGTGTGGAACGGCTGGGGCGACGACGGGTCGGTGTGGAAGGTCAATGTCGAGTATTCGAATTCGACGGCGAACTTCCTGAACGACAAAATCTACAGCTATTTCTATGAAAGCGGCGCCTATCCGGACGGATACCGCTTCTATGGCCGGTCTATGGGCGACAGCCTCGATGGCGATGCGGAGCTGTTCGGGGTCACCGGGACCTTCGTCGACAGCGACAACTGGACCTACAAGGCCGCCTATTACCACGCCTACCTGAACCCGAAGGACAACCAGCGCAACACGGTCACCCAGAACAAGGAGACCATCAACATCGTCGATCTCGGCGTCTCGATCCCGATGCGGCGCAACACGGTCGGCATCAACTTGCGGCTGCAGGATGATTCGCCGAACAGCCCGGGCGAGCAGAAGCCGATGGCGGCATTGGGGCTGTCGACGACCATCCGCTTCTAAGAGGCCGCCTCAAGGCTCCTCGAGCCGGACGACATCGTCCTCGCCGAGATAGGGTCCGGTGCGGACCTCGATCAGCTCGAGATCGATCTTGCCCGGATTCTCGAGCTTGTGGTCGGTGCCGATCGGCAGGTAGACGGCCTCGTTCTCGCGCAGGATGCGGGACTGGCCCTCCATGGTGACGCGGGCGGTGCCGGACAGCACGACCCAGTGCTCGGAACGGTGGTAGTGGCGCTGCAGGGCGACGGCTTGGCCGGGATGGATCAGCACGCGCTTGACCTGGAAGCGGTCGCCGGCATGCAGCGACTTGACGGTGCCCCAGGGCCGGTAGACCTGGCGGTGGATCACCGCCTCGGGGCGCTTGGCCTTCTTCAGCGCGTCGGTGATGGCCTTGACGTCCTGGACCTGGTCCTTGGCGGCGACCAGGACGGCGTCGTCGGTGGCGATGACGATGGCGTCCTCCAGGCCGATGACGGCGGTGAGGATGCCGTCCGAGCGGACCAGGCAGTTGCGCGAGGACAGCGCCAGGGCGTCGCCCTGGGTCAGGTTGCCGTCGGCGTCGCGGT
>JAEKLZ010000236.1 GCA_019508225.1 Inquilinus limosus | reverse complement strand
GACGGCAGCGACTACAAGACCGTGATCGGCGACCTCGCCTATGACGCCAAGGGCGACCGCACCAAGTCGGGCTACGCCCTGTTCAAGCGTGTCGGCACGACGTTCGAGCCGGCCAAGTAAGCGCTGGCCGATCGGACCAACGCGAAGGGGCCGGCCCAGCGCCGGCCCCTTTTTTATGGCCGCTTCTGCCGCAGCAGCCGGTCATCGACCAGGAAGTCGACGCCGCGCAGCCAGGCCGCGTCGGTGTCGCCGCGGATCTGGCCGCCGACATGGACGATGTATTGCCCGCTGCGCAGATCGGCGACCCAGAGATCCATGGTCGAGATCAGGGTCGAGACCTTGTGGACCGTGGCCAGGACCGCCAGCTCCGCACCGCTCTTCCGCGCCACATCCAGCCAGCAGCCGCCGCACTCGTAGCGCGGCGCGGTCGCCGCGACCTCGGCGGCGAGGGGCGTCAGATCGACCGGACGGTAGCGGCCGGACTGCTCCAGCTTGCGGGCCAGCTGCGCGGTGGCCAGCGCGATCCGGGCATCGTGGCCGGGCCCGGCGGCCTCGCCGCTGGTGTCGGCCAGCTCGAACGGGAACACCGCGACCGGCGTCTGCGCCGCGGCCGGACCGACGGCGAGCAGCAGAATCGGCAATGCCAGCCGCAACAGCGCCATGACGCCTCCGTTCGCCGGACGTCCTCGAGCCTAGGCCGGGACGCCTCCGGTGGAAACGCGACTTACGGAGGAGCCGCCCCCGGCCGTCTCAGGCCAGGCCGTTCACGAACATCCAGTTCTCCAGCCCGGCGACGCTTTCCGGCCGGACCAGGCGATAGGTGCTCGACCGCTGCAGCGTACCGGTGACGGGATCGTAGGAGATCGGCGGATCGCGCTCCGGCGGGATCGTGCCCATGCTGTTGCTGATCTTCGCATCATAGGTCCAGCGCCTCGACTCCGGGGTCCAGTACATCCGGGTCACCGGATCTTCCCACCGCTTGGTCGCGCCGTTGTAGCTGATCCCTGTGTATCTGGAGACATCGAGCTTGGTCGGATCCGGCGGCAGGGCCAGGTAGAACTCGTCATCCTGGGTCAGCACCGGCTTGCCGTCGGAATCGAGCTTGATGTTCTTGGCATTGGTCGCGAGCGCCTTGGCCTGGCTCGGCGTCAACCGCTTCAGCAGACCGATCATATCCTGGTTGGACTTGCCGAGCTGGTCGAACACCGCCGTCAGCCCCAGCCCGGTGCTGCGGCCGCCCTCGTCCGTCGTCCTGGCATAGGCGATGGTCTCGGCGACGTCCTTCGGCACCTTCAGATATTCGAGGTAGCGCTGGTCGGCGGCATCATAGGTATGGGCGGTGTCGTAGCGGCCCTTGAAGTAGACGATGCCCGATCCGATCAGCATCAGCGCGGCGCCAATTCCGGTCCAGGCCGACGCCCCGAGGCCGAGGATGAGCCCGGTTCCGCCGGTCGCTGCCGACACCGTGGCCGAGGCGCCGACCACGAAGGCCGCGTCGCCGAGCACGCTGACCCCGTAGCCGACGCCCTTCACCCAGTCGTCGTACTGGAAGAAGTTGGCGACGGAGTTGGCGCCGTCGACGAGGATATAGGCGGTATCCGGCACGTTCTTCAGCACCCCGGCCGCGACGCCGCGCAGGAAGACCTTGGTGCCGTCGGACACGGCCAGCTTTTCGATGCGCCCGAGCGCCGCGTTATAGCGCTGGTTGAAGGGCGTGTTGGCCAGGCCCTTCGGATCGGTGCTCCAGATCGCTTCTTTCCAGCTGTCCGGCAGGGCCGTCGACGCCAGGGCAGACGCCCCCATCGAGGCATGCACCGGGACGTAGAGATAATCGTTCCATTTGGAGTTCGGGTCCTCGGCGATGGACAGCGCGTTCTTCTCGAACAGGAAGGCGCTGAGCCCGCCGGAGAAGCGGCTCAGCAGCCGCGGATTGAACCAGTCGCCCCCGCCGGCCTGGCTGACCCGGGCCACCTCCTGCGGGCTGAGGCCGTCGGTGCCGAGCGTGGCGTAGCGGGCGTAGAGGTACTTGTCCTTCGGCAGCACCGCCTTCAGCCCTTCGAGGGTGAAATGGGTGGCGAAGTTGCGCTCCGACCGCTGGAACCAGATCGAAGGCTGGGGTGTGGTGTCCGGGTTGATCGGCTCGTTGCCCAAAGGCTTGGGCAGCGCATCGGCCGCCTTGATCACGCTCTCCTGCTTGGTGTCGGGCCGGAGCGGCGATCCGCTCTCGATCTTGCGGTCGAAGCCCTCGATGCCGGCGAGATCCTGCCTGTAGGCATCGACCGTCTGGGTGACGCCCTGCCGGACCTCCACCAACCGGCCGTATTCCGCGGCGGTGGCGTCATATTTCTTCGCCGCATCCGGATCGGCCTTCCGCATCGCCGCGATGTCCTGGGCCTGCTGCGCCTTGGTGCGGCCCTGGCCGTAATTGGCGAGCGGGTGGGCGAAGAACCCCGCATCCTGGATCAGCTGCTTGCCCTGCTTGTCGAAGGCGCCGCCGAAATCCTCGATGCCCGCCCGGGCCGCGTCGACCGAGGCATCCCGCAACGCATAGTAGAAGTTGTGGTAGTACTTGTCGGTCTTGTGCCCCACCTGGTCGGTGTCGCCGGCCTTGTCCGCCTGACCGGCCACCGCGAGGGACAGCGCCACGTCGCCCTTGCCGGCGGCCTTGCGCAGCTCGGCCCCGAAATACTGCGCGTCCGCGAACATGTTGCGCTCGACGCCGTCATATTTCGGCTGCGCCGGCACCTTGGACAGGATCTGCGCCGCCATGGCGTCGGCCAAGGCCTTGCCCTCGCCCGGCTTGCCGCCATCGGTCTCCGACAGGCTCTGCACGATATGCGCCAGGTTCGGGACCATGTCCTCATACGGCCCGTCGCCTCCCGGCTTCCAATGGGCCATGCGGTCGATCGCCTGATTCAGCAGTCCCGGCGCCTTCGGGTCCCGGCTGAAGATCCGCGGATCGGACAGGATGTCCCGCACCTGCTGCGGCATCGCGTGCTGCGGGTCGGTGACATCGGCCAGCTTCTTCAGCAGGTCCGTGGTCTGCCGCTCGGTCAGGGGCGGCACGTCGGTGCCGTTCGGGTCGAGCCCGGCGGCCTTGCGCACCTCGGCGACCGGGCGGTCGACCAGCACCTCCTTGGTCGCCTGGGCCTGGCCCTGGCGGACGGCGTCGAGATAGGCCGATGTCTTCGGATCGGCGGCATTGCTGGCATCGAAGGTCAAATACACGCCGGCGCGCTTGTCGATCGCCGCCGCCAGCGCCTCCGGCGTCGCCTTGTCGCCGAGCTCGGCCTTGGTGGCGTCGGCGATGGCGACGAGCTGGCGCCGCGTCTCCGCCGTGACGTCGTCGTACTTGCCGTCCTTGGCGTCGGCGATCAGCTTGCCGATCTGATCCGGGGTGCGGCCCTCGGTCTTCCAGCGGTTCTCGAAATGGGTCCGGGCCGTGGCCAGGGCCGCCTTGTAGGTCGGGTCGTCCGGCGCCCGCTGTGCCAGCGGCGCCGCCAGAGCGTCGAAATCGGGCACCGCCTGCTGCGTCGCGGCGTAGTCGATCTCGCGGATCCCCGCAGCGCGCTGTTGCTGTCCGGATCGACACCCGCATCGGCAAAGATCCGGAACGGCCATTTGAACGGCGTCACCCCGGCGCCGTAGACGCCGAGGGCCGGGTCGGCCGGCCCGAAGGTGCTGCGGTCGTCCTTTTCGGCGGTGATCGGCTGGCCGACGGGTTGCTGCCTGGCCTTGTCGACCGCGCTGACGAAGGTCGGCCCAACCTTCTGGGCTGGAGTCCGAGCCACCACTGGCGCCACCCGGCGCACCCCCAGATCGCTAGGCCACATCGCGTCCCCCCCTGACAAAGGATCTCGACGATTAGGGAGAACGGATGAGTTCCGATTCAGTTCCTATCCGGAATGATATTCCGGCGATTTCATGATGATCTGGCGAAGGCAGCACCCCAAGGCCCAGGCGCATGGCCGGCCCTGCACAATTCCTGACGACCCTTGCGCTCCGCTGCGCCGCGCCCACATTCGCGGGATGCGACGGTTCCTGCCCCTGATCGCGACCGGTCTCCTGCTGGCCACGGCCCCCTCCGTCGCCCGGGCCTCTCCGTCATCCCCCATCGTCACGGCGCCGGAGGCGCGGCTCGACCAAGCCCTGCTGGACTCGGTGCTGCAGCGGGCGGCGGCGCTGCCGCGGCTGCGGGCGCTGATCATCGCCCGGGACGGCGTGACGGTGGCCGAACGCGTCTTCCGCGGCCCGGGGCTGGACCGGCCGGTGAACATCAAGTCGGCGTCGAAATCGGTGCTGTCGGCGCTGGTCGGCATCGCCCTCGAGCGCCGCGTCTTCACCGGGCTCGATCAGCCGGTGGCGCCCATTCTGGCCGGCGCGCTGCCGGCGGACCCGGACCCGCTGCTGGGCCAGGTCACCATCGACCACCTGCTGTCGATGCGGGCAGGGCTGGACCGCACCTCGGGCTCCAATTACGGGCGCTGGACCAGCAGCCCGGACTGGGTGCGCTGCATCCTGTCCCGCCCCTTCGTCGACCGGCCCGGCGGGCGGATGCTGTATTCGACCGGCGACAGCCACCTGCTGTCGGCCGCGCTGACCCGGCTGACCGGCCGCAGCACGCTGGCGCTGATGCGCGACTGGCTGGGCCGGCCGCTGGGCATCACCATCCCGGACTGGCCGCGCGACCCGCAGGGCATCTATGTCGGCGGCAACGACATGGTGCTGTCGCCCCGTGCCCTGCTGCGCTTCGGCGAGCTGTACCGCCAGGACGGGGTGATCGACGGCAGGCGGGTGCTGCCGGAGGGCTGGGTCGCGGCGTCCTGGACGCCACGCACCTCGTCGCCCTTCACCGGCCACGCCTATGGCTATGGCTGGTTCATCACCGCGGCGCACGGCCACCCGGTCTATTACGCCTGGGGCTTCGGCGGGCAGATGGTCTATGTCGTGCCCGATCTCGGCCTGACCGTGGTCATGACCTCGGACCCGACGGCGCGGTCCCGCGACGGCTATCTGGAACAGCTGCACGGCCTGCTGGCCGACGGCATCGTCCCGGCGGCGGAGCCGCGGCCCGCCGGCTGACGGCGCAAACGAAAAGGGCCGGCGCGCTGCGCCGGCCCTTCATCAAATCCGGACGGCCCGGACGGACGGTCAGCCCTGGGTCTTGGTGACCTGGGCCTTGGCGTCCTGGGGCTTGTTGTCCCGGCGCTCGGTGATGCGCGCGGCCTTGCCGCGGCGGTCGCGCAGGTAATACAGCTTGGCGCGGCGGACGGCGCCGCGGCGGACGACCTCGATCGAGTCGATGCGCGGGCTGTACAGCGGGAAGACGCGCTCGACGCCCTCGCCATAGCTGATCTTGCGGACAGTGAAGTGGCTGTTCAGGCCGGCGTTCTTGCGGCCGATGCAGACGCCCTCATAGGCCTGGACGCGCTCGCGCGTGCCTTCGATGACCTTGACGTTGACCTTGACGGTGTCGCCGGGCTGGAAGTCCGGGATCTTGCGGTCGGCGGTCAGCTTGTCGACCTGTTCCTGCTCGATCGTCTGAATGATGTTCATGGCTCTAGTCCTTCTTGTTCCTTGGTGTCTCTACGTCGGTCTCGGCCCGGGCGCTTTCGGACGTGGCTCCCGCCGCCTTCGGCCCTTTCGGGGTTCACGGCGAGATATCGCTGCCAGAGGTCCGGGCGTCGCTCCCGGGTGATGCTTTCCGCCTGTTCCAGCCGCCAGCGCCGCACCTTCGCGTGATCACCGGAGACCAGGATCTCCGGCACCGCGCGCGGTGCGCCGTCGGCGCCTGTCCACAGGGCCGGCCGGGTATAATGCGGGTACTCCAGGAGACCCGCCCCGAACTCGGCCCCGAAACTCTCCTCCCCGGCGCTCTCCGCGTTGCCCATGACGCCGGGGAGCAAGCGCACCACGGCATCGATCAGGGCCAGCGCGGCGATCTCGCCGCCGGACAGGATGAAATCGCCCAGGCTGACCTCTTCCGCCCCCTGGGCGTCGAGAAGCCGCTGGTCGACCCCTTCGTACCGGCCGCAGAGCAGGACGATCGCCTGTTCCGCCGCCAGCTCCCGCACCAGCGCCTGATCGAGCAGCCGGCCGCGGGGACTCAGATAGATCAGCCGCTCCCCTGGGCGGCGGACCGCCTGCACGGCGTCGTCCAGAACCTGGGGAAGCATGACCATGCCGGCGCCGCCCCCGAAGGGAGCGTCGTCGACCGAGCGGTGCTTATCGCGTGCAAAGCCGCGAATGTCCACCGATTCCAGCATCCAGTCGCCGCGCGCCAGCGCCCGTCCGGCCAGGGACTGGCCGAGCGGGCCCGGAAACATCTCCGGGAACAGCGTCAGGATGCGGGCGGTCCAAGGCATTTCAGGCCCCAGCCCCCGCGTCGTCATCCTCGCCCTCTTCCGGCGGATGTTCCGCCGGTTCCAGGAGCCCGGCCGGCGGATCGATCACGACGCGGCGGCCGGCGATGTCGATCACCGGCACCGCGGCCCGGGTGAAGGGCACCATCACCGCCGCGGCCCCGTGCCGGGCGATCTCCAGCATTTCGCCGGCGCCGAAATCGAACACGCCGCGGATGGTGCCGAAGGCCGACCCGTCCGCCAGCACCGCCGGCAGGCCGATCAGGTCGGCGTGGTAGAACTCGTCCTCTTCGGTCTCCGGCAGCGCGGCACGATTGACATAGAGCCGCAGGCCGCGCAGCGCGTCGGCCGCGTCGCGGTCGGCGACGCCGTCGACCCGCGCGATCCAGTGGTCCTTGGCCCAGGACAGCAGCTGCAGGGCGAGTTGCCGCGCCCCGGCCTCGTCCGAGACCGGGCCATAGGCGGTCAGGTCCTCCGGGGCGGCGGTGAAGGGCTTGACCTTCACCAGGCCGCGGACGCCGTGCGCCCCGGTGATCTGGCCGACGCAGACCTTGGAGGATGAAGACATCGGAAATGGTCCGGTTGCGGTTCCGCCCCTCTTGGTGCGTTTCCCTTCTTGTCATGCCCGGGCTTGACCCGGGCATCCAGGGGCCGCCGGAGCGGCGTCGAAAGCCTCTGGATCACCGGGTCAAGCCCGGTGATGACAACAAGGGAAGCGAGGAGAGGAACCGTACGGATCAGGCCTCGGCCGGAGCCTCGGCGGCCTTGGCGGCGGCTTCGGCCGCAGCCTTGGCGCGCTCCTGGGCCTTCGCCTTCGGCGCCGACTTCTTCGGCGTCTCGGGATAGGTCGGCATCGGCGCCAGCTCGGCCTGGCCGAGGAACTTGGCGACCCGGTCCGTCGGCTGGGCGCCGACCGACAGCCAATGCTTGATCCGGTCGGCCTTCAGCACCAGGCGCTCCGGATGATCCTTCGCCAGCATCGGGTTGTAGGTGCCGACCTTCTCGACGAAGCGGCCGTCGCGCGGGCTGCGCGTGTCGGCGATCACGATCGAGTAGAACGGGCGCTTCTTGGCGCCGCCGCGGGTCAGGCGGATCTTGACGGACATTACGGTACTCTCCTCAGGTCAAACTTATGAAATTCACGAACTCACGAAGGCGGCCGGGGCCACCCGTCACATCTTGAAGCCGGGCGGCAGCATGCCGGGCGGCAGCTTGGGCATGCCGCGCATCATCCCGGCCTTCCCGAGCTTCTTCATCCGCTTCATCATGTCGGCCATCTGCTGATGCTGTTTCAGCAGCTTGTTCACGTCCTGCACCGTGCTGCCGGAGCCGGCGGCGATGCGGATCTTGCGCTTGGCATGGATGATCTTGGGGTTGCGGCGCTCGACCGGCGTCATCGACGAGATGATCGCCTCCTGCCGCTTGATCATCTTGTCGTCCATGCCGGCGGTCTTCATCTGGTCCTTGATCTTGCCGACGCCGGGCAGCATGCCCATCAGCCCCTGCAGCCCGCCCATCTTGCGCATCTGGCGCAGCTGGGAGGCCAGGTCCTCGAGGTCGAACTCGCCCTTCTGGATCTTGGCCGCGAGCTTCTCGGCATCCTCCTTCTCGATCGACTGCGCCGCCCGCTCGACCAGGCTGACGACGTCGCCCATGCCGAGGATGCGGTTGGCGATGCGGTCGGGATGGAACAGCTCCAGCGCGTCCATCTTCTCGCCCACGCCGATCAGCTTGATCGGCTGGCCGGTGACGGCGCGCATCGACAGGGCGGCGCCGCCGCGGCTGTCGCCGTCGACCCGGGTCAGGACGATGCCGGTGACGCCGACCCGCTCATGGAAGGTGCGGGCGACGTTGACCGCGTCCTGGCCGGTCATGGCATCGGCCACCAGCAGGGTCTCGGTCGGCTTGGTGGCGTCGCGGATCGCCACCACCTCGGCCATCAGCTCCTCGTCGATGGCGAGGCGGCCGGCGGTGTCGAGCAGGACGACGTCGAAGCCCTCGAGCCGGCCGCGCTCCATGGCGCGGCGGGCGATGGCCAGCGGCTCCTGCCCCGGCACGATCGGCAGGGTGGTGACGCCGATCTGCTCGCCCAGGATCTTCAGCTGCTCCTGCGCGGCCGGGCGCCGCGTGTCGAGCGACGCCATCAGGACCTTGCGGTTGTCGCGGTCCTTCAGGCGCAGGGCGAGCTTGCCGGTGGTGGTGGTCTTGCCCGAGCCCTGCAGGCCGACCATCAGCACCGGCACCGGCGGCACGGCGATCAGGTTGATCGGGGTGGCGGCGTTGAGGTCGGGCATCTCGCCGGGCGTGCCGCCCAGCATCTCGATCAGGCAGTCATGGACGATCTTGATGACCTGCTGGCCGGGGGTGACCGAGCGCAGCACCTCCGCCCCGACCGCCCGCTCGCGCGCCTTGTCGACGAAGTCCTTGACCACCGGCAGGGCGACATCGGCCTCGAGCAGCGCCACGCGCACCTCGCGCAGGGCGGCGCCGACATCGGCCTCCGACAGCGCGCCGCGCTTGCGAAGCCGGTCGAAGATGTCGCCGAGACGGCCGCTCAGACCTTCGAACATGATCGCCCTTCGAATACCGTCGCCCCAAACGGAAAAGCGCCAGTGCGCGACACTCGCGAACTGGCGGCACCCCTTGGGGTCTCGCTGCGGGCCGATCCCGCAACGGTCGGTCTTTTAGGCGGATGGGGGCGAGGAGTCAACCGGAGGCCGGATTGCCGATCGCCTTGATCTGGCACAGCATCGGTGCGGGATCCGATGAAAGCGAAGGGGGAACGCGATGCGGACCGTGTCGATAGTCGTCGGGGCTGCGATCCTTGCCGGGATGATCGGCTGCACGGCGAGAAGCCCGGCTCCGCCATCGATGAGCCTGGAAGCCCTCTGGAAAATTCACGATCCCGAAGCCTGCAAGAAGGTGGGCGGGGAATGGGGGCCAACGGGCATGACTGGAACACCCGCATGTACTGTCCCTCTGCCGGACGCAGGCAAGAGTTGCACCGACAAGCATGAGTGCATTGGACTGTGCGTCGCCGAGATCGATAGTCGCTATAATGGCGTCGGTATCGAGGACTTCAAGCCGGCCCGCGGCCAGTGCCAGGCTGAGAGCCACCAGTTCGGATGTTTCATTGAGTTCCGCGACGGCAAGCGACGACCCGCCATCTGCGTCGATTGATCTGGCGAAGCCGTCCCGTCTCCGCCGCGCAGATCCGGATCGTGCAGCCCTCCCCGGGCAGCGCTAGATCACCTTAGCGCCGGGCCCGCCGCCGCCTCGGGGCGGCCGGTCGGAGCCGCCCTTGTCCTCGTCGCCGGGCTTGTCGGACGAGGAGCCGCCCTCGTGCAGCTTGGGATCGAGGCGGTTGCTGGAGGACCCGTCCTTCTGCGGCGTGTCCTTGAAGTGCTGCCATTCGGCCGACTGGTAATCGTAGAGACTCTGGTCGGCCGGCGCGTCGCGGCCGCCATAATGGTGGATCGAGTAGCGGGCGTATTCGACCTTGTCGCCCCAGTCATCCTGCAGCAGGCCGTCGGCGGCCAGGTCCTTGTACCACTGGCCTTCCTTGTCGGTGGCCTTCTGCTTCTTCTCGTGGTCGACGAAGAAGCCGATGATCGCGCCGATCCCGGCGAGGGCGATGCCGACCAGGAACAGGGGCCCCGCCGCGGCGGACAGGCCGGCCGCCACCGGCCCGAACAGGCCGGCGATGCCGATCGCGCCGGCCGCCCCGCCGGCGACGCCGCTGATCACCTGCAGCGCCCCTTGGGCCTTCTGCAGCTCGCTGCCCGACTGCACGCCGGACTTGATGGTGAAGGCGCCGAGCACGATGTCGGCGACCCCGCCGACCCCGTCGCTGAGGGCGCCGATGACCTTGACCGCGGAGCCGGCGATCTTGGCGGCCCGGCCCGGGTCGATCTTCGGCGCGTCGCCCTTGATCTGGCCGTTGAGCAGGTCGGTGACACCCTTGGTGGCGTCGTCGCCGTTGAGCCCGGCCACGGTGTCCGGCGTCGGCTTCGGGTGCCCGGCGTCATACTTGGTGAAGATCTTGTCGATCTCGTCGCCCATGGTCGCGGCGAAGTTCGAGCCGAGATCGGGGGCCGGCACCTTCGGCGCCACCGACGCCTTGGCCTCCTCCAGCTTCTTGCCCCACAGGCCCTGCGAGCCCCAGATCTCCGGCACCGATTTGGTCAGGCCGAGCATGTCGACCAGCCCGCCCTTGCCGAGCGCGCTGAAGATGGCGTCGCCGGTCTTGATGAAATGCGAGGAGGCGCCGGCGAAGCTGATGAAGTCCTTGGCGATCGACAGCCGCTCCAGCGGGTCGTCGCCGAGCTTCCCGCCCTTCCCGACCAGCTGGTAGATGCCCGAGAACAGCGAGATGCCGCCGCCGACCGAGCCCAGTACGCCCTTCTCGTTCAGGCCGCCGAGGAAGCCGAGGAAGCCGGCCTGGTCCTTCAGCGGCACATAGGCCTTGTACTTGTCGAGCGAGGCGGCCGGGATGCGGCCGCCATTCTCCGCCGCCTCCTTGGCCGCGCCCTGCACGGCCTCGATCACCTTCTTCTGGTCGACATTGCCGTTGACGAACTCCTCGACGAACTTCTCGATCGTCTCGATGGTCCGCCGCGGCAGGTCCAGCCCCTCGGCCTTGAGCACGCCCTTGAGCAGGCCGAACAGGTCCTTGGTCGCCTGCAGCTTGTTCTCGTCCGAAACCTTGGACGGGTCGCCGACCAGCTGGTTGAGGTCGGCCGTCAGGCTGTCCGCCTGCAGCCGCTGCGCCGCCGCCTTGCCCTTCTCGGGGTCGAGCAGGGTCAGGCTCTGGATCATGGTGGCGATGTCGGCCTGAGCCGCGTGGTCGAGGCCCTTGCCCTTCAGGTCCTGGATATAGTCGAGATAGCTGGTGTCGTCGCCGTCCTTGCCGTTCAGCAGGGTTTCGAGCTTCTGGGTCAGGCCCGCGCGGTCGGGGATGTGGCCCAGCGCGTCCGTCAGCTTGGCCTGATAGTCCTTGGCGATGGTCTCGTCGGAGAACAGCTTGGTCAGCGAGGCGTCGAGGTCGCCGCCGTCGATGATGTCCTGCAGGTCGGCCGCAGTCAGCTGGGTCTGCTTGTCGTCGCTGTTGCGCCAGGTGCCGCCGAAGGCGCCCTGCCCCTCCTCATAGCCGATGATGCCGCGGCCGCTCTGCGTCGCCGCCTTGGCCTCCAGCGCCCGCACCAGCTTGGCTCGCGGGTCGTCCTTGGCGATCGACCCGTCGTCGACGCCCTTGCGGTACTGCTCGATCAGCGACTTGGTGGCCAGGCCGGAGACGGTCAGCGGCTCGGAATCGGATTTGTCCGGGTCGGACTTCACATCCGTCTTGAGGCCGAGGACGTCGAGGTCGCCCGCCGGCGGCAGGCCGTGCGCCTTGCGGATGTCGTCGACCTGGCCCTGCTGCGTGCCCTCGGCCTTGGCCATGATCCGGTCGTAGAGCGGCTTGTTGATGTCCTGCGACACCACGAACTTGCCGCCACTCTTGGTCTCGAACTGGATAAGCCCGGGGCCGAGCTCGTCCGGCCAGCCCCAGCGGGCGATGTCCGCATCCTTCGGATAGTCCTCGGCGCCGGCCAGGGTGTAGCCGTTGGCCTCGCTCTTGTGGATCCGCCCCCAGGTGTCGCCTAGGGCCTTCGCCTTGTCGAACAGCTCCGGCGTCAGCGTCTGCGAGATCGCGACCTTCTTCCCGTCCGTGGTCTCGTAGCGGAAGATGCCGCCATCCTCGGTGCTGAACAGCTTGATGTCGTTCAGCCCCGGCGGCTTGGCGTCGTCGTTGGCGATGGCGTAGCCCTGCCCCTCGCTCTTGTTGATGGCGGAGAGCGCCTTGAAGTCCTGCGAGACATGGTCGAACAGGTCCGGGTTGGTCGCCTTGGCGACGATGACCTTGGTCCCGTCCCTGGTCTCGTAGCGGATGGTGTCGGGGCCTACCTCGCCCGGCCGGCCGATCGCCTTGTAGTCGTGGAAGGCCGGCGGCGTGGCATCGGCCTTGGCTGGCACATACCCACCCGAATCGCCCGATTTCGCCTTCTGCACCGCCAGGGTGAACCGGGCGGTGGCGTCGGGCCCCGGCTGTCCGCCCGGGGGCGGCTGCACGGCATCCTGGCGGGCGGTGGTCTGCTGGGCGGCGGTGACGGTCATCGCGTTCTTTCTCCGGCAAGGGACCAGAATCCTAGGCCCTCGGCATGGCAATCCAACGATGCATGCACACGCCGGTTCGGATGTTCCGCATCTCCGTCCGGCGCCCGTCCCGGTCCGCCGTGGCGGCCAGGATCGAATTTACGCTCCCCATCCGCACAAAAGCTCACTCAATCGCGCGCCGGATGCAAGCGTGATTGGGTGACAAGCGGATGAAGATAGGATTCGCGTCCCTGCTAGTCCGTCCCGCCGTCGCGGCGCAGTACCAGGATGAAGCCGTCCTCGCCCGGCAGGCCGCGGCCGGCTTCGGAGGGCACGGCGTCCGGGGCCGGCGGCGGCTCGCTCCGGTTCAGGAAGGAGTCCATGGCGGCGACCGGCCAGCGCCAGATCGTCTTGTCCTCCGGTTCGGCGCCGATGCCGGCATAAAGGCGGCGGGCGCCGGCATTGTCCGACGCCATCTCCCACCGCACCCGCATCGCCTGGGACACGCCGATATCGGCCAGGGCCCGCATCAGCTGCCGGCCGATGCCGCGGCCGCGCGCCCGGTCGCGGACATAGACGTCATCGATGTGGATGAAGTCGCCCCCGGTCCAGACCGAATAGTCGATCGTGTAGGTGACGTAGCCGACCACGCCGCTGCCATCCTCGGCGATCAGGCCGCGGAAGCGCGGCGGCACCTCGGCCAGCGCCTCATCGAGATCGGCGCGCTGCGCCGTCATCGCCGCCGGCGCGCCGGTGAAGGCCGCCAGCTCGCGCAGCATGTCCAGCAGCATCGGCACATCCGCGGTCCCCAGCGGCCGCACGGTCAGTTCGGTCACACGTCGTCTCCCGCCTTGGGCAGGGGGTCGCGGGAGGGGAGCCGGCCGCACAGGCTGTGCCTGTCACCGACGCGCCGCCCGGGGACACCCCGCCCCGTCACACGCACTCTCCGACGGCAGGTCTCCTGGCTCGCGGGTCGCCGCCCTGGGCGCCCCCTTCCCGGATCCCTCCGGTGGCTCGGGCGCGGGCTCGCCGCTCACAGTTGCGGGGGCAGCGCCGGCCTTGCCAGACGGCTCACCGGCTTCCCTTTTCACCCCAGTCTTCCGGGGCACCGTCGGCCGCCATGCTAGCCGCCGGCCCTCGCCCTGTCGATCATGCAGGGCTCCGCCCTCGCGTCCCGGCCCCGGTTGATGCCATATGAAAGGGGAGAGACTGGGGAGAGGGCGATGGACGGGCTGCCGTTCTGGAAGATGCACGGGCTGGGCAACGACTTCGTCGTGCTGGACGCGCGCGTGCAGCCGGTCGCGATCCATCCCGACCAGGCCCGCCGCATCGCCGACCGGCACCGCGGCGTCGGCTTCGACCAGCTTCTGGTGATCGAGCCGACCGAGACCGCCGGCGCCGATGTGTTCATGCGCATCCTGAATGCCGACGGCACCGAATCGGGCGCCTGCGGCAACGGCACGCGCTGCGTCGCCGCGCTGGTGATGGCCGATACCGGCGCCGACGCGCTGGTGGTCGAGACCCGCGGCGGGCTGCTGGAGTGCCGCAAGGCCCCGCAGGACGGGGTCACCGTCGACATGGGCCCGGCCCGGCTGGGCTGGCAGGACATCCCGCTGGCGCATGAGGCCGACACGCTGCACCTGCCGGTGTCATCCGGCATGCTGACGGACGGGGTAGGCGTGTCGATGGGCAACCCGCATGCCGTGTTCTTCGTGCCGGATGCCGAGAAGGTGCAGATCGACGGCGTCGGCCCGGTGCTGGAGCACGACCCGCTGTTCCCCGAACGCGCCAATATCGGCGTGGTCCAGGTGATGGGCCGCGACCGGCTGCGCTACCGGGTGTGGGAGCGCGGCGTCGGCGTCACCCAGGCCTGCGGCAGCGGCGCCTGCGCCGCCGGCGTGGCCGCGGTGCGCCGCGGCCTGACCGACCGCATCGTCTGGGTCGACCTCGACGGCGGCACGCTGCTGATCGAGTGGCGCGAGAGCGACGGCCATGTGCTGATGACCGGCCCGGCCGAGACCAGCTTCGCCGGCATCCTGTCGCGCGGCCTGCTGGACGCCTGATCCGTCAGCGGGCAACGGCGAGGCAGGCGCGGCAGCCCCACCAGACGCCGTAGACCAGGCCGAGCAGCAGCAGGCGCAGCCAGTACACCAGGGCGAAGAGCAGGCTGATCGCGCCGAAGATCACGGTGGCCGTCAGGTCGGCCAGATGCCGCGTCCAGCGGATGGTCGCCTTGACCGTGGCCAGCGCGCCTCGTTTCAGCACCGTGAACACGGCCAGGGTGCGGTCGCCCATCACCGCCGACACCTCGTCGACGCGCCGCAGGTCCGGCACGTCGTCGACATAGCGCAGCAGCTCGACCGACTGGGCCGGGCCGACCCGGTCGGCGATCCGGCCGGCGGCACCGACGGCCTCGTCCAGCCCGTCCAGCCGGTCGCGGCGGATCGCGGCGGCAAAGACCGCGCCGGGCCGCATCATCGTGTCCCGCCACCCGGCCTCCCGCACCTGGCGGCGCAGCGCCGGGAAATCGACCACATCGGCCACCATCCGGCCGAGGCGCTCGGCGAAGCGCGCCGACAGCCGGCCGGTCCGCCGGGCGATCTTGAAGGCCGACACCGCGCCGCGCGGCACGACCGCGGCCCCGCCCGAGCCCCAGGTCGCCGCGGTCAGCGTCAGCCCGATGCCCGACAGGCCCAGCGCCAGCTCGTCCACCGGCTCGCTGTTGCCGAAATGCCAGAGCTCGCGGCCGATGTCGCGCAGGTCGCCGACGAAGGTCATGTCGGCGGCGAAGGCCCCGGCCAGTCCGGAGAGGCCGTGCCCTTCCCCGGTCACGGCGCCGGCGACTGCCTGGCGCGTGGCCCGGACTGCAGTGCTCGTCGTCGAGGTCTCGTCCTCGTATCGCGCCCGCCATTCCGGGCTGACCGGGTATCCCGTCATCTCGGCCACCTTCAGCCAGACCGCGGCCCCGTCGATATCGTCCTCGGCGAAGGCCCGGGCGAGCTCGGCGTCGATCTGCTCCGGCGATGTCCCGGCCCGGGTCCAGGTGGTCAGCGTGGCCTCGACCTCCTGCACCTCCGGCGTCCGCCCCAGCTCGGCCTGGACGATGTCGATCAGCGGGCCGGCGGCACGCAAAGCGAGGACCAGGCCGATCAGCCCGGGGACCGTGAGCAGGACGAATTCCAGGACGCGCAGCGGTCGCAGCTTCATGGAAGCAGGGTTCCCATCCGGTCCCGACCTATAGCACGCCGCCCGACACCCGCGGCAGGCGGCCCGATCAGGCCGGGCCGGCGCCGAGCGCGGCGAGAAGGTCGCGGATCATGGCGGTGGGATCGCCGGCCCGCATCACCCCGCCCATCACCGCGGCACCGGCGAAGCCGGCGGCGATGAGGCCCGGCAGCAGGCCGGGTCCGACCCCGCCGAGCGCGATCACCCGGCCGGGATGACGGCGCGCGATGGCGCCAGCCTCGGCCAGCGACAGGGTCGGCCCATAGCCCGGCTTGCTGGCGGTCGGCGCCAGCGGCCCGAGGGTGACGTAATCGGCCCCGGCGGCGATGGCGGCATCGACCTCGCCGCCCGAATGGCAGGAGATGCCGACCAGGGCCGCGGGCCCGAGCCGTTGCCGCGCTGCTGCCGGATCTCCGCCTGCAGCCAGGTGCAGCCCGTCGGCCTCGGCCGCCGCCTCCGGATCGGCATGGACGGTGACGACTGCCCCGGCCGGCCAGGCCAGGGCGCGCAGCCGGCGCAGCAGGGCCAGGCGCTCCGCCGCCGGCAGGTCCTTTTCGCGCAGGCTGACCCAGCGGCAACCGGCGGCCAGCGCGGCGGCCACCACGCCATCCAGCGGCCGCGCCGCCTGGCGCCGATCGGTGATCAGTAGCAGCGGCGGCGACGGCAGCCCGGTCACGAGCCCATCACGTCCCGATCAGGCCGAGCTGCGGGCTGGACGGGTCGGCCAGGCGGCGCTTCGGGATGCGGCCGGCACGGGAGGCCAGGCGCCCGCCCTCGACCCCCGCGGCCATGGCCCGGGCCATGCGCACCGGGTCGCGCGCCTTGGCCACAGCGGTCGACAGCAGCACGGCGGAACAGCCGAGCTCCATCGCCAGCGCCGCGTCCGAGGCGGTGCCGATGCCGGCGTCCAGCACCACAGGCACCTGCAGGCGGCTGCAGATCATCTCGATCGCATGCGGGTTGGAGATGCCGAGGCCGGAGCCGATCGGCGAGCCCAGCGGCATCACCGCGGCGCAGCCGGCATCGGCCAGGCGCATGCAGGTGACGAGGTCGTCGTTGCAATAGGGCAGCACCACGAAGCCGTCGCGCACCAGCTCCGCCGCCGCCTCGACCAGCTGGGCGACATCCGGGTACTGGGTCTCGCGGTCGCCGATCAGCTCCAGCTTCAGCCAAGTGGTGCCCAGCGCCTCGCGCGCCAGCTGCGCCGTCAGAATGGCGTCGCGCTTGGTCATGCAGCCGGCGGTGTTGGGCAGCAGGCGCCAGCGGTCGCCGACCAGGTCGACCAGGCTTTCGGCATAGCCTTCCAGGCTGATCCGGCGGATCGAGGCGGTGACGACCTCCGCCCCCGAGGCCTCGATCGAATCCAGCATCAGCTGGCGGTTGGCGTAGCCGGCGGAACCGATGAACAGGCGCGACCGCAGTGCCACGCCGGCGATGATGAAGGGATCCTGCATGGCTTGTACTCCTCAGCCGCCCTGGAACGGGCGGACGATCTCGACCCGGTCGCCGGCCGCGAGGCGATGCTCCGGCCAGCGGGCCCGCGGCAGCACGGCGTCGTTCAGGGCTACGGCGGTGCCGCGCGCCGCCGGGTCGATGCCCTTGGCCAGCAGCAGGTCGAGCACGCTGACCCCGGCCGCCGCTTCGGCCTCTCCGTTCACATTCACGCTCCCTGGCACACTCATTGCGCCGCCTCCGCGATCCGGGTGAAGCGGTCGATGCGGAACGGCTCCGCCGCCTCCGGCAGCCTGCCGTCGAGGATGGTGCCGGCCACGGCCTCGACCGTCGCCGGCAGCAGCAGGATGCCGTTGCGGTGATGGCCGGTGGCGAGGACGAGCCCGTCGATCGCCGAGGGGCCGAGCACCGGCGCGTCGTCGCGGCTGCCGGGGCGCAGCCCGGCCCAGCTCTCGATGACCGGCAGCTCCTCGATCCCCGGCAGGGCGCGCCAGGCGGCGTCGAGCAGCGACAGCATGCCGCCGGCGGTGACGGTGGTGTCGAAGCCGCGCTCCTCCACCGTGGCGCCGATGATCAGCCGGCCGTCCAGCCGCGGCACCAGATAGGCCTTGCCGGCCCACAGCACATGGCGCAGCAGCGGCGCCGCCGGATCCATCTGCAGCGCCGGCCGCGATCGGTGACCACCGCCTCGACCGCGGCGTGGTCGTGCAGCCCGCCACCGGCGCGGCGCAGCGCCTCGGCCAGGGCCGGCACCAGCCAGCGGTTGTCGACCTGGTGGTCGGCCGGGCTGTGCAGGGCGGCGGCCAGGCCCGGCCGCAGCATCGGCTCGCGCTGCAGCAGCTCGGCGCCGGTCAGCCAGAGCAGCTCGACGCCCAGCTTCGTCTGGTAGTCGGCGGAGAAGCGCAGCTCCGCCGCGTCGTCGCGGGTCAGGGCCACGGCCAGCGTGCCCTCGTCGCGATAGCCGATCGGCAGGTCCGACGCGGCCTCGACCTCGCGGGCGAAGCCGGGCCATTGCTCCTGGGCATGCCGGCACAGGCCGAACAGCGCCTCCTCCCCCGGCTCGGCCTCGAGCCCGGCGGCGAGCATGCCGGCGGCGGCCCAGCTGGCCTCGCGCCCGACCGGCCCGCGGTCATAGACGTCGACCGGGCAGCCGGCGCGGGCCAGGC
>JAEKLZ010000235.1 GCA_019508225.1 Inquilinus limosus | reverse complement strand
TCATCAGGCCGATCGCATAGGTCAGGTCGGCCAGCTCCTTCTCGTCGAACGCGGCCGCGGCGGCGGCGTAATCGGCATCGGGCACCCCGGTCTCGGCCACCCGGGTGACGGTTTCCGCCCAGGCCAGCGCGGCCCGCTCACGCGTGGTGAAGACGTCGCCGGCATCCGGCCAGACCGGCACGAGCACCAGCTTGTCCACCGGCAGGCCGGCTTTCAGCAGGTCGTGCGAATGCATGTCGATGCAGAAGGCGCAGCCATTGATCTGCGATACCCGCAGATAGACGAGATTGACGACTTCGGCAGGCTGCCGTTCTGGACGGTGACATACACGCCGCCGAACGCCTTGTAGCCTTCGGGAGACGCCTTGGCGTAGTCGATGCGATGGCTCATGACGAGGTCCTTCCGCTGGGTGATCGAAGGCCCTGATCGTGCTGGATCTTGGCCTACCCCAGAAGGTCCATGAACTGGTTTGAGTGCTGGGCCATGATCGCCGCGCCGCTACCGGCGTCAGATCAGCTCCAGGATCCGCCGGCCGAGGCTCTCGGCCATGCTCCGCGAGCCGATATTGGTGAAGTTGAGAAGCAGGGCCGCGGGGCCGTCCCCGCCGAACGTCCAGTCCGTCAGCGCCTCGCCATACAGGCCCTGCTTCCGCATGCGCTCGACCAGCCCGCGATCCGATTGCGGGCCCCGCAGCCGCAGGATCAGATGCATCCCGCCCGGCTGGGAATCGATCCGCATGTGCCGGCCCAGCACGCTGTCCAGGCCCGCCGCCGTCGCCGCCCGGCGCTCGGCATACAGCCGCCGCATCCGCTGGATATGGCGGGCGAAGTGCCCTTCCCGGATGAAGCCGCTGACGATGGCCTGCGTCAGCTCCGGGCTGCCGCCGGCCAGGGCCTGGGTGATCTGCTCGAACCGCTCGACCTGCGCTTCCGGCACCACGAGATAGGCCAGCCGCAGGCTCGGCAGCAGCACCTTGCTGAAGGTGCCCGCATAGAGCACGCGCCCGTCGCGATCCAGGCTCTTCAGCGCCGGCAGGGGCCGGCCGACATAGCGGTACTCGCCGTCATAGTCGTCCTCGATGATCCAGGCGCCGGTCCGGGCCGCCCAGTCCAGCAGCGCCAGGCGCCGGGGCAGGGACAGGGAGACGCAGAGCGGGCTGTGATGCGCCGGCGTGACCACGGCCGCGCGCGCCCGCGGCGCCAGCCGGGTGCCCTCGGCCACGACCATGCCTTCGCCATCGACTGGCACCGCGGCGGCCGCGATGCCCAGATGGCCCAGGATATCCCGCGTCGGCGGGTATCCCGGGTCCTCCAGCCAGACGCGATCCCCGGCCTTCAGCAGGGCCTGGGCGATCAGCCCGATGGTGTGGCGATATCCCGAGGTGACGAAGACCTGGGAGGACGAGCAGTTGATCCCGCGCGACAGCTGGAGATAGGCCGCGACCTCCGCCCGCAGCGACGGCAGGCCGGTGACCGGGGGATGGACCATGTCGGCGGGCTGCATGGCGCGGACGCAGCGCGCGCCCAGCCGGGCCCAGATCTTGCGCGGAAACGCGTCCAGGGCCGGCAGGCCCATCTGGAACGGCAGGATCGAGTCCGGCCGGAAGCTGATCGCGCCGCTGTCGGGCGGCGGCGGTGCCGGGCAGGCGACGGGCGGTTGCGGCGTCAGATCCGGCGTGATGATGGTTCCGGCCTGCCCCCGGGCCAGGATGTAGCCTTCCGCCGCCAGCAGGGAATACGCGGTCTCGATCGTGCCCCGCGCCAGGCCCAGCTCCTTGGCCAGCGCCCGCGCCGAGGGGATTCGGTCGCCCGGCTTAAGCGTCCCGAGCGCCAGGGCGGCGCGGAACCGGTCGTAGATCTGCCGGTAGAAGGGAAGCGCCGCTTCCGGATCCAGCGGGTCGGCCCCGAACGTCGCCTTGGTCATGGTCCCACCGGCGTCGCAGCCTCGACACGATCGCCCGCACCATAGCGGCGCGGCGGCAGATGGACCAGTTCCAATGTCCGGTCATGGATCTATGGCCTGGGCCATACGGTCCGCAGAATGGGGGCGGTCCGCTCGCGCCGGATCGCCCCGATCGGCGAATTCCCGCAGGCCTGCGGCAGGACCCGGAGTTGGAACGATGAAGAGAATCCTGTGCGTCGTCTGCAGCCCTCGCGGCCGGGCTGCCGAGAGCTATCGGCTTTCCCAGAGAATCATCGGCTTCCTGAGGGAGAGGGAGCCGGACTCGATCGTGATTGAGCGGATGATCGGCTGGCGGAACATCGAGCATGTCGACGAGGCCTACGCCATCGCCCAGCAATCATCCGCGGACCTGGCCCAGGGCGGATCCTTCTCCCAGTCCGATGAGCTGATCCGGGAGCTCGAGAGCGCGGATGTCCTCGTCATCGCGACCCCGATGCACAACCTCACCGTGCCTTCCGCGCTCAAGGCCTGGATCGACCATGTCGTCCGGGTCCGGCGGACGTTCAACGTCACGCCGGACGGCAAGGTCGGCCTGCTGCGCGACCGCCCGGTCTTCGTCGCCGTGGCCTCGGGCGGGAAATTCTCGGGCGAGCGGGCGCGCCAGCCGGATTTCCTGACGCCGTATCTCACCGCCATCCTCGGCATGGTCGGTCTGTGCGATCTGGCCTTCTTCTCCATCCAGGGCACGGGCGCCGGCCGGCAGGCCATCGCCGAAGCCAGGGCCAGGACCGACCAGGCGCTGCGCGAGCATTTCGCCTCGCTCCTCCCCTAGCGACGACGGCGTGACCCCGGCGGCCGGGCCGGATGCCGCGGCGGTCGACATCATCGGGAATTTCCATATTCTCGATGGCTTGTTCGTCGACCAGCGAAGGGGAGCGCGATGGCCGGCAGGAAGACCGCCACGACGAAGGCCGCCGGGACGGCCGCCACGGATTCGAAGTCTGGGGGGCCGGTCCTGCTCTCCGGCGGCAATCCGCAGATCGCCAAGGGCCATGGCGACGGGCCGGTGCAGGCCTATATCGCCGCCATGCCGGGCTGGAAGAGCGAGGTCGGGCGCCGGCTCGACGCGCTGATCACGCGGGCCGTCCCCGGCGTGCGCAAGGCGGTCAAATGGAACTCGCCGCTGTATGGGATGGAGGAGCAGGCCTGGTTCCTCGGCATCCATTGCTTCGACCGATACATCAAGCTGGCCTTCTTCAACGGCGCGTCGCTGCAGCCCCTGCCGCCGGTCGCGTCGAAGCAGGAGAAGGTGCGCTATTTCCACATCCATGAGGGCGAGGCGCTGGACGAAGCCCGGCTCGCCGACTGGATGGTGCAGGCCAGCCGATTGCCCGGCGAGCGGATGTGAACGGGGCCGGACAAGGGGTGACGGGCCAGGACCCGGCGCTGCTGCGCCGCCTGCTGCGCGCCAAGGACCGGATGGACGCGGCCTCGCACGAGGACTGGCCGGTGCCGCGGCTGGCGCGCGTCAGCGGCGTCTCCGAGGCGCATTTCGCGCGGTCGTTCAAAGAGGCGTTCGGCGTTCCGCCGCACCGTTACCTGCTGACGCGCCGGATCGAGCGGGCCAAGGCGCTGCTGCGCGACACCGATCTGCCGATCACCGAGATCGCGTTCGAGACCGGCTGGAACAGCCTGGGCACCTTCGGGCGCACCTTCCGCGACATCATCGGCGAGAGCCCGGGCGAGCTCCGGGCCCGCGAGCGGGCCGCCCCGCACCAGCGCGACCGGGTGCCGGGCTGCTTCCTCAGCGCCGCCCACCGGCCCGACCTCACAATCGCAGTTTCGGAGAAGCGGCGGCAGGAGGCGGAGGATAGGGTGCCCGCGTTCCAGGAAACGGAGGTCCCATGAGTCAGAACCAGGGTGTCGCGGTGGTCGGCCTGTATGTCCACGATCAGGACGAGGCCGTTGAATTCTATGTCGAAAAGCTCGGATTCCGCATCCACACCGACGCGCAGAACGGCGATTATCGCTGGCTGACGGTGCAGCACCCGGACCAGCCGTCCTTCCAGCTCGGCCTGTTCTCGCCGCAATCGCCGACGGTCGACGCGGCGACGGTCCAGGCCCTGCGCGAGATCGTGGCGAAGGGCGCCATGCCGCCGCTGGTGCTCGTCGTCGACGACTGCCGCGCCGCCCATGACCGGATGGCCGCCCGCGGGGTGGAGTTCACCCAGGAGCCGATGGAGCGCTATGGCGGCGTCGACGCCAGCTTCCGCGATCCGTCGGGGAATGGCTGGAAGCTGGTGCAGGCGCGATGACGGCGACGGACGACTCTCCCTCCCGGCTGATCGATGCGCGGATCGCGGAGTTGGGCGACTGGCGGGGCGAGACGCTGGCCCGGGTCCGGGCCCTGATCCGGCAGGCCGATCCCGAGGCGGTCGAGGAGTGGAAGTGGCGCGGCGTCCCGGTGTGGTCGCATGCCGGAATCCTCTGCACCGGCGAGACCTACAAGGCGGTGGTGAAGCTGACCTTCGCCAAGGGCGCGGCGCTGCCGGACCCGAAGGGGCTGTTCAACTCCAGCCTCGACGGCAACACTCGGCGCGCCATCGACATCCGCGAGGGCGAGGCGATCGACGAGGCGGCGCTGACGGCGCTGATCCGCGCGGCCGTGGCGCTGAACACGGCGGCGCGTCCCAAGAAGGCACCGAAGGGCGGCTGAGGCACCCGGCGCCTCAGCCGCCCTTCCGTTCGTCGCTGGTCACGACCCCGTCGATCAGATGGATCCGGCGGTCCATCCGCGCCGCCAGCTCGACATCGTGGGTCACCGCGATCACGGTCTTGCCGCGCTCGCGCACCAGGGCCGAGAGGATGGCGAAGACCTGCTCCGAGCTGTGGCTGTCGAGGCTGCCGGTCGGTTCGTCGGCCAGCAGCAGCGGCGGGTCGTTGGCCAGGGACCGGGCCACCGCCACGCGCTGGCGCTGGCCGCCGGACAGCTGGTCCGGCCGCTTGCCGCGATGATCGGCGAGGCCGAGCGCATCGAGCAGCGCGTCCGCCCGCTCGCGCATCTCGCGGGCGCCGAGGCGGCCGAGCTTGCGCATCGGGATCTCGACATTCTCCCGCGCCGTGAACTCCGGCAGCAGGAAGTGGAACTGGAAGACGAAGCCGATCGATTCCAGCCGCAGCCGGGCCCGGTCCCGCTCGCCCAGCGCCGATGCATCCTTCCCGGCGATGCTCAAGGTCCCGCCCGTCTGCCGGTCGAGCAGGCCGAGCAGGTAGAGCAGCGACGACTTTCCGGAGCCCGAGGGGCCGGTGACGGCGACCAGCTCGCGCTCGCCGATCGCCAGCGACACGTCCTTGACCAGCGTCACCGGCACCGTCTCCGGCAGCACCCGGATCAGGCCCTTGGCCTCGATGAGCGCGCTCATGTCGCCCCCCGGATAATATCGACCGGGTTCAGCTTCGCCGCCTGGCGGGCGGGCAGGTAGCCGGCGATGCCGGCGGCGGCCAGGGCGAAGCCGGCGGCGATCAGGTAGTGCCAGGGGCTCCAGGTCAGCGGCAGCTTGGTGATCTCGCGCCCCACCGTGCCGCCGGAGATGTGCAATTCGATGCTGGACAACGCGAAGCACAAGGCGAAGCCCAGCAGCCAGCCGGCCAGCGACCCGGCGAGGCCGAGCGTCAGCCCCTCCAGCAGGAACAGCCGGCGCATGTCCCGCGCCTCGAAGCCGAGCGACTTCAGGATGGCGATGTCGCGCGCCTTCTCATGGGTGATGGTCGAGACGATGTTGAAGATGCCGAAGCCGGCCACCAGCAGGATCGCGCCGACCACCGTGTACATGATGACGTTGCGGATGATGAAGGCCTCCAGCAGGGATTCGTTCGCCTCCTGCCAGGCCACGGCCTTGTAGCCGATCAGCGCCTCGGCCCGCCTGGCCACCGCCGGAGCGGCGTTCGGATCATCCAGCTTCAGCCGGATCTCGTTGATGGCGTTCGGCCGCTCGCTCAGGATCTGCGCGATCTTCAGCAGCACATAGCCCTCGCCCTCGTCGCGGGCGGTGACGCCGGTGTGGAACAGGCCGACGATCTTGACCGCGCGGCTCTGGCCGGTGGCGGAGACCAGGGTGACGGTGGTGCCGAGATCGGCGCCCAGCCGCTTGGCCAGGCTGTCCCCGACCACGATGTTGTTGCCGCCGGCGATCAGCGAATCGAAGCTGCCCTGGCGGAAATCCTGGGCGATCGAGGACACGCGCGCCTCCTGCCGCGGCTCGACGCCGAAGATGCTGATGCCGATGTCCTGCCCGGCATAGCGGACCACGCCCTGGGTCTTCAGGCTCTTCGACATCCGGCCGGGGATCCAGGCGCTCAGCGCCGCGACGGCCGCGGTCGGGTTGAGGATGCCGCGCCGGTCGTCGCGCGGCCGCAGCCCGGCGATCGCCACCGCGTCGAATTCGTCCTCGGCCGGCTGGCGCGCCGCCGTCCGCCGCTCATCGGTGATCTGGACATGCGGCATGGTGTCGATCAACTGGGCGACGAAGTCGTCCTCGCCGCCCTGCATCAGCGCCGCCATGGCGATCGAGAAGCCGACGCCGAGGGCGGTGCCCAGGATCGCGACCAGGGTCTGCCGGCCGCGGCCGATGATGTGGGTGACGGCGAGGTCCAGCAGCAGCCGCATGGCTCAGCCCTCCGGCGCCACCCGGGCGCCGTCGGCCAGCGCCTCGGGGAAGGGGGTGATTACCCGGTCGCCCTCGGCCAGGCCGGACTGCACCTCGATGTCGCGGATGCCGCGGATGCCGGCCGCGATGGTCCGGCGCCGAGCCCGGCTGTCGCCGTCGACCACGAAGACGGCGTCGCCGTTCACCGCCTCGGTGGGCACCAGGAGGGCGTTCGGCACCGTGCGGTTGACGATGTTGACGTCGACCGTCATGCCGATCCTGACCGGCGTGTCGTCCGGCAGGGCCAAGCGCACGCGATAGGTCTTGGCCACAGGGTCGCCCTTTGGCGTGATACTGTCGACCGTGGCCGGCAGCGCCTGGCCGGGGAAGGCGTCGGCGCGCAGCAGCGCCTTCTGCCCGACCGTGACCAGGGGGATGTCCTCCTCATTGACGTCGGCGATGACCCAGAGCGGATTCGGCTCGCCGACCCAGAACAGGATGGTGCCGGGGTCGACGATCTCGCCGACCTCGCCATCCTTGCGCAGCACCAGGCCGCGCATCGGCGCACGCAGGACATAGTTCTCCAGCTTGGCGGTCTGGCCGGCGATCATCGCGTCCAGCCGCGACAGCTCGCTGCGCGCCTGGTCCAGGGCCTGGACGCTGGCGACATTGCGGCCGGCCAGGACCAACTGCCGGTCGTGCTCGGCCGTGGCCAGCTTGTGCCGCGCCTTCAGCTCGGCCAACGTCGCCTCGGCCTCGCGGCTGTCCAGCCGGGCCAGCTCCGCACCGGGCTCGACCGGCTCGCCCTCGCAATCGCACATCGCGGTGATCCGCTCCTGGATCAGCGGCGTCACCTTGGCCCAGACCCGCGGCTCGACCACGCCGGTGGCGTAGACGATCTGCGCCGCCTCGCCGCGCCTGGGCGCCACAGTCGCGACCGCGGCGGGGCGGCCGAACAGCCAGAAGGCGGCGCCGGCGATCAGCGCGAGCACCAGGACGACGGACAGGATGCGGACGGTCTTCAACTGCGGCTCCGAAAGCGGCGAGTCGATGAGAATATATATACGAAACAGTATCGTTTCGATATATGATTCGGGCGAGGGCTTGGAGGGCGCGATGTGACGACAGCGGAAACCGGGGGAAAGCGGGCGCCGGGGCGGCCGCGCAGCCGGGCGGCGGAGGAGGCGATCCTGACGGCGGCGCTGGCGCTGTTCCTGGATCATGGCGTCGAGGGCGCCAGCATCGAGCGCATCGCCAAGCAGGCCGGGGTCGGCAAGACCACGATCTACCGGCGCTGGTCGTCGAAGGAGGAACTGCTGGCCCAGGCGATCGGCCGGGTGCGCGAGGATGCCGAGCGCGACATGGGCGTCACCGACTTCCGCGATTTCGCCGAGCTGCCGCTGGGCCCGACGCTGCGCCGGATGATGGAGGCCGGGGCCGAGCTGATGGCGAGCCCGGACAACCGCAAGCTGCTGGCCCGGCTGATCGGATCGGTGCAGAGCCATCCGCGGCTGCTGGCGATCTATTGGGAGACCTATCTGCGGCCGCGGCGCGAGGCCTTCGGCGTGCTGCTCGACCGGGCGAAGGCGCGCGGCGAGCTGCCGGCCTCGGCCGACACCGCCATGCTGCAGGACCTGATGGGCGGCGCCATGCTGCACCGCCTGTTGATCGACCCGGCGCCGCCGACCGCGGAGGATCTGCGCGCCTACCTCGCCCGGCTGCTGCAGCAACTCGGGCTGACGGAGGCGCAGGGGTAGCGCCGACGGTTCTTGCTCGCAAGATGCTTCAAGCTTAAAGTATCTCGCAGGAGGGACGGCATGACGACATCAGCATCCCTGGACGGGCGCCACGCCCTGGTCACGGGCGGCGGCAGCGGCATCGGAGCGGCGGTTGCAGCGGCGCTGACGGCGCGGGGCGCGGCGGTGACCGTGCTGGGCCGGACCGAATCCCGCCTGGCCGCGACCGTCACCGCCGGCAAGGCTGGCGGCTATGCCGTCGCCGATGTCACCAAGCCGGAGCAGCTGGAGGCCGCCATCGCCCGGCTGGCATCTCCGGTCGACATCCTGGTCAACAATGCCGGGGCGGCGGAAAGCGCGCCCTTCGCCCGCACCGACCGGGCGCTGTGGGACCGGATGATCGGCCTCAATCTCGGCGCGGTGTACGACGCGACCCGGCTGGTGCTGCCCGGCATGGCCGAGCGCGGCTGGGGCCGGGTGATCAGCATCGCCAGCATCGCCGGGCTGACCGGCTTCCCCTATGTCGCCGCCTATTGCGCCGCCAAGCACGGCGTCATCGGGCTGACCCGGGCGCTGGCCCGCGAATTCGCGACCAAGGGCGTCACCGTCAATGCCGTCTGCCCCGGCTACACCGACACCGACCTGGTGCAGGGCGCCGTCGCCCGGATCGAGGGCAAGACCGGCCGCAGCCCGGACGAGATCCGGGCCGAGCTGATCCGCGGCAACCCGCAGGGCCGCCTGATCCAGCCGGAGGAGGTGGCGGCCGCCGTCGCCTGGCTGGCCGGGCCCGAGGCGGCGAGCGTCAACGGCATCGCGCTGCCGGTCGCCGGCGGCGAGGTCATGTGAGGCCGGAATGAACCAGACCCCCATCGCCCCGCCGCTCTCCGCCTACCAGGCGAAGCATGTCCTGTGGTCGGTCGAGGGCAAGGTGGCCACGATCACCCTGAACCGGCCCGAGCGGAAGAACCCGCTGACCTTCGACAGCTATGCCGAGCTGGTGGTTATCTTCCGGGCGCTGGCGGCCGACACCGAGATCAAGACGGTGGTGGTGACCGGGGCCGGCGGCAATTTCTGCTCCGGCGGCGATGTGTTCGAGATCATCGCGCCGCTGCTGGACCGCGACATGGCCGGGCTGCTGGAGTTCACCCGCATGACCGGCGACCTGGTCAAGGCGATGCGCGCCTGCCCGCAGCCGATCGTGGCCGCGGTCGACGGCGTCTGCGCCGGGGCCGGGGCGATCCTGGCGATGGCGTCGGATCTGCGCCTGGGCACCGCGCGCAGCCGCACCGCCTTCCTGTTCACCCGGGTCGGCCTGGCCGGCTGCGACATGGGCGCCTGCGCGATCCTGCCCCGCATCATCGGCCAGGGCCGGGCGTCGGAGCTGCTGTACACCGGCCGCAGCATGGACGGGGCGGAGGCCGAGCGCTGGGGCTTCCTGAACCGGCTGGTCGAGCCCGAGGCGCTGCTGGAGCAGGCGACGGTGCTGGCCAAGTCGCTGGCCGACGGCCCGACCTTCGCCCATGCCATGACCAAGCGGATGCTGCACCAGGAATGGGACATGGGCGTCGACCAGGCGATCGAGGCCGAGGCCCAGGCCCAGGCGGTGTGCATGCAGACCCGCGACTTCCGCCGCGCCTACGAGGCCTTCGCCGCCAAGTCCCGGCCGGTCTTCGAGGGGAACTGATGCCCGACCGCAGCTTCCTCGACTGGCCCTTCTTCGAGGACCGCCACCGCGTTCTGGCGGCGGAGCTCGACGCCTGGGCCGGCGCGACGCTGCCCGGGCTGGTCGACCATCACGATGTCGACGGCTCCTGCCGCCGTCTGGTGTCGGCTTTGGGCCAGGCCGGCTGGCTGCGCCATGCGGTGCCGGCCAGCCATGGCGGCGCGTCGGAGCGGCTGGATGTGCGCAGCCTGTGCCTGATCCGCGAGACCCTGGCCCGGCATGAGGGGCTGGCCGATTTCGCCTTCGCCATGCAGGGGCTGGGCACCGGCCCGGTCACGCTGTTCGGGTCGAACGCTCTGAAAGACCGGATCCTGCCGCCGGTCCGCGACGGCCGCGCCATCGCCGCCTTCGCGTTGTCCGAGCCCGAGGCCGGGTCCGACGTCGCCGCCACCGGCACCATGGCGGTGCCGGACGGACCGGATGCGGTGCGGATCGATGGCGAGAAGACCTTCATCTCGAATGGCGGCATCGCCGACCATTACGTCGTCTTCGCCCGCACCGGCGAGGCGCCGGGCGCCCGCGGCCTGTCCGCCTTCCTGGTGCCGGCCGACACGCCCGGGCTGACGGTGGCGGAGCGGATCGAGGTGATCGCGCCGCATCCCCTGGCCACGCTGCGCTTCGAAGGCTGCCGGGTGCCGCTCGCCGACCGCATCGGCGGGGCGGGGGAGGGGTTCAAGGTCGCGATGGCGACGCTGGACGTGTTCCGCGCCACCGTCGGCGCCGCCGCGCTGGGCTTTGCCCGCCGGGCGCTGGACGAGGCGCTGGGCCGAGCCCGCGATCGGAAGATGTTCGGCGGGGTGCTGGGCGACCTGCAACTCAGCCAGGCGACCCTGGCCGAGATGGCGACCGAGATCGATGCCAGCGCCCTGCTGGTCTACCGCGCAGCCTGGGCCAAGGACCGGGGTGCCGCGCGGGTCACGCGCGAGGCGGCGATGGCCAAGATGTTCGCCACCGAGGCGGCGCAGCGCGTGATCGACCGCGCGGTGCAGCTGTTCGGCGGCCTCGGCGTCACCCGTGGCGTCAAGGTCGAGGAGCTGTACCGCGAGATCCGCGCCCTGCGCATCTACGAGGGCGCCACCGAGGTCCAGAAGATCGTCATCGCCCGCCAGCTGCTGGCGGAAACGGAATGACGGCCGAAGAAACCGGAGAGGCGAGATGGAGACGAAGAGCGCGCATGTCGACAGCTTCGCCCGCGACAATCTTCCGCCGCGGGAGCAATGGCCGGAGTTCCGTTTCACCCTGCCGGCGCTGCAGTACCCGGCGCGGCTGAACTGCGTCGCCGAGCTGCTGGACCGCCACGTCGCCGAGGGGCATGGCGCCCGGCCCTGCCTGATCGCGCCGGGCGTCGAATGGACTTACGCCGACCTGCTCGACCGGGTGGACCGGATCGCGCAGGTGCTGGTGCGGGATTTCGGCCTGGTGCCCGGCGACCGCGTGCTGCTGCGCTCGGCCAACAACCCGATGATGGTCGCCAGCTACCTGGCGGCGCTGAAGGCCGGGGCGGTGGTGGTCGCCACCATGCCGCTGCTGCGCGCCAAGGAACTGGCCTTCATGATCGAGAAGGCGCGCGTGCGCCTCGCCATCTGCGACGCAAGGCTGCTGCCGGATCTGGAGACGGCGCGGTCGTTGGCCCCGGTGCTGGAGCATATCGTGGCCTTCGGCGGCACCCCGGCCGACCTCGAGGCCCGCATGGCGACGGTTCCGGCCGGGTTCGCGCCGGTCGACACGGCGGCGGAGGACATCTGCCTGATCGGCTTCACCTCCGGCACCACCGGGGTGCCGAAGGGGACGATGCACAACCACCGCGACCTGCTGGCGATCTGCGACGCCTATTCCGGCCAAGTGCTTCAGCCGAACGAATCCGACCGCTTCATCGGCAGCCCGCCTTTGGCCTTCACCTTCGGGCTGGGCGGGCTGGTGCTGTTCCCGATGCGGGCCGGCGCCTCCACCGTGCTGCTGGAGCGCGCGTCGCCGGCGGAGCTGCTGGACGGCATCGAGCGCTTCCGCCCGACCATCTGCTTCACCGCCCCCACCGCCTACCGCGCCATGCTCGCCCAGCGTCCGGGGCGCGATCTGACCAGCCTGCGCCGCTGCGTCTCGGCCGGCGAGGCGCTGCCCGCCGCCACCTTCGAAGCCTGGCACGACGCCACCGGCATCGAGATCACCGAGGGCATCGGCGCCACCGAGATGCTGCACATCTTCATCGCCTCCCGCCCCGGCGCGGTGCGGCCGGGGGCGACCGGCACGGTGGTGCCGGGCTATGAGGCGAAGATCGTCGATGACGATTTCAACGAGGTTCCGGCGGGCGAGGCCGGCCGGCTGGCGGTGCGCGGCCCGACCGGCTGCCGCTACCTCGCCGACGACCGCCAGCGCGCCTATGTCCAGGACGGCTGGAACCTGACCGGCGACACCTATCGCCGCGATGCCGACGGCTATTTCTGGTACCAGGCGCGGTCGGACGACATGATCGTCTCCGCCGGCTACAACATCGCCGGGCCGGAGGTGGAGAACGCGCTGCTGACTCATCCGGCGGTGCAGGAATGCGGCGTGGTCGGCGTGCCCGACCCGGACCGCGGCCAGATCGTCAAGGCCTATGTCGTGCTGAAGCCCGGCCATGTGCCGGACGTCGCGACCCGCAAGGCGTTGCAGGACCATGTGAAGGCCGAGATCGCGCCCTACAAATATCCCCGGGCGGTCGAGTTCCTGGAGCGGCTGCCGCGCACCGAGACCGGCAAGCTGCAGCGCTTCCAGCTGCGCCGCATGGGGACCGAAGCACCGGCCAAGGCGTCATGAGCGACACCCGCCCCGCGCCGCTGGCCGCCGCCGACCTGCCGGCAGCGGCCTTCACCGCCCGGCAGCCGATCCGGTTCGAGCATTGCGACACCGCCGGCATCGTCTTCTTCGCCCGCTACTTCACCATGATGCAGGGCGCGGTGGAGGAGTGGTTCGCGGCCGAGCTCGGCCTCGACTATGCCGACATCATCCAGCGCCGCCGGGTCGGGCTGGGCTATGTCCGGGCCGAATGCGACTACGCGAAGCCGGCGCGGCTGGGCGATGTGCTGGGCCTGACCCTGCTGGTCGAGCGGGTCGGCCGCAGCTCGATCGGCCTGGCCTTCCACGGCCATCGCGGCGGCGAGCCGGTGCTGGTCGGGCGGCTGGTGCTGGTGACCACCGACATCAACGAGGCGGTGTCGATCCCGATCCCGGCGGATATCCGGGATGCGGTGGATTCCTATCAGCGGAGATGCGCGACGTGACCATGATCGATCAGGCCCGGGGGGCCGCCGCCGGCGGCCTGGTGACGCTGCAGCCGGAAGGCTGGCCGGCACCGAAGGGCTATGCCAACGGCATGATGGGGCGCGGCCGGGTGGTCTTCGTCGGCGGCCAGATCGGCTGGGATGCGGAAGGCCGCTTCGCCGACGGCATGGTCGGCCAGATCGCCCAGGCGCTCCGCAACATCCTGGCGGTGCTGGCCGCGGCCGGCGCCGGCCCGCAGCATATCGCCCGGCTGACCTGGTACGTCACCGACATGGAGGCCTACCGCGCCAACCTCAAGCCGCTCGGCCGCGCCTATCGCGAGGTGATGGGCGCGCATTACCCGGCGATGGCGGTGATGCGGGTGGTCGAGCTGGTCGAGCGCGAGGCGCTGGTCGAGATCGAGGCCACCGCCGTGCTGCCGGAGTGACGGGGATGACCACGCTCCGCTACGACGACCCGGACTGGTGCGAGCGCGAGTACAACCCGCGGGTCACCGTGCCGGACATGGCCATCGTGTTCGGCCGCTGGCTGGAGACCGCCGCGGCGACGCGGGGGCGGCTGCCGCACCGGGCCGGCATCGCCTATGGCGCCGATCCGCGCGAGACGCTGGACCTGTTCCGCGCCGACCGGCCGCGCGGCGCCGTGGTGTTCATCCATGGCGGCTACTGGCGCGCCTCCTCGAAGGACGAGGTGTCCTGGGCCGCGGCGGCGCTGGTACCGGCCGGCTTCACCACTTTGGTGCTGAACTATCCGCTGTGCCCGCAGACCACCGTCGCCGGCATCGCCGAAAGCTGCCGCCGGGCCATCGCCTTCGCCTGGACCACCCTGCTGGGCGAGGCCGAACGGCGCTGCCTGATCGTCAGCGGCCATTCCGCCGGCGGCTACCTCACGGCAGCGATGCTGGCGACCGACTGGGCGGTGCGCGGCCTGCCCGTGGCGCCCTTCGCCGGCGGCCTGTCGATCTCCGGCGTGTTCGACCTGCGGCCGCTGCTGCGCACCAGCATGAACGAGCTGATCCGTCTGACGCCGGAGCAGGCCTCGGGCTGGAGCCTGCACGAGACGCCGCAGCCGGCGGCGGGCGCGCCGCTGGAGCTGCTGGTCGGCGGCGACGAGCCGGCGGAGTTCCACCGCCAGTCGGCGCTGATGGCCGCGGCATGGCCGGGCCTGGCCCGCGCGCCGATCTCGGTGCCGGGCCGGCACCATTTCGACGTGGTCGAGCAGATCGGCCATCACGGCACGCCGGTCTTCGACGCCGTGCTGCGGCTGGCGTGCTGAAGCGGATGGATCACCCTTCTGTCACGGACACCTCCATCGTCATGGCGAGGAGCGAAGCGACGTGGCCATCCAGTGGCGCGATCTCTGGATGGCCACGCCCCTCCGGGGCTCGCCATGACGGTGAGGGGGAGGCTGGCAGCTCATGATCGATCGTGCCCAGTGCGAGGCCCTCGACCGGGACGACCCGCTGCGTCCCTGCCGCGACCGATTCCTGCTGCCGGACGGTGTGCTGTATCTCGACGGCAACTCGCTCGGCGCCCTGCCGCGCGGCGTGGCCGAGCGGGTCGGGGCGACGGTGGTCGAGGAGTGGGGCCAAGGGCTGATCCGGTCCTGGAACGCCGCCGGCTGGTACGCCTCGCCGCAGC
>JAEKLZ010000012.1 GCA_019508225.1 Inquilinus limosus | reverse complement strand
CGATGAAATGGCCGATGAAGTCGCGGATGAACTTCGGCAGGGCGGCGTAGCGGCTGCCGATCCGCTCCAGCCGGCGGTGCCGCATCCAGCCCGGCTCACCGGCCAGGTCATGGCCGTAGATCAGCGCGGCCAGCACCAGCCAGATCAGCGGCAGCAAGGCATAGAAGAACAGGCCGGTGGCGACGGTCGTCGCGTCGGGCAGCGCCTGCTCCACCGGCTCGGCGGCGGCGAAGGCGGTGGAGATCGGGCTCAGCACCGCCTGCCAGATCCGGTTGAGCCACTCCCAGGCGGTGCCGCTGGCCACCCAGGCGATGGCCTCGTCCTTCCATTGCGACAGGACGAACAGGCCGATGAACACCCAGTTGGTCTCGCACAGCACGATCAGCAGCTTCCAGACCGGGGCGCCGGTCCGGTCGCGCAGCGCCTTGAACAGGCGGCGCAGGATCCAGGTGACCACGACGGAGACGACCAGCCAGCGGGCGCCGATCGCGTCGAGCAGGTTGCCGTCCCCGCCGAACGGGGCGAGGTCCAGCCCCAGGATCGAGTATTCGCGGACAGTGTCGGCCAAAAGGCCCCAGGCGGCGTAATAGGCGAAGAACGGCACCAGGGCGATGGTCAGCGTGGTGGCGAAGCCGGTCAGCCGCTGCCGGCGTGTCGCCGGTACGGCGGCCGGTGCCGGCGGGACGTCCGTGGCGTCGTCCCGCCCGGTGATCAGCACCGCCGTGCCGGCCGACAGGGCCTGGGCGGCGGCGACGGCCGGCAGCGCCGGGCGCATCAGCATGAAGCCGAGGACGGTGACGACCAGCTTGGTCAGCACCACCAGGGTCAGCGCCGCGAAGCCGAGCGACCGGTCGACGAAGCCGATATGGGCGGACAGCAGCAGCAGCTGGTCGTTCAGCAGGATGCCGATCAGCACCAGCAGCGTCAGCTGCGGCCAGAAGCGCCACCACAGCTTTCCGGTCAGCACCAGCGGCGCCAGCAACTCGCGATGCATTCCGTCCCCACCCCCGCGCCTGCGTGGCGCGGCCCCTAAACGTTGCAACGGGCACAGTAACGCATGACCTGCGTCTTTGTGCCCCATCCGGCGTATCATCCACCGACCGACGGAACCTGGACCATCCGGTCGTGTAGCAGGCGCGAGGGGGCCGCCAGACGCAGACTCAAGGTGACGGATCAATGGATGCTCGCGTCGAGGACCGACAGCGGCCGGTCGAGCAGACGGACAGGCCGGCCCCGCTGCGCCGCCGCGGGCGGCTGGTGTGGGGCGGTCTCGGCCTCGTCGCCGCCGCGCTGATCGCGGCCGCCACCTGGCATGTGGTCACCACCCCCGGCAGCGCGCCGGCGCCGACCCGGGGCGGCCGCTTCGCCGGCCCGCCGCAGCCGGTCGGCGTCGTCACGGTCGGCCGCGGCGACATCCGCATCACCCTCGACGCGCTCGGCACCGTCACCCCGCTCGCCACCGTCACGATCAAGCCGCAGGTCGCCGGCCAGTTGACCGAGGTCGGTTTCCGGGAAGGGCAATTGGTCAAGAAGGGCGACTTCCTGGCCCAGATCGACCCGCGCCCCTACCAGGTGGCGCTGGAGCAGGACCAGGGCCAGCTCGCCAAGGACCAGGCCGTTCTGGCCCAGGCGCAGAGCGACCTGGCGCGCGACCAGCAGATGGCGAAGCAGAACGCCGTTTCGCGGCAGCAGCTCGACGACCAGGCCTTCCTGGTGCAGCAGGACCAGGGCATTATCCAGTCCGATCAGGCGCAGATCGACGCGCAGAAGCTGAATCTCGACTACGCCCACATCGTCTCGCCGGTCGACGGCCGGGTCGGGCTGCGCCAGGTCGATCCCGGCAACTATGTCCAGGTCGGCGACTCGCTCGTCATCGTCACCCAGCTGCACCCGATCTCGGTGGTGTTCTCGCTGCCGGAGGATGACCTGCCGCAGATCCAGGCCCGGCTGCGCGCCGGCGCCAGCCTGCCGGTGATCGCCTTCGACCGCTCCGGCACGACACAGATCGCGACCGGCACGCTGTCGACCCTGGACAACCAGATCGACACCACCACCGGCACGGTCAAGCTGCGCGCCGGATTCGACAATGCCGACGAGACGCTGTTCCCGAACCAGTTCGTCAACGCCCGTCTGCTGGTGGACACGCAGCAGAACGTCGTCACCGTCCCCGTCGCCGCGGTCCAGCACGGCGCCCCCGGCGCCTTCGTCTATCTGGTCGGCGCCGGCGACACGGTGGCGGTGCGGCCGATCAAGACCGGCGCCTCCGACGGCGGCATGGTCGCGGTCACGGACGGCCTCCAGCCCGGCGACCGGGTGGTGGTCGACGGCACCGACCGCCTGCGCGACGGCGCCCATGTGACCGTCGCCGGCCAGGACGGCGCGGCCGGGCCGGGCGCTCCTGCTGCCCCGGCAGATGGGCAGGCGGGCCAGCCGCGTCATCGCCAGGGGACGGGTGAAGGCGGCCAGGGCCAGCATCGACGCCGTGACAACCAGACCCAGCAGCCCGCGACAAACCCATGAATGCGCGTGCGTTGTGGGTCACTCCGACGGGCACGACCGTTGGAAGCCCGCTCCTTCTTAGTCCCCCCTCCCCTTGCGGGAGGGGGGTAGGGGGAGGGGTCTGCGCGCGTCCGCGCGCGAATGGGCAAGGGGTGCAAGCGACGAGCAGACGGATCAACCTCGATCCAGGCCAGGCCGAGCGGAGAGAACCCCCTCCCCCTAGCCCCCTCCCGCGAGGGGAGGGGGGACTCCGTAAACTTCGCCTGCTGTTCTCCCACCCGGCCGGAGGCCGGCCATGAACCCGTCGCGTCTGTTCATCCTGCGGCCGGTCGGCACCTCGCTGCTGATGGCGGCGATCCTGCTGGTCGGCGCCGTGGCCTACCGGTTCCTGCCGCTGTCGGCCCTGCCGGAGGTCGACTACCCGACCATCCAGGTGCAGACCTTCTATCCCGGCGCCAGCCCGGAGGTGATGACCTCCTCGATCACGGCACCGCTGGAGAAGCAGTTCGGCCAGATGCCGGGGCTGAACCAGATGACCTCGGCCAGCTCGGCCGGCGCCTCGGTTGTCACCCTGCAGTTCAACCTCGACCTCAGCCTCGACGTGGCCGAGCAGGAGGTGCAGGCCGCCATCAACGCCGCCGGCAACCTGCTGCCGGGCGACCTGCCGGCGCCGCCGATCTACGCCAAGGTCAACCCGGCCGACGCGCCGATCCTGTCGCTGGCCGTCACCTCGAAGACCATTCCGCTGACCGAGCTGCAGAACCTGGTCGACACAAGGCTGGCGCAGAAGATCTCGCAGCAGCCCGGCGTCGGCCTGGTCAGCCTCAGCGGCGGCGCCCGGCCGGCGGTGCGCATCCAGGTGAACCCGAAGGCGCTGGCCGCCTACGGCCTGGCCATCGACGACATCCGCACCACGCTGGGCAACGTCAACGTCAACACGCCGAAGGGCAATTTCGACGGGCCGACCCGGTCGTCGACGATCAACGCCAACGACCAGATCACTCAGGCGCAGGACTACGACGACGTGGTCGTGGCCTACCGCAACGGCGCGCCGATCCGCCTGTCCGACGTCGCCACCGTGGTCAGCGGGCCGGAGAACGGCAAGCTCGCCGCCTGGGCCGGCATGACGCCGGCGATCATCGTCAACATCCAGCGCCAGCCCGGCGCCAACGTGATCGAGGTGGTGGACGGCATCAAGGCGCTGCTGCCGCAGCTCGAGGCCAGCCTGCCGGCGGCGGCCGAGGTCGCGGTGCTCAGCGACCGCACCGTCACCATCCGCGCCTCGGTCGCCGATGTCGGCTTCGAGCTGATGCTGGCCGTCGGGCTGGTGGTGATGGTGATCTTCCTGTTCCTGCGCACGGCGGCGGCCACCATCATCCCCAGCCTGTCGGTGCCGCTGTCGCTGGTCGGCACCCTGGCGGCGATGTACCTGCTGGGCTTCAGCCTCGACAACCTGTCGCTGATGGCGCTGACCATCGCCACCGGCTTCGTCGTCGACGACGCCATCGTCATGATCGAGAACATCGCCCGTTTCGTCGAAGCGGGGGAGCCGCCGCTGCAGGCGGCGCTGAAGGGCGCCGAGCAGATCGGCTTCACCATCATCTCGCTGACCGTGTCGCTGATCGCCGTCCTGATCCCGCTGCTGTTCATGGGCGAGGTGGTGGGCCGGCTGTTCCATGAGTTCGCGGTCACCCTGGCGGTCACCATCGTGATCTCGGCCGTGGTCTCGCTGACCCTGGTGCCGATGCTGTGCGCCAAGCTGCTGCGGCACCGGCCGGCGGCCGAGCGCGGCCGCTTCGACCGCGACGCCGAGCGTGCCTTCGACTGGATCATCGCGCAGTACGGACGGGCGCTGGGCTGGGTGCTGGACCATCAGCCCCTGACGCTGCTGGTCGCGGTCGGGACGCTGGTGCTGACCATCGCACTCTATGTGGTGATCCCGAAAGGCTTCTTCCCGGAGCAGGACACCGGGATGATCCAGGGCATCTCCGAGGCGTCACAGACCATCTCCTATGCCGAGATGGCGAAGCACCAGTCGGCCCTGGCCGAGGCCATCCTGAAGGACCCGGATGTCGAGAGCCTGA
>JAEKLZ010000011.1 GCA_019508225.1 Inquilinus limosus | reverse complement strand
ATCCCCGTGATCAATGCCGACAAGATGCTGGTCGGCGTGGTTTCGCTCGGCGACCTGTCGACCAAGCACGCGCCGGGCGCGGCGGAGACGCTGGAGGAAGTGTCCACGCCCTCCGCGCCTGATCGGAGCGGGAAGGGGAGCTGAGGCCGATCGGCCTCGGCCTTATCGCCGCTGACTGATCCGATCCAGCCTTGACAAAAAAAGTTGTCAAGACTGGAATGGGCGCATGCTGGATGTGGATGTCATCGACGATCCGGCGGCCGCGATGGCCGCGCTCGAGCCGGTTCGCAGCCGATTGCTGGCGGAGTTGGCCGAGCCGGCCTCGGCCGCCGGGCTCGCCGCGCGGCTCGGGATTCCGCGGCAGAAGGTGAACTACCATCTGCGCGCGCTCGAGGCGCACCGCCTGGTCCGCGAGGCGGAAACGCGGCGCTGGGGCGGCCTGACCGAGCGGCTCTACGTTGCCACTGCCATCTCCTATATTGTCTCGCCGCAGGCGCTCGGGCTGGTCGCCGCCGATCCCGGGCGCACGTCCGACCGGCTGTCGGCCAGCTATCTGATCGCGCTGGCCGCCCGCATCGTGCGCGAGGTCAGCGGCCTGTGGCGGGCCGCCATCCGCGCCGAGAAGCGGCTGGCCACACTGTCGATCGACACCGAGATCCGCTTCGCGTCGCCCACCGACCGGGCCGCCTTCACCCAGGAGCTGACGGCGTCGATCGCCGGCCTGGCGGCCCGCTACCACAACGCGTCGGCGCCGGGGGGGCGGGACCACCGCCTGGTCCTGATGGCCTATCCCAAGCCCGCCGATCCATCGAAAAAGGGGGAAGCATGCCACTGAAGACCGACGCGAAGCGGCGCTGGGTCGAGCTCGACGTGCTGCTGCCGGGGACGCCGGAGCAGGTGTGGCAGGCGATCGCCACTGGCCCGGGCCTCAGTGCTTGGTTCACCGCCACCTCGGTCGAGGAGCGGGCCGGCGGCGCCATCCGCTTCGAGTTCGGCGAGGGCATGGCCTCTGCCGGCACCGTCACGGCCTGGGAGCCACCCTTCCGCTTCGCCTATGAGGAGACGGGCTGGAATGGCGAGGCGCCGCCGGTGGCAACGGAATGCACTATCATCAGCCGGTCCGGCGATTCCTGCGTGCTGCGGTTGGTCCACACCCTGTTCACCACCGACGGCAGCTGGGACGACGAGCTGGAAGGCTTCGAATCCGGCTGGCCGGGCTTCTTCGTCATCCTGCAACTCTACCTGAAGCGGTTCGCCGGGATGCCGGCGGCGCCGGCCCGGGCCATGGCCATGCATCCCGGCCCCGACCTAGCGGCCTGGACCGATCTGGCTGGCCGGCTCGGCTTCGCCGGCATGAATGTCGGCGAGCGTTGGAGCACGCCGGCCGGCGCTCCCGCGATGTCCGGAACGGTGGAGCGGGTGCAGCAGGACGCCAAGTCGCGCGAGGTCACGGTGGCGCTGGACAGGCCGGCGCCCGGCATCGCCCTGATCGGGATTCATGGCTGGCAGGGCAAGGCCCGGGTGGCGGCGAGCGTCTTCTTCTACGGCGACCAGGCCGCCGACACCGCCGCGACGTTCGAGACCGAACTGCGCCGCTGGATCCAGGAGACCTATCCGGACCAGGAAGGGGAATAGCGATGCCTGTGAAAAAGGATGAGTCCGGCCGCCGCTTCGTCGAGGCCGAAGTCGAGGTGCCGGGCACGCCGGAGGAGGTGTGGCAGGCGATCGCCACCGGGCCCGGCGTCACCTCGTGGTTCGTGCCGACCCGGATGGAGGAGCGGGTGGGTGGCTCCGTCATCGCCAATTTCGGCCCGGGGATGGATTCGGTCGCGACCATCACCGCCTGGGACCCGCCGCGCCGCTTCGCCGCCGACAGCAACGACATGGGGCTGGGCAGCCCGGCGATCGCCACCGAATGGACCGTCGAGGCGAAGTCCGGCGGCACCTGCGTCGTCCGGGTGGTGCATGCCTGGTTCGCCGACAGCGATGACTGGGATGCCCAGTTCGAAGGCCACGAGCATGGTTGGCAGGCCTTCTTCCGCATCCTGCGCCTCTACCTCGCCCATTTCCGCGGCCAGAGCGGTGTCAATTTGCAGCTGATGGGCGTCGCATCGGACCCAACGGCGCAAGCAGGCTGGGCGGCGCTGACCGAACGGCTCGGCATCGCCGACGCCGTGCCAGGGGAGCAGGTGCAATCGGTGGCCGAGGCCCCAGCTTTGGCAGGGCAGGTTGAGCGCATCGGCCCGGACGACCACCCGGAACTGCTGCTGCGGCTCGCCGCGCCTGCACCCGGCATCGCCCATCTCTTCGCCCTGCCGATGGGCGGGCAGGTCTATCTGCCGATCCGGCTGTGCCTGTTCGGCGACCGGCCGGCCGCCGTTGCCGCCCAGGAGGAGCCGGTGTGGCAGGCCTGGATGGCCCGCCACTTCCCGATGCCGGCCCAGCCGGGCTAGCTGAACTGCCGATGTAACGAAGCCTCAGACCTGCCGCATGCCACCGTCGACGCAAAGCTCGACGCCGGCGATGAAGCTCGACTCGGCGCTCAGCAGGAAGAGCGTCGCCGCTGCCACCTCGGCAGGCTGCGCCATACGGCCAAGCGGAATCGATGCGATCACCGCCGCACGCATCTCATCAGGAACTCTTGCCATCATCTCGGTGTCGGTCGGCCCTGGAGCGACGACATTCACGCGGATGCCACGCGGTGCGAGCTCGGCCGTCCAGGTTCGGGCATAGGAGCGCAGCGCGGCCTTGGTCGCGCCGTAGGTGCCATAGGAGGGAAAGCCGGCGGCCGCTGCGATCGACCCGATGAGTACGACCGAGCTACCATCGGCCAAGGCGCCGAGCGCCGCTTTCAGCCCGAAAACCGGACCACGGACATTGACCGCGAAAAGACGGTCGAAATGGTCCGGCATCTTGGCGGTCAGGAGCGCCGGCTCGGCCATGCCGGCATTCAGCACCAGCGCGTCGATGCGGCCGCAAGCGTCCTTCACGGATGCCACGACTCGCGTCAGATCCGCCGGCGCGCTTGCATCTGCAACAAGACCGCGCGCACCGCCACCGATCTTCAAGGCTGCTGCCACGACCTCATTGGCGGCTCGACCGGTGAGAAAGACGGTCGCTCCCTCCTGCGACAGCCGCTCGGCAATAGCAAAGCCGATCCCCTTTGCGCCGCCAACCACGAGCGCCACCTTGTCCAGCATCCGAGCCATCACAAATCCTTCAACTGACTGATGGCGTCCCATATATACGGTGTATATCTGATATCAAGAACGCACCTTGAGTAGCCTAGATATGGTGGACGATACCGACCTCGCGCTCCTGTCAGACCGAGTGCTCTCCGATATGGCGCGCATACGCCCCGTGCTGGACAAGATCGCCGACAAGTGGACGATCATGATCCTGACGGTGATCTGTCCCAAGCCGTCGCGCTTCAACGAGATCAAGCGGCGGCTGGACGGGATCACGCATAAGGCGCTTGCCGATGCCCTGAAGCGCCTGGAGCGCAACGGTCTGGTGACACGGACCGTGCTGCCGACAACGCCGATCGGTGTCGAATATGCCATAACCCCGCTCGGGCACTCGCTGCGCGAACCGTTCGAGGCACTGTGTGCCTGGGCACTTCAATATGGTGACGCGATCGAGGAGGCCCGGGTCGCCAGCGAGCGCGCGAGGGCGCAGAATTAAGCTTCGTTGAACGATGGCCAGCGGGGGCGTCGGCCTTCGGCGTTGGTGGCGGGCTTCGGGCGTTTTCCGCCACAACACAGGGCTCCTTAGCCCGCGCGCTTCAGCCCGCCTCGCGCTCCAGCAGGGCGCGCTTGCGGGCCACGCCCCAGCGGTAGCCGGACAGGTCGCCGTCGGAGCGCACCACGCGGTGGCAAGGGATGGCGACCGCCAGGTCGTTGGCGGCGCAGGCCTGGGCCACCGCGCGCACCGCCTTCGGCCGGTCGATCCGCCGGGCGATCTCGGCATAGCTGGCAGTGCTGCCGGCCGGGATGCTGCGCAGCGCCTGCCACACCTGCTGCTGGAAGGCGGTGCCGCGGATGTCCAGCGGCAGGTCCAGCATCGCCTCCCCGTTGGCGGCCGACGGCGCCTCGACGAAGCCGACCACCCGGGCCACCAGCTGCTCGAATTCGGCGTCGCCGCCGACCAGCCGGGCCTTGGGGAAGCGGTCCTGCAACTCCTCCAGCAGCGTCTGCGGATCGTCGCCGAACTGGATGGCGACGATGCCCTTGTCGGTCGCCGCCACCAGGATGGCGCCGAGATGGCATTGCCCGATGGCGAAGCGGATCTCCGCCCCCGTGCCGCCGTCGCGGAAGGCGGTCGGGGTCATGCCCAGCCGCTGCGGCGCCGCGGCGTAGAAGCGGCCGTTGGAGTTGAAGCCGGCGCCGTAGATCGCCTCGGTGACGGTCCCGGTCTGCTCCAGCTCGTCCCGCATGCGGTCGGCGCGATGGGCATCGGCATAGGCCTTGGGGGTGACGCCGGCGACCGACTTGAACATGCGGTGGAAGTGGAACCGGCTCAGCCCCGCCGCCTCGGCCAACTCGTCCAGGCTCGGCATCTCCTCGGCCGTCTCGATCTTGCGGCAGGC
>JAEKLZ010000010.1 GCA_019508225.1 Inquilinus limosus | reverse complement strand
GCGGCGGCGCGTACGTCGGTGCCGGGCGGCAGCGCCGGGCGGTAGTCGTAGGACAGCATCGATCCGGGCTGGATCAGCCCGCTGGCGTCCAGCGCGCCGCGGGCGATCATCAGCCGGGGTCCGATGGAGAAGCCGCCGCCGGCCTTGTCCGGCTCGCGCACGATGGTGCCGCGCAGCTGCAGCACGGCGTCGCCGACCGCGATCGTGTCGCCGGCCGCCAGGCCCAGCCGCGCCGCCACATCCGCGTCGGCCACGGCGCCCCAGATGCCGTCGCGCGGGGCCAGCGCGGCCTGCAGGTCGCCGCCACCCTCCAGCTCCAGCCTGCCATACAGCGGATAGGCGCCGTCGACAGCCTTCAGCTCGACCAGCGTCGTCGCCTCATCCCGCGGGCTGCGGGCCATGCCGCGGGTCTCGACCACCTCCGATACCCGGCCGGCGGCCTCGAACCGCGTCCGCTCCGCCGCCGTCGCCGGCTGGTACAGCCGGTGCAGCTCGACATCGCCGCCCAGGATCGCCTGGCCGTCCTCGGCGATGCTGCTGCGGATGCCGCCGGCCACCGACTGCACCGCGGCGATGGCGCCGACGCCCAGCGCCAGGCAGGCCAGGAAGATGCGGAAGCCCCTGAGGCCGCCGCGCAGCTCGCGCCGGGCCAGCCGGGCGGCGTTGCGGAGACTCATTTCAGCCGGGCCAGGGCGGCCGAGGGGGCGATGCCGGCATCGGTGATGCGGCCGTCGACCAGCCGGACGATGCGGTCGCAGCGCGCCGCCAGGGCCGGGTCGTGGGTGATCAGCAGCAGCGTGGCGCCGCGCTTGCGCGACAGGTCGAACATCAGCTCGATCACCTGGCGGCCGGTCTCGCCGTCCAGGTTGCCGGTCGGCTCGTCGGCCAGGATCACGTCGGGATCGGCGGCGAAGGCGCGAGCCAGGGCGGTGCGCTGCTGCTCGCCACCCGACAGCTGGCCGGGATAATGGCTCAGGCGGTGGCTCAGCCCGACGGCGCGCAGCTTCTCCGCCGCCTGTTCGAAGGCGTCGGACGCCCCGGCGAATTCCAGCGGGATGGCGACGTTCTCCAGCGCCGTCATGGTCGGCACCAGATGGAAGTTCTGGAACACGATGCCGACATGGTCGCGCCGGAACAGCGCCAGCTGGTCCTCGCTCAGCGCCGACAGCTCGCGCCCGGCGACCTCGACTTTGCCCCGGGTCGGCCGCTCCAGTCCGCCGATCAGCATCATCAGGCTGGACTTGCCGGAGCCGGAGGGGCCGACGATCGACACCACCTCGCCGGCGGCGACGGACAGGTCGATTCCGCGCAGGATGTTGACGGGGCCGGCCGCGCTCGCCAATTCAAGATGCACATCGGTCAGCCGGAGGCTGGGCGGGGCGGCCTTTCCGGCCCCGAAGCCGGCCTGCGGTGCAGGAGTAGTCCCGTCCATGCGCATCCTGTGGTCTCTCGCCCGACTTCGGACAGATGGCGCCGCGCGGCGCCTTTTCAATGCGGCGCTCCTGGCCCTATGCGCCGCCGCCGCGCTGCCCGGACAGGCGCAGGCCGGGACGATCCGTGTCCTCGCGCTCGGCGACAGCCTGACCGCCGGCTTCGGCCTGGATCCGGCGGACGGCTTCGTGCCGCAGCTCGAGGCGGCGTTGCGCGGCCAGGGCTACGACGTGACCGTGCTGAATGGCGGCGTCTCCGGTGACACCAGCGCCGGCGGGCTCGACCGGCTGGACTGGGCCCTGGCAGACAAGCCCGACCTCGTCCTGGTCGAGCTCGGCGCCAACGACATGCTGCGCGGTCTCGACCCGGCCTCCACCCGGGCCAATCTCGACAAGATCCTGGCGCGGCTGGGGCAGGAGAAGATCCCGACCCTGCTGGCGGGAATGCGCGCCGCGCCCAATCTCGGCCCGGCCTATGCCGCGGCCTTCGACCCGATCTTCCCGGAACTGGCCAAGGCCCATGGCGTGGCGCTGTATCCCTTCTTCCTCGACGGGGTGGCGATGCTGGCGGCGCTGAACCAGGCCGACGGCATGCACCCCAACCCCGCCGGGGTGAAGCTGATCGTCGAGCGCATCACTCCCGCATTGGTCGAACTGATCCGGTCGAGCGGGCTGGCGAAGACCGGCTGAGGCCGCATCGCGGTTTCGTCCGGCGGCGTTTCCGGCTATAGCGAAATCGTCCGACCAATCCCGATCCGCCTCCCGGAGCCTCCTGATGGAACAGCGTCCGCTCGGCCGCACCGGCCTCGACGTCACCGCGATCTGCCTCGGCACCATGACCTGGGGCACGCAGAACACCGAGGCCGAGGGCCACGCGCAGATGGACTATGCGCTCGACCGCGGCGTCACCTTCTGGGACACGGCCGAGATGTATTCGGTGCCGCCGACGCCCCAGAGCTACGGCCGGACCGAGGAGATCATCGGCAGCTGGTTCGCCAAGACCGGCAAGCGCAGCCAGGTGGTCCTCGCCAGCAAGATCGCCGGCCCCGGCGCCCATCTGGCCCATGTCCGGGACGGCAAGCCGCGGCTCGATGCCAGGAACGTCAAGGCGGCGGTCGAGGCCAGCCTGAAGCGGCTGCAGACCGACTGGATCGACCTGTACCAGCTGCACTGGCCGAACCGGTCGGTGAACAGCTTCGGCAAGCTCGGCTACGCCCATGACGGGGCGGAGGATTTCATCGCGCCGGAGGAGACGCTGGCGGCGCTGGCCGACGAGGTGAAGGCCGGGCGCATCCGCCACGTCGGCCTGTCGAACGAGACGCCCTGGGGCCTGATGCGCTATGTCGAGGCGTCGGACCGGCTGGGCCTGCCGCGCCCTGTCTCGATCCAGAACCCCTACAACCTGCTGAACCGCAGCTTCGAGATCGGCCTCGCCGAATGCGCCCATCGCGAGCAGGTCGGGCTGCTCGGCTATGCCCCGCTCGCCGCGGCGACGCTGACCGGCAAGTATCTCGACGGCCAGATCCCGCCGGGTTCGCGCCGCGCCGTCGATGGTCGCAAGTCGCGCTACGACACGCTGAACGCCGAGGCGGCGACGAAGCGCTACATCGCTTTGGCGCGCGAGCATGGGCTGGACCCGGCGCAGATGGCGATCGCCTACGCCCTGTCGCGGCCGTTCATGACCTCGGTGATCATCGGCGCGACCTCGATGGATCACCTGCGCACCAACATCGCCGCGGCCGAGATCACGCTGTCGCCCGAGGTGATCCAGGGCATCGACGCGATCCACACGGCCTACCCGAACCCCTGCCCGTAAGGGCTGACCGGCGGGAGGGGCCGTCCTTCCCGCCATCCATGCAGTTCCGTATAGTCCCTGCATGGATTGGGACGACCTGAAATTCGCCTTCGCCGTCGCCCGGCACGGGTCGCTCAGCGCTGCGGCGCGACAGCTCGGCACCACCCAGCCGACGGTCAGCCGGCGGCTGGACGGGCTGGAACGGCGGGTCGGCGTCAAGCTGTTCGAGCGGTCGGCCGGCGGCCTGTCGCCGACGCCGCTCTGCGCCGCGCTGGTCGACGGGCTGCAGCGGATGGAGGAGGGGGCGCTGGCGGTCGAGCGCCGGATCGCCGCCCGCGACACCGGGCTGCAGGGCGCCATCAGCATCACCAGCCTGGACTGGTTCGGCGATCACGTCGTCGGCCCGATCGCGGCGCGGTTCGGCGCGCTGCACCCGCTGGTGGCGATCGAGCTCCTGAACGAGCCGCGGATCTTCAACCTGTCCCGGCGCGAGGCCGATCTGGCCTTCCGCTTCGCCGCCTTCGCCCAGGAGGATCTGATCGAGCGCAAGGTGGCGGAGGTCGGCTACGGCCTCTACGCCACGCCCGGCTATCTCGACCGGCATGGTCCGCCGGATTTTTCGGCCGGCTGCGCCGGCCACGGCGTGGTCACCATGTACGACTTCGCCAGCCGGTCGACCCAGGCGGTCTGGCTGCACGGCATCGCGCCGCAGGCGCAGGTGATCCTGCGCACCAGCGGCCTGGGATCGCAGCTGGCCGCAGCCGAGACCGGGGTGGCGATGGCCGGCCTGCCTCGGCTGCTCGGCGATGTGCGTCCGGGGCTGCGGCGGATCGAGACGCCGGTGTCCTGCCCGGTGCAGTCGGTGCGGCTGGGGGTGCATGCCGACCTGCGCGATTCGCCCCGAATCCGCGCCTTCATCGACTTCGCCGTGACCGAGCTGAAGGCCCGGGCACCGGAGCTTAATCCTTAGCTATACGGAATCGTATAGAGCGCATACGGACCTCGCCAATCGGCGCCGCGCCGATCCCGGCCCAGATCACATCCGATCCGGCGCCGCTGAACGAATGCCGGTCTTACTGGAAGGGGCTCCCATGTCCGACCCGATCCGCATCCTCGGCCTGTCCGGCAGCCTGCGCCGGGCCTCGCTGAACACCGCGCTGCTGCGTGCCGCAAGCGAGCTGCTGCCCGTCGATGCCGCGCTGGAGATCCACCCGCTGCACGACCTGCCCTTCTTCAACGAGGATGTCGAGGCCGAGGGGCTCCCCGCCCCGGTCCAGGCGCTGAAGACGAAGATCGAGGCGGCCGACGCGCTGCTGCTGGCGGTGCCGGAATACAACTACTCGATCGCGCCGGCGCTGAAGAACGCCATCGA
>JAEKLZ010000009.1 GCA_019508225.1 Inquilinus limosus | reverse complement strand
TCCGGCGCGCTCTCCGCCCAGCGGGCCATCAGGGTGTTGGAGGGCAGGCTCTCATCGACCAGCTTCCTCGCCGTCTCGACCCCGGCTACCGGCAGCCCCTGCGGGTCCAGCAGGCCGATCTGCACCAGCACCGACGCCTGGTCCCAATAGATGTGCTCGTTGTACAGCTTGTCGCCGCGGAAGCGGACGATCGCGACCAGCGGGATCTCGACATAGCGGCCGGTCGGCGGGACGCCCGGCAGCATCCAGTCGATCTCGACGTCATGGGTGAAGCAGAACAGCATCTCGGCGTCTTCGGGATGAAGTGGTTGGCGTAGAACCGGTGCAGGTCGTCCTGGCCGACGCCGCCGGTCATGGTCGGGATGTGGTTGACATAGGGCTCGGCCACCATCGTCGCCATGGTGGCGCGGGCGTCGCGGGTGGCGAATTCCAGCTCGGTGTGCCGCTCCCACAGCGCCGGCAGGTCGAAATGCGGCCCCAGCGCCTGGCGGAACACGGCCAGGCTGCGGGAATGGGCCATCAACGAGGCCGGCTTGTCATAGGCCGCCCGCGCCGGGACGTTGAAGCCGTGATCGGCGCCCGGATAGACGAACATCCGGACATCGTCGCGGCCGGCGAAGGCGGCGGCGATGGCCTCGCGCACAGGCGGCGGCAGATGCCGGTCCTTCTCGGGGCAATGGAACACCATCGGGCAGCGGATCGCGCCGGCCTCGCCCAGCAGCGGCTCCAGCCCGGTGCCGTAATAGCTGACCGCGGCGTCGACATGGTGGCGCGCAGCGGTCAGATAGGCCAGGCGTCCGCCCAGGCAGAAGCCCAGCGCGCCGACCTTGCCGCGGCATTCCGGCAGCCGCCGCAGCGTCGTCAGGGCGGCGCCGCAATCGGCCACCGCGCGATCGATGTCGAGGCGGCCCAGCAGGTCGCGGGCGCGAGCCACCTCGGCCTCGCCATAGCCGAGGTCGACCCTGGGTTCCAGCCGCCAGAACAGGTCCGGCGCCAGCACCACATAGCCGTCCTCGGCATAGAGATCGGCGACCGACCGGAGATGCGCGTTGACGCCGAAGATCTCCTGCAGCAGCAGGATGCCGGGCCCGGAACCGCTCGCCGGCACGGCGAGATAGCCCTGGAACCGGCCGCCATCATCGGCCGGGATGTCGATCCACCTGCTGGTCATCGCTGATCTCCGCTGGCTCCGGCAGGGCACCCTTCTTCGGGGCGCCGTCCGCGGCTATACTTTAAACTTAAAGCAGATCTGGTGGCCAACAGCCGTGTGCAGGACAGCAGCAGAATGATCGATGCCGAGACCGCGGTCGCCGACCGGCCCAAGGACCATCGCGTCGAGCTGCGGCTGTGGCTGCGGCTGCTGACCTGCACCACCATGATCGAGCGCGAGGTCCGGCGCCGCCTGGCCGAGAGCTTCGACACCACCCTGCCGCGCTTCGACCTGATGGCGCAGCTGTACAAGATGCGCCAGGGGCTGACGCTCGGCGAGCTGAGCCAGCGGCTGATGGTCTCGAACGGCAACATGACCGGGCTGGTCGAGCGGCTGGTCGAAAGCGGGCTGGTGGCGCGCGAGCAGTCGCAGACGGACCGGCGCAAGCATGTCATCCGCCTGACCGCAGAGGGCGAGCAGCAATTCGCCGCCATGGCCGAGGCGCATGGCGACTGGGTGGCCGAGATGACGTCGGGGCTCGGCACCGGCGAGATCGAGCGGCTGATGGAGCTGCTGGGGCGCACCAAGATTTCGGTCGCCGAAGCGACGAAGCCGCGGGGGCGGGGCAAGGCCGAGTAGCCCCGCCCCGCCCGGCCGCTCAGGCGGTCCGCACCATGCGCGGCGCCGCCACCAGGTTGACCGCCACCGCCACCACGATGTTGGCGGCCAGGGCCAGGAGGCCGGCATAGACCGTCACCGTGGTGCCGCCGAAGGTCAGGGCCTGCAGCGGCTTCAGCCCGTTCTGCCAGACGATCCAGCTGCCGCCGAAGAAGCCGACGGCCCAGCCGGCCAGCAGGGCCGGGGCCCGGAACCAGCCGACATAGAGGCCGAACACCAGCGCCGGCAAGGTCTGCAGGATCCAGACGCCGCCGAGCAGCTGCAGGTCGAGCGCGAACTGGGTCGGCAGGAACACGATCACCAGCAGGGCGCCGACCTTGACCACCAGCGAGGTGACCTTGGCCACCTGCGCCTCCCCGGCATGGCTGACGCCCGGGTCGACATAGGCCTTCCAGAAGTTGCGGGTGAACAGGTTGGCGGCGCCGATGCTCATCACCGCCGCCGGCACCAGGGCGCCGATGGCGATGGCGGCGAAGGCGAAGCCCGCGAACCAGCTCGGGAACAGCGTCTGGAACAGCGCCGGCACCACGTCGTTCGGGCTGGCGACGTTGAGATGCGCGGCATGGGCCATGTAGCCGAGCAGCGCCAGCAGGCCGAGCAGCAGCGTGTAGGCCGGGAGCAGCGCCGCGTTCTTGCGGATGGTGTTGGCGCTGGCCGAGGCGAAGATGCCGGTCAGGGTGTGCGGATACATGAAGGCGGCGAGGGCCGAGCCCAGGGCCAGCGAGGCATAGGCCACCATCTGGCTGTCGCCGAGCAGGATGCCGCCCGCGCCCTTGGCCTTGAAGGCCTCGTCGGCCGCGTGGAACACGGCGCCGTAGCCGCCCAGCTCCCACGGGATCAGCGCCACCGCGGCCAGCACCGCGATGTAGATCATGATGTCCTTGACGAAGGCGATCAGCGCCGGCGCCCTCAAACCCGCGGAATAGGTGTAGAGCGCCAGGATGATGAAGGCGATCGCCAGCGGCAGCTCGCCGGTCAGGCCCAGCGCCTTGATCACCGCGGCCATGCCGACCAGCTGCAGCGCGATATAGGGCATCACGGCGAGGACGCCGGTGATGGCCACCGCCAGCTCCAGCCCGCGCGAGCCGTACTGGCCGAACACCACGTCGCCGGCGGTGACGTAGCCGTTGTCCTTGGCCCGCTTCCACAGCTTCGGCATCACCAGGAAGACAAAGGGGTAGACGATGATGGTGTAGGGCAGGGCGAAGAAGCCGTAGGCGCCGACGGCATAGACCAGCGCCGGCACCGCGATCACGGTGTAGGCGGTGTAGAAGTCGCCGCCGACCAGGAACCAGGTGACCCAGGTGCCGAACTTCCGGCCGCCCAGCCCCCATTCGTCGATATGGGCCAGCGTCTCGCCGCGCTTCCAGCGGGCGGCCATGAAGCCCATGACCGTGACCAGGATGAAGAAGAAGGCGAAGACGGCGAGGGCGACGACGTCGAGCTCAGTCGTCATGGCGCACGCTCCGATAGGCGATCCAGATGATCAGCGCGGTCAGCGGCACCCAGGCGAACTGGTACCAGTAGAAGAACGGGAAGCCCAGGATCTCCGGCTCCCGCGCATTGTAGAACGGCACCCACAGGAGCCCGATATAGGGCAGGAGCAGCAGCCACAGGGCCGGCCGCCGTGAACGCTCTGGCATGGCAATTCCCTTCAACACGGGCCGGATCCCCCCGGCCCGAGTCTCAGTCAGCGTCCCCGGACAGGTTTAACAGCAATCGGCACGTGGCGGTAAAGCCGCGGATGGGCCTGCCTAGGTTTTCAGCCGGTATCCGGTCCTGAAGATCCAGGCGACGACGGCCAGGCAGGCCGCCAGGAAGGCCAGGGTCATGCCGAGGCTCACCGCGATGTTCACGTCGGCGATCCCGTAGAAGCTCCAGCGGAAGCCGCTGATCAGATAGACCACCGGGTTGAACAGCGCCACGGTCTGCCAGAAGGGCGGCAGCATCGAGATCGAGTAGAAGCTGCCGCCGAGGAAGGTCAGCGGCGTGATGATCAGGAGCGGGATCACCTGCAGCTTCTCGAACCCGTCGGCCCAGATGCCGATGATGAAGCCGAACAGGCTGAAGGTGACGGCCGTCAGCACCAGGAACAGCAGCATCCAGAACGGGTGGAGGATCTGCAGCGGCACGAACAGCCCGGCGGTGGCCAGGATGATGACGCCGAGGATGATCGACTTGGTGGCGGCCGCCCCGACATAGGCGATGACGATCTCGAGATAGGAGACGGGCGCCGACAGCAGCTCGTAGATCGTGCCGATGAATTTCGGGAAGTAGATGCCGATCGACGCGTTGGAGATGCTCTGCGTCAGCAGCGACAGCATGATCAGCCCGGGCACGATGAAGGCGCCGTAGCTGACGCCGTGGATCTCCTCGATGCGCGAGCCCAGGGCCGAGCCGAAGACCACGAAGTACAGCGAGGTCGAGATCACCGGCGACAGGACGCTCTGCATCAGGGTGCGGCCGGTGCGCGCCATCTCCGACAGGTAGATGGCGCGGATTGCGTAAAGGTTCATCGCCGTTCGCTCACCAGGCTGACGAAGATCTCCTCCAGCGAGCTCTGGCTCGTGCGGAGGTCCTTGAACCGGATTCCGGCATCGGCGAGGGCCTGCATCACGGCGGTGATGCCGGTGCGCTCGCCCTGCGAATCATAGGTGTAGACCAGCTCGCTGCCGTCGGCCGACAGCGACAGCTGATGCGCGGCCAGCGCCTCGGGCAGGCTGTCCAGCGGGGTCTGCAGCTGCAGCGTCAGCTGCTTCTTGCCCAGCTTGCGCATCAGCTCGGCCTTATCCTCGACCAGGATGATCTCGCCCTTGCGGATCACCCCGATGCGGTCGGCCATCTCCTCGGCCTCGTCGATGTAGTGGGTGGTCAGGATGATGGTCACGCCCTGGTCCCGCAGCGCACGGACCAGCCGCCACATATCCTGCCGCAGCTCGACATCCACCCCTGCCGTCGGCTCGTCCAGGAACAGGATCTGCGGCTCATGCGCCAGCGCCTTGGCGATCAGCACCCGGCGCTTCATGCCGCCGGACAGCGTCATGATCTTGCTGTCCTT
>JAEKLZ010000234.1 GCA_019508225.1 Inquilinus limosus | reverse complement strand
TCTCGGCCTATGCCGTGGTCTATTCGGCGCCGGTGGTGGCGCTCTATCTTTTCGTCAGTTGGAAGTTCGGGTTCCGGTTCTTCGGCGGCATCAAATCGTGAGCGAGGTCCGATGGCTTCGGTAACGCTGGAGAAGGTCCAGAAGGCCTTCGGCGACCTGACCGTGGTGCGAGACATCGACCTCAAGATCGGCGACGGCGACTTCGTCTGTCTGCTCGGGCCGTCCGGCTGCGGCAAGACCACGACGCTGCGCATGGTGGCGGGGCTGGAGCAGCCGACCGCCGGACGCATCCTGATCGGCGGCACGGACGTCACCCGCAAGCCGCCGAGGGACCGCAACCTGTCGATGGTCTTCCAGGACTATGCCCTGTACCCGCACATGTCGCTGGGCCAGAACATCGGCTATCCGCTGAAGGTGCGTGGCGCGCCCGTCGAAGCGCGGCGCGGCCGGACCCGGGAGGTGGCCGACATCCTGCAGATCGGCCATCTGCTGGACCGGCTGCCGTCGCAGATCTCCGGCGGCCAGCAGCAGCGCGCCTCGCTGGCCCGGGCCCTGGTGCACCCGTCCCAGGTCTATCTGTTTGATGAGCCGCTCTCCAACCTCGACGCCAAGCTGCGGCTGGAGGCGCGGGCCTTCCTCAATCATCTGCAGCGCGACATCGGCATGACCGCGATCTACGTCACCCACGACCAGGCCGAGGCCATGGCGCTGGCCACGCGGGTGGCGGTGATGGAGGCGGGACAGGTGGTGCAATACGCCCCGCCGCTCGAAGTCTATCGCCGCCCGGCCACCACCTTCGTCGCCGGCTTCGTCGGCAACCCGCCGATGAACTTGGTGCCCGTGGAGGCCATCCTGCACAACGGCGCGGCGATGCTGGCGGCCGAGGGTCTGCAGGCCCCGCCCCTGCCCCTTTGGAATGCGCTGGCCCGGGCGATCGACCGGGGGCCAAATCTGACGCTCGGCATCCGACCGGAGCATCTGCGCGTCGGCGGGGAGGACTGGCATCTGTCCGGCGAACTGTTCGCCAATGAAGGCATGGGGCCGGAAAGCCTGGTGACGATGCTGCTGCCGGGCGACCGGCGGGTCACCGCCCGGATCTTCGGCGACGATCCGCTGAGCCTCGGCCGCGACGTCCGGCTCAGCTTCCGGGCCGAGGACGCGGTCTTCTTCGAAGCCGAGGGGCACCGCATTCCGGGTCCGCGGGAGGAGCTGTGACCCAGGCACTGCCGATCCGAGTGACGGCCACCGAGGGCCCCTACCGCCCGGTGCCGGTCGAGATCCCGTCCGGCACCACCCGGATCGACGTCGCGATGGTCTATGCCAAGGCCGGCGACTGCATCATCGATCTCGGCCTCTTCGACCCGCGCGCCACCGCCTTCCCCAGCACGGCCGGCTTCCGCGGCTGGAGCGGCGGCGCCCGCGATGACTTCTTCGTCGCCACCGACGACGCCACGCCGGGCTATGTGCCGGGGCCGATCCCGGCCGGGACCTGGACCATCCTGCTCGGCCTGTACCGCGTGCCGCCGGGCGGCGCCGAGGTGACGCTGACCATCCGTCTCGACGCCGCACCACGCCCGGACTGGTCGCCCGAGCCGGCGGCCGAGATGCGCCACCCGGCGCCCGGCTGGTACCGCGGCGACCTGCACTGCCACACCCATCACAGCGACGCCCGCGGCGGGCCGGAGCTGCTGCACGAGGCGGCACGGCGGGCCGGCCTGCGCTTCCTGGCCGTCACCGACCACAACACCATCACCCAGCGCCGCTATTTCGCGTCGCGAAGCAGTCGAGACCTGGTCTTCATCCGCGGCGAGGAGATCACCACGGCGGAGGGTCATGCCAACGTCTTCGGCGCCGAGGACTGGATCGACTTCCGCATGACCGCGCCGGCCGACGCGCACCTTCTGGCAGCGGCCGTCCACCGTGCCGGCGGCCTGCTGTCGGTCAACCACGACAAGCCGCCGATCCCGTGGCGGCACGAGCTGCCGATGCTGGACTGCATGGAGGTCTGGCAGTCGCACTGGTTCGCCGGCAACTGGGTCTCGCTGGCCCGTTATGACGAACGGCTGCGGGAAGGCCGCCGCATTTCGCTGATCGGCGGCAGCGACTGGCACCAGCCGGCGGCGCTGGCCTCACCCGGCCCGCTCGGCCTCGGCCGGCCAACCACGGCGCTGTGGCTGCCGGAATTGTCGGAGAGGGCGGTACTGCGGGCGCTCCGCGCCGGCCGTGGCTATGTCACCGAGGGGCCGGATGGGCCGCATCTCGCCGTCACCGCCGGCGGCGTGCCGATGGGCGGCGCCCGTCTCGGCGGCCCCGACTGGACCGTCGAGGCGGAAGTCCACGGCGCGGCCGGCGACCGGCTGGTGTGGATCGATGCCGGCGGCACGGTCGCCGAGCAGGAGATCCCGGCGGAGGACTGGATCGCGCGGCTGACCCTGCCCTCGCCCGACCGCTTCCTGCGCGCCGAGATCGTCGCCGTCGCCAGCCGCCCGCGGCTGGAGGCCGAGTTCCTGCAGGCGCTGGACAGCCGCAACCTCCCCGCCGGCGTGACCCGTCAGGACATCGAAGACCAGCCGCTGCGCCGGGCGATCTGCAATCCGATCTATGCCGGGTCACCGACGGTCTCGGCGATCGCGCCGGCCAGTTCGGCCGAGGAATAAGGCTTCGGCAGCAGGCAGGACCGCGGCACGCCGAGCCGGGCGCAATCCTCCTGTCCCGCCTGCCCGCTGGTGTAGATCACCCGGATGCGGGGATGGATCTCGCGCACCGCCCGGGCGACGGCCCAGCCGTCGGGGCCGGGCGGCATGTGGATGTCGGTGAACAGGATCGCCAGCGTCTCCGCGGCCCGCGCCAGCGCAATCGCCGCGTCGCCACCGGTCGCGGACAATAGCTCCAGGCCGAGCCGCTGGGCCGCATCCTCCGCCATCATCCGCACGAAGGGCTCATCCTCGACGATCAGGATCGCGGCCATGCCGTCCTTCTCGATCAACATCGGCCGGCACAGGTTCGGCCCCTTCGTTCCAACGCGCCGGCCCGCTATCGGGTTCCGACAGTCCGATGGAAGTCACATTGTCGCAGTCAACCGATCAGCCGGTCCATCGGCATGGTCATCAGGATGGTCAGGCCATCGGCGTCCCAGCGGCGCATGATCTGGCCCTGCAGCTGGCCTTTGACGGTGCTGTCGACCAGCCAGGTGCCGAAGCCGTCGGCCTTGGTGATGCCGTCCACCGCCGGACCGTCCTGCTCCAGCCAGCTCAGGGACAGGATCGCGTCCTCGACCGTCCAGTCGATGACGAGCCGGCCCGTTGCCGCGGACAGGGCGCCGTATTTGGCCGCGTTGGTCACCAGCTCGTGCAGCAGCAGCGCCAGCGCGGTCACCGCATGGCCGCCGACCGCCACCTCCGGCCCGGCGATGGCGATGCGCCCGGCATCCTGGTCCTCGAACGGCGAGACGATGGTGCGCAGCAGGGCCTCGAGCGTCGTCGGCGTCGCCGCCTGCTCGCGCCGCAGGTCCGGCAGGGTCAGCTCATGCGCGCGGGCCAGGGTGGCCAGCCGGTTGCGCACCTGCTCCGCCAGCTCCTCCGGCGACCGCGCCGTACGGGCGCTGAGGGTGGTGACGGCGCCGGCCAGGGCAAACAGGTTCTTGACCCTGTGGCTCATCTCCCGCAGCAGCAGGGTCTGGCGCTCCCGGGCCCGCTTCAGCTCGGTGATGTCGCGCGCGATCTTCGAGGCGCCGACGATCTCGCCCGCCCGGTTCCGGATCGGCGAGATCATCAGCGAGATCTCGACCAGGCTGCCATCCTTGCGGCGGCGGATGGTCTCGAAATGCTCGACCCGCTCGCCCCGCCGGATGCGGGCCAGGATCTGCGGCTCCTCGTCCAGCCGGTCCACCGGGATCACGATCGTGATCGGCTGCCCGACCACTTCCTCGGCGGTGTAGCCGAACAGCCGTTCGGCCCCGCGGTTCCAGCTGGTGATAACGCCGTTGAGGTCCTTGGCCACGATCGCGTCCTCCGAGGATTCCACGATCGCCGCCAGTTGCTGCGCCGCCCGCTCGCTGCGGACGCGCTCGTCAGCCTCGGACAATGTCTGCTGCCGATCCGGAATGCCGTCCCCCTGCATCAATCGCGGCGACGCCCCCTCCTGGGAGAGCGGTGCTGTCGCCCGCGAGGCTGCGGGTGATGGTCCCTTGACACTGCCGTTCATTCGCCGCCCTCTGAAGCCATGCGCCCCACGCCGAAAGCCGATGGGGAGAGAGGGCCGCCAGAGCCAGCCGGCCACGCTCCGATTCTAGCCCAACGGTGCGGTGGCCTCAATACAGTCATGGCCCGAGGCGAACAGTCGGTTGACCATTCCGACGACTGACAAGACCTGGAAATTATCATTTGATATCTTATGGAGGCCGCATGGCTGGCCTCGTGTTCGGCAGATTCCGAATACAAGAATCAGGAACCTAAACAGGCCTCGGACGTTGGTGTGAGGTCGACAGGAGATCTCATCAGAGGGTTGGATCCATGCCATTCCGGATGGCCGCTCCTCCCACCTCTTCCGGACCGCGTTCGCCGGCGGATGCGGTCCGCCATGGGCGGTACGATGAGCGTGCCGTGGCGCGTCCCCAGCTCGATCTCTTTCCCCCCGCGGTCAGGGCGCGTCTCGTTGCCGCGGACCAGACGCATCTGACCAAGGGAGGGCGGACCGACTGGACCGGCCGCGACTGCCTCCACCTCGTCCGATCGGGGTGGCTGGCCCAGTTCCGCACCCTCACCGACGGGCGCCGGCATATCCTGCGCTTCCTCATGCCCGGCGATCTGGTCGGCCTGACCGCCCAGTTCTCCGGGACAGCACCCGCCCCCGCGGTCGCCTTGACCGAGGCCCGGGTGGCTGCCGTCCCGGTCGTCGAGCTGATCGATCCCGGTTCGGCCGCCTCCCTGCAGCAGGTCTGCGCCATCCTGGCGCTGGAGAATGTGCGGGCGCACGAGACCCTGCTGTCGCTCGGCTGCCTCGGCGCCGACGAACGGCTGGCCGCCCTGCTGCTGTCGCTGTTCGAGCGGGCGGAGGCCCGGGATCTCGTCAGCGACCGGGGCCTGCGGCTGCCGCTGACCCAGCAGGACATCGCCGACGCCCTGGGCATCTCGCCGGTTCACACCAACCGAATGGTGATGAAGCTGCAGCGCGCCGGGCTGGTCCGGCTCAAGAGCGAGTGGTTGCAGATTTTCGACGGCCCGGGGCTGGAAGCAGTCGCGCAATGGCCGCGGCCGATGGCCTGGACCCGGCGGTCCGACCAGGCCTCCGCCAGGCTGGCCGAGGTCCAGCAGACGCCGCGGCCGAAGGCACCGCCACGGCCGGAGCACGCCGCCAGGCGCATCCTGGTGGTCGAGGACGACCAATTCCTGGCCCTGCACATGCAGGCGATCCTCAGCTCGCTTGGCTTCGAGGTGCTGGGGCCGGCGCCGTCGCTCGAAAGCGGCCTGCGCCTGGTGGCGGAGACAGACCGTCTCGACGCCGCCGTCCTGGATGTCCGGCTCGATCAGGGCCAGCGGGTCTTCCCGGTGGCCCGGATGCTGCAGCAGCGCCGTATCCCCTTCTCCTTCATGACCGGCTACACCGATCCGGAGCTCGATGGCTTCGAGGCACCGGTGATCCAGAAGCCGCTGGAGACCGACAGCGTGGCCGCCGTGATCGAACAGCTCATCCACTGAGGGGCACGCCACCGGCAGCAGCGCCATGACAGCGAGCCGGGGCGGACGACACCGCGCCGCCCCGGCCCTCGTTCAGCGCAGGCCCGACAGAATGGTCTGGGCCTCGTCGAGATGGTGCTGGACGATCGGCGCCAGCTCCGACGCCACCGCCTTCAGATTGGGATCCCCTCCGGATTCGCCGTAGCTCTGCTGCAGCTTCAGAGCGTCCTGGTGACCCTCGACCTGGCCTTCCATGTACAGGTGGTCGAAATCGGCGCGCGGCGCGGACCGCAACTCCGCCAGCTTCTGCTGATGCTCCGGGTCGAGCGCGGTCGGCAGTTGAATGCCGAGGTTCGAAGCAGCGACGGCATTGCGGATCTTCCGGGTGGACTCGGTGTGATCCTTCACCATCATCCGGGCGAAGCTGCGGACCTCGCTGCCGCGGGCCCGCCGGGTCGCGATCTTGCCGGCCTCGACCTCGAACAGGTCGCTCATCCCTGCGGTCTGCACATAATTGGCCGGGTCGATCTGCGGCGACGGCGCCAGCGATGCCAGCATCTGCGCCGGCTCGCTGTCCCGGCTGCATCCGCCGAGCGCGAGCGCGCCTGCGATGGCCGCAGTGGACAGCACAAGGACGGCCCTCATGATCGATCTCCCTGTCTGGGGCGGACTGTACGATGGCAACGGGACAGGCGGGCCGGGCGTTCCGAATCGATCGTCGCGCAGGAAGACAACGGAACCGGCCGGCACATGCCGCCGTTCCCGATTCCGAGATTCACCTCGCGGAGGCTCGATCATGCCGGCGAAATCGAAGTCCCAGCAGAAGGCGGCCGGCGCGGCGCTGGCCGCCAAGCGTGGCGATCAGAAGGTCGGCGAGCTGAAAGGCGCGTCGAAGTCGATGTACAAGTCCATGAGCGAGAAGCAGCTCGACGAACTGGCCTCGACCAAGCGCAAGGGCAAGCCCGAGCACGCGTCCAAGAAGTAGCCCGCGCTTCTTCCGGCACGGCCATGCCCAAGGGGCTATACCGGTACATCTGGCGGGTGAGCGGGCGGGACCAGATCTTCCTGTCGCTCCTGGCCGTGGCGGTGTTCCTGCTCGACCTGGCGCCGCTGGAGCTGCAACGGCGCATCGTCAACGGCGCGTTGGCGAAGCACGCGCTGATGCAGCTCGTCTTCCTGGCCGGCCTCTATGTCGCGAGCGTGCTGGCGCAGGGCGGCCTCAAGCTCCTGATGAACGTCTATCGCGGGGCGGTGAGCGAGGCCGCAAATCGGCGGCTGCGGCTGCAGCTGAGCCCGGCCTCTGGCGAGCGGGCGACCGAGCCGGGCGGGCGCCGGGAAGGCGTCGACATCTCGATCATCGTCTCGGAGGTCGAGGCCGTCGGCGGCTTCATCGGCGCCAGCGTCTCGGACGCGGTGCTCAATGGCGGGCTGCTGCTCGCGGTGTTCGGCTACATGCTGGTGCTGCAGCCCTGGATGGCGGCCGTCGCCGTGCTGCTGTTCTTTCCGCAGTTCCTGTTCATCCCGTTCCTGCAGAAGGCGATCAACCGGCGCACGGAACGGCGGATCAAGGTGCTGCGCGGGCTCAGCATCGAGATCGTCGACGAGGCGGCCGAGCGCCGTGGGCCTCGCGAGGATGGCCGCTACCGCCGCCAAGTCGACAACATCTACCGCCTCAACATGCAGATCTTCCGCCGGAAGTTCGGCATGAACTTCCTAATGAACCTGCTGCATCAGCTCGGGGTGGTCGGCATCCTGTTCGTCGGCGGCTGGTTCGTGATCCAGGGCCGGACCGAGGTGGGCACCGTTGTCGCCTTCATCTCCGGGCTGAACCGGGTCAATGATCCCTGGGGCGATCTCGTCAACTATTTCCGCGATATGACCAACGCCCAGGTGAAGTACCGGCTGATCGCCGCCGCGCTGGGCCATCGGCCGGCCGAGGCCCAGGCGACGCCATAGCCGCCTCCGTCGCGGTCATGCGCCAAGGGTTGCCTCAGACCAGCCGGCCGATGGCGCCCGCCTGCTCGGACCGATCCAGCAGCTCCATCAGCTCCGAAGGGGAAAGATCCAACCCTTCCTCGTCCAGCAGCGCGACCGCCAGGGTGCAGACCATGGCGCTCTTCTCATTGTCGGACAGCGGCTCGTGTTTGTGCATTATCAGCTGCCGCAGCCAGATCGCGAACTCGATCGGTGTCATCCGGCCGTCGCGCACCTGGCCGAGCAGGGTCAGCGTCAGATGGGCGGCGCTTTCGAACTCCAGCACGGCGTATCGATCAATCGGCGGCTTCATACCGGCAGCACCGCGTTGTTGACGGCCATTCCTGACATTTCCAATGGAGAAGGCAACGGGTCGAGACTATCCCCATCATCCACCGATGACCACACGTCATTGAATGAAGTTCCATACTCAAGCCCGCGGGCTGATGACGTCAGTTCGCAGGATGGGTTCTGACAATGTCGGGTCCACTCAGGGGACAATACGGGACGAGGCGAGGCCGATACTGCTTCTCGCCAAAGGAAATCTGCCGATGGGCCGCGACAGGATATCACGATGCGGTGGGCGCCCGCTCCGGAGCCGATCGCCCGGGCTCGGGCTCCGGCTTCACCACGCTGTCAGCAGGAGGTTGGGCGGCGGGAGGCTTGGTGACGGAAGGTTTGACGGCCGCCATGCGCCGGCGGCGGCGCCAGCTGATGGCATGGCGCACCGCGGGCGGCGGCGGGCCCTGATGCAGCCGCCCGACCCGGTCGATCAGCTCGCGGTCGGCCGCGGTCAGCCGGGCCAGCAGGCGCAGATGCTCGTACCAGCTGTCGACAAAATAGATCTCGCTCCATTTCAGCCGGTCGGCGGCGTCGCGGAACAGCGACCAGCGGCTGGCGCCGTTGCGCAGCCGCACCTCGCGCAGCCGGGTGGTGGTGCGGACGAAGTCGCGCTCCTGCTCCGGCCCGACGCGGTACTCGATCACCACCATCACCGCGTCGCGGCGCGGATCGATCGGCGGCGCCGGCAGGTCGATCTTGCGCGGCGGCCCCGGCCGCAGGTCGATCAGGGCGATGTCCGGGATCCGCAGCCGCAGCGCCCACAGCGCGCCGACCACCAGCGCCATGCCGCTGGCCGCCAGCGTCGCCGCGACGCCGGCGCTCTCCGCCACGGCGCCCCAGACCACCGAGCCGAGCGCCAGTCCGCCATACAACGCCATCTGGTAGATCGCCATGGCGCGGGCCTTGACCCAGTCCGGCACCAGCAGCTGCACCGCCGTGTTGTAGGTCGACACCACCGCGATCCAAGCGATGCCGCCGAGGAACAGCACCGGAATGATCACGGCGGTGATGTGGACGGTGCCCAGCACCAGCAGCACCGCGGCGAAGACGAAGGCCGAGCTCGAGATCAGCCAGCTGGTGCCCAGCCATTCCCGCGCCGGATGGACGACGAAGCCGCCGCAGACGGCGCCGATGCCGAGCGCGCCGAGCAGCACGCCGTAGCCGATCGCGTCCGTGCCCAGCCGGTCTAGCGCCAGCAGCGGCAGCAGCGCCCAGACCGAGCTGGCGCAGAAGCCGAAGATGAAGGACCGCGTTGCCACTCGTCGGGTCACCAGCGAGTGCCGGGCGAAGCGCAGCCCGGCGGTGACCGCCCCGCGCAGCGTCTCCGGCGGCAGGGCCGTGCGCGCCGGCCGCCAGCCCCACGACCAGATCGCCGCCAGCAGCCCGGTGAAGCTGGCGGTGGCGATCAGGAACACCCAGGGCGCCCCCAGCCAGGCCAGCAGGAAGCCGCCGATCGCCGGCCCCAGGGCGCGGGCGACGTTGTAGTTGATCGAGTTCAGCAATACGGCGCTGGCCACCGCCGGCTTCGGCACCATGTCGCCGACCGCCGCCTGCCAGGCCGGCCCCTCCAGCGCATAGCCGATGGCGATCAGGAAGGTCAGCCCGATCAGCCCGACCGGCTCCAGCAGGCCGAGGAAGCCGAGCACGGTCAGGCCGAGGCCGCCGATGACGCAGCAGGCCTCGCCGGCCAGGATCATCTTGCGGCGGTCGTAGATGTCGGCCAGCGCCCCGGTCGGCAGCGACAGCAGCACCAGCGGCACCGCGGTCGCCACCTGGATCAGGGCGATCAGGAACGGGCTGGCCTCGGTGACCGTCAGCTCCCAGGCAGCGGCGACCGACTGGGCCCAGTCGCCGAGATTGGCGAACAGGCCGGTGAGCCAGACCAGGCGGAACAGCGGATGGGCCAGCGCCTCGACGAAGGGCAACAGCAGGCCGGACGGCGCCGGCTCGGCGGCGCGTTCAACCCGAAGATCGTCCTTGGCGCCGACGGCTTGCTGCATCTGGCTCCGCTGTCCGAAGTCTCCGCAACTCTAGGCCTGCCGGGCTTGTCTGCGCAAAGCCCACGATGGAGGACGCCAACTGCAGTTTTCGATTTTTGAATGCTCAAAATGCATTTGACCTTGCGACGCGCGGTGACCGTCCTAAGATGCTCCGGCCGGTCGATCGAGCCGGCGCAGGGGAGGCCGAACTATGCGCGATCGTCCGGGCCATGGCGTGACGCTGTCCTATTACGATTTCGGCCAGACGCCGTTCTTCGCGCTGCAGGCCGACCAGCGCGTCTCCTACTGCCTGTACGTGCCGCGCGATTACCAGGAGGACGGCGACAAGACCTACAGCCTGGCGGTGCTGATGCATGGCACCGGCCGCACCGCCACCGCCTATCGCGACGGCTTCATGGACTTCGCCGACGCTCATGGCTGCATCCTGCTGGCGCCGCTGTTCCCAGCCGGGCTGATCACGCCGGGCGAGCTCTCGAACTACAAGCGCCTGGCCTTCCACGACATGCGCTTCGACCTGCTGCTGCTGGCCATGGTCGACGAGGTGGCGGCGAAGTACCGGGTCGATGCAGACCGTTTCCTGATGTTCGGCTTCTCCGGCGGCGGCCATTTCGTCCACCGCTTCCTGTATGTCCATCCGGAGCGGGTGCTGGGCGTCTCGATCGGCGCGCCGGGCTCGGTCACGCTGCTCGACTGGAATTACGACTGGTGGGTTGGGCTGCGCGACTTCGAGGCGCGGTTCGGCCGGCCGGTCGACCTCGCGGCGATGCGCCGGGCGGCGGTGCAGATGATCGTCGGCGGCGACGATACCGAGACCTGGGAGATCGTCACCAAGCCGACCGATCCCGGCTGGATGGACGGCGCCGACCTGGCCGGAGGCAACCGGCAGGAGCGGCTGCGGTCGCTGCGCGACAGCTTCGAGCAGCATGGCATCGCGGCGCGCCTCGACATCGTCCCCGGCGTCGCCCATGAAGGCACGCGCGTGCTGCAGCCGGTGAAGGACTTCTTCGCCGAAACGCTGGCCAAGCGCCGGGCCGAGGCGGCGTGACCGCCATGAAGCGCCTCGCTCTCGCCGCCCTGCTCCTCGCCGCCATGCCCGCGGCCGCGGCGGACCCGCAGCCGACCCCGCTGCTGTCGATCGCGCTCAACGCCGATATCCGCAGCAGCAACCCGGGCGTGCAGCGCGACTTCAACTCCGATGTCGTGCTGCAGCATGTGACCGAAGGGCTGGTCGCCCTGCGCGAGGACCAGGCCCCGGCGCCGATGCTGGCCGAGAGCGTCGAGGTCTCGCCCGACGGCACCGCCTACACCTTCCGCCTGCGCGACGGCATCACTTTCCATGACGGCCGCCCCCTCACCTCCGCCGAGGTGGCGTGGAGCTGGAAGCGCTATCTCGACCCGGCGACGCAGTGGCAGTGCCTCGACCGCTTCGACGGCCGCGGCGGCCCGAAGGTGCTGGCGGTGGAGACGCCGGATCCGCGCACCGTGGTGTTCCGGATCGACCGGCGCAGCGCGCTGTTCCTGGTCAACATGGCGACGATCCAATGCGGCGCGGTGGTGCTCAGCCCCTCCTCCCTCGGGCCGGACGGCACCTGGGTCAAGCCGGTCGGCACCGGGCCCTATGTCTTCGCCGACTGGCAGAAGAACCGCTATCTCGAGCTGACCCGCTTTGCCGGCTACAAGCCCCTGCCCGGTGACCGCGACGGCGCCGCCGGCGGCAAGCAGGCGCTGGCCGAGCGCCTGCGTTTTGTCGTCATACCCGACCGTTCGGTGATGAACGCCGCCCTGCTCTCCGGCCAGGTCGACATCGTCCCCGATGTCGGCGCCACCGAGATCGACGCGATGAAATCGGCCGGCGCGCAGGTGACCGTTACTCCGACCCTGTCCTGGGCGGTGCTGCTGCTGCAGACCCGCGACCCGCTGCTGTCGGACGTCCGGGTGCGTCAGGCGCTGGCCCGGGCGATCGACGGCAAGCAGGTGGCCGAGGCGGCGAGCTTCGGCCTGGCCGCCCCGAACCCGTCGGCCGTCGCCGTCGCCAGCGCCTATCACCACGGCGATGCCCCCTGGCCGGCTTTCGACCCCGCCGAGGCGGCGAAGCTGCTGCAGGAGGCGGGCCGCGCGGGTGCGACGATCCGGATCCAGACCAACAACCGTCCGACCGGCCAGTACGAGGCGGCGCTGATGATCCAGGGCTTGCTGGCCGGCGCCGGCATCGATGCCCAGATCGACACGCTGGACTGGGCGACACAGCTGCAGAACTACCGCGAGGGCAAGTTCCAGGCCTCGGTCTTCACCTTCTCCGGCCGGCCCGACCCGGCGCTGGCCTTCGACTCGATCATCGGCAGCAAGGATGACGACCCGACCAGCCAGTGGGAGGACCCGCAGGCGATCGCCTGGCTGGACGAGGCCAAGACGGTGGAGGACAAGGCCGGGCGGCAGGCGATCTTCGACAAGCTGCACGCCCGCATGGCCGAGCAGGTGCCGGTGATCGGCCTGTTCAACCCGGTGCAGGTGACGGCGGTCGGGCCCAAGATCCGCGGCTATGCCGATTGGGGCCCCGGCAACGCCCGCCTCTGGGGCGTGTGGAAGGAGCCGTAGCCACCCGATCAGGGATGCGGGTCGGGGAAGCCGTGGCGTCGCGACAGGGCGGCCAGGATGCGGTCCTTGCCGGCGATGAAGCGGACCGCGCCGTGGCTGTCGGCCTCGGCGTCGTCCGGGCCGCCCTCGCCCAGCACCAGCAGCGGCACGGACTGGTTCTGCTCGCCGACCAGCGCCACCACGGCCTGGCGCGGCCGCGGCCAGGCGATCCGCTCGACGTCCAGCCGCGCCGCGAGATCCGGGAAGGAGGCCAGCACGCCCTCCATCAGGGCGCAGTGCCAGCAATAGAAGACCTGGCCGGGATAGGCCGGATCGGTGAAGCCCGGGCGCAGCAGGAACAGGCGGTCGCGGGTCACGGTGGTCTCCTCAGGTCCCGGAATTGCCCCGGATCACGCTGCGCAGGGTGAAGGCCGACTGGATGCGCGACACGCCGGGCATGCGCGACAGCTGCTCCTTGTGGATGCGCTCGTAATCGGCGGTGTCGCGGGCGACGACGCGCAGCAGATAATCCGACATGCCGGTCATCAGATAGCACTGGTCGACCTCCGGGCATTTCCGCACCGCCGCCTCGAAGCGGGCGAGATACTCCTCGGTCTGGCGCTCCAGCGTGATCTGGACGATGGCGATGGTCGGGTTGGCCACGTCGGGCTCGTCGATCAGCGCGGTGTAGCCGCGGATGATGCCGGCATGCTCCATGAGCTGGCGCCGGCGCAGGCAGGCCGAGGGCGACAGCCCGACCGCCTCGGCCAGATCGGCGTTGCTGATGCGGCCGTCGGCGCGCAGGTGCTGGATGATCTTGCGGTCGATGGCGTCGAGCATGCGTGGATTCTGCGAAAACCGGTGAATTTGCTGCGGACACCAGACCATCCGGCCGCAGAAGGAGCAACGGAAATCAAGGATCAGCGGGGGCCTGCGGCCGTATCCTGACGCCGTTGGATCCCCTGCGGTTCGGCCCCCATGACCACCACCCTTCCCGACGCCTCCGGCGCCACCCTGATCGTCGATCTCGCAGCGATCCGGGAGAACTACCGGTCGCTGCGCCGCCGCCTCGGCGGCACCGCCTGCGCCGGCGTGCTCAAGGCCGATGCCTATGGTCTGGGCGCCGACCGGGTCGGTCCGGCCCTGGCCGCGGAAGGCTGCCGCCACTTCTTCGTCGCCCATCTCAAGGAGGGCATCGCCCTCAGGCCGCATGTGCCGGAGGCGGCGGAGGTGTTCGTGCTGCACGGGCCGATGCCCGGCTGCGAGGACATCGCCCTGGCCCATCGCCTGACCCCGGTGCTGAACAGCCTGGAGCAGGTCGAGGGCTGGACCGGCCTGGCGCGCCGCCTGGAGCGGGCGCTGCCGGCGGTGCTGCAGCTCGACACCGGCATGTCGCGCATGGGGCTGTCGCCGGCCGAGCTGGACCGGATCGCGGATGAGCCGGAGCGCCTGGCCGGCCTCGACCTCCGCCTGGTGATGAGCCATCTGGCCTGCGCCGAGCGGCAGGACCATCCGGCCAACAACACCCAGCGCCTGCGCTTCGACGTGGCCCGCCGCCGCCTGCCGCAGGCCCCGGCATCGCTGGCGAATTCGTCCGGCATCTTCATCGGCCCCGACTTCCATTACGACATGGCGCGGCCCGGCGCCGCCCTGTACGGCCTGGCTCCGGTGGCCGGCGCGGCGAACCCGCTGCGCCCGGTGGTCCGGCTGCAGGCCCGGGTGGTGCAGCTGCGCGGCATCGCCGCCGGCGACGAGGTCGGCTACGGCCTGACCTGGCGCGCCGAGCGGCCGACCCGCATCGCCACCGTGGCGGTCGGCTATGCCGACGGCTTCCCGCGCAGCCTGACCAACGCCGGCACCGCGCATCTCGGCGACACCGCCCTGCCGGTCGCCGGCGCCGTGTCGATGGACACGGTCACGCTCGACGTCTCGGCCGTGCCGGAAAGCGCGCTGCGCCCCGGCGCGACGGTCGAGCTGATCGGCCCGCATCGCAGCGTCGACGCCGTCGCCGCCGATGCCGGGACCATCGGATACGAGATCCTCACCCGCCTCGGCCGCCGCTTCCGCCACGAGTACCGCGACGCCCAGCCGGCCCCTGCCCCCTCCCCCGCTTTGGTTCT
>JAEKLZ010000008.1 GCA_019508225.1 Inquilinus limosus | reverse complement strand
GGCTTCTTCCCGGAGCAGGACACCGGGATGATCCAGGGCATCTCCGAGGCGTCACAGACCATCTCCTATGCCGAGATGGCGAAGCACCAGTCGGCCCTGGCCGAGGCCATCCTGAAGGACCCGGATGTCGAGAGCCTGAGCTCCTTCATCGGCGTCGACGGCACCAACACCACGCTGAACAGCGGCCGCTTCCTGATCAGCCTGAAGCCACTCGGCCAGCGCAGCGCCACCGCGGGCGCGGTGATCGACCGGCTGCGCGGCGAGGTCGCCGGCGTGCCCGGCATCACCCTCTATCTGCAGCCGGTGCAGGATCTGACGATCGATTCCACCGTCAGCCGCACCCAGTACCAGTTCGTGCTGCAGAACGCCGATCTCGACCAGTTCAAGGACTGGGTGCCGAAGCTGGTGCAGCGGCTGCAGCAGGTGCCGGAGATCGCCGACGTCGCCAGCGACTACCTGCAGCAGGGGCTGGCGGTCGACCTGGTGATCGACCGCGCCACCGCCGCCCGCTTCGGCATCACCCCGGCCACGGTCGACAATGCCCTCTACGACGCCTTCGGCCAGCGCATCGTCTCGACCATCTACACCCAGGCCAACCAGTACCGCGTGATCCTCGAGGCCGATCCGTCGCTGCAGCAGTCGCTGGACGGGCTGAAGGCGCTGTACCTGCCGTCCTCACTGTCCTCGGCCGGGCAGGTGCCGCTGTCCGCCATCGTCAAGGTCGAACAGCGGGCCGGGCCGCTGCAGATCACCCATCTCGGCCAGTTCCCGGCGACGCTGATCTCGTTCAACCTGGCGCCGGGATCGTCGCTCGGCGCCGCGGTCGACGCGATCCAGAAAGTCGAAACCGAGGTCGGCCTGCCCGACAGCTTCGTCACCGCCTTCCAGGGCTCGGCCGCCGCCTTCCAGTCCTCGCTGGCGAACGAGGCGCTGCTGATCCTCGCGGCCATCGCGACCATGTACATCGTGCTGGGCGTGCTCTACGAGAGCTTCATCCACCCGATCACGATCCTGTCCACCCTGCCGTCGGCCGGCCTCGGCGCGCTGCTGGCCCTGATGGCGGCTGGCGACGGGCTCGATGTCATTGGAATCATTGGCATCATTCTCTTGATCGGCATCGTCAAGAAGAACGCGATCATGATGATCGACTTCGCGCTGCAGGCGGAGCGCGAGGAGGGCAAGCCGCCGCGCGAGGCGATCTACCAGGCCTGCCTGCTGCGCTTCCGGCCGATCCTGATGACCACCATGGCGGCGCTGCTGGGCGCCCTGCCGCTGATGCTGGGCTCCGGCATGGGGTCCGAGCTGCGCCGGCCGCTCGGGGTCGCCATCGTCGGCGGGCTGGTGGTCAGCCAGTTGCTGACCCTGTTCACCACGCCGGTGATCTACCTGGCCTTCGACCGGCTGGCCGAGCGCATCACCGGCCGCCGCCAGCGCTCCCGCTTCAGCGCCGGGGAGGAGGGGGCGTGAACCTCTCCGCCCCCTTCATCGCCCGGCCGGTGGCGACGACGCTGCTGACCCTCGGCATCGTCCTGGCCGGGTTCTTCGCCTATCTGAAGCTGCCGGTGTCGCCGCTGCCGCAGGTCGACTTCCCGACCATCTCGGTCTCGGCCTCGCTGCCCGGGGCGAGCCCGGAGACGGTGGCGGCGACGGTGGCCAGCCCGCTGGAGCGGCATCTCGGCGCCATCGCCGACGTCACCCAGATGACCTCGCGCAGCTCGGTCGGCCAGGCCAGCATCACCCTGCAATTCGGCCTGAATCGCGACATCGACGGCGCCGCGCGGGACGTGCAGGCGGCGATCAACGCGGCCCGGGCCGACCTGCCGGCGGCGCTGCGCAGCAACCCGACCTATCGCAAGGTCAACCCGTCCGACGCGCCGGTGCTGATCCTGGCGCTGACCTCCGAGACCCTGACCCGCGGCCAGATCTACGACGCCGCCAGCAATGTGCTGGAGCAGCGGCTGTCGCAGATCGAGGGCATCGGCCAGGTTACCCTGGGCGGCGCCGCTCTGCCGGCGGTCAGGGTCGAGCTGAACCCGCAGGCGCTGGCGCAATACGGCATCGGGCTGGAGGATGTCCGCGCCGCGCTGGCCGCGGCCAACGCCAACAGCCCGAAAGGGTCGATCGAGGAGGCCGGCCGGCACTTCCAGATCTACAGCAACGACCAGGCCAGCACGGCCGATGAGTACAAGCCGCTGGTGATCGCCGCGCGCAACGGCGCCACGGTGCGGCTGTCCGACATCGCCGACGTGCAGGATTCGGTCGAGGATCTGCGCAATGCCGGCCTGGCCGACGGCAAGCCGGCCGTGCTGGTGCTGCTGTTCCGCGAGCCCGGGGCCAACATCATCGACACCGTCGACCGGGTGAACGCCGAGCTGCCGCATCTGCGCGCGGCGATGCCCCGCGACATCGAGATCACTCCGGCCGCCGACCGCACCGGCACCATCCGCGCCTCGCTGAACGACACCCAGCTCACCCTCGTGATCTCGGTGCTGCTGGTGATGCTGGTGGTGTTCGCCTTCCTGCGCGACCCGCGCGCCGCGATCATCCCGGCGGTGGCGGTGCCGGTCTCGATCATCGGCACCTTCGGCGCCATGTACCTGGTCGGCTACAGCCTGGACAACCTCTCGCTGATGGCGCTGACCATCGCCGCTGGGTTCGTCGTCGACGACGCCATCGTGGTGCTGGAGAACATCTCCCGCCATGTCGAAGCCGGCATGCCGCGTCGCCAGGCGGCTCTGCGCGGCGCGCGCGAGGTCGGTTTCACCGTGCTGTCGATCAGCATCTCGCTGGTCGCGGTGTTTATTCCGATCCTGCTGATGGGCGGGCTGGTCGGCCGGATCTTCCGCGAATTCGCGCTGACCCTGTCGATCGCCATCGGCGTGTCGATGGTGATCTCGCTGACCACCACGCCGATGCTGTGCGCCCTGCTGCTGCGCCGCCGGCCGCGCCGGGCCGACAGCGGGCCCGGCGCGCTGGCCCGGGTGATGCGGGCCTATGAGCGCAGCCTGGGCTGGGCGCTGGGCCACAGCGGCGTCGTGATCCTGGTGCTGTTCGGCGTGGTCTGCCTGAACATCGCGCTGTTCGCGATCATCCCGAAGGGCTTCTTCCCGCAGCAGAGCACCGGCCGGCTGGTCGGCGGCATCGTCGCCGACCAGAGCATCTCGTTCCAGGCGATGCAGCAGAAGCTGGGACAGCTGATGGACATCGTCCACACCGACCCGGCGGTGGACAGCGTCGTCGGCTTCACCGGCGGCGGGGGTGGCGGCCGGTCGCAGACCAACACCGGCCAGGTCTTCGTCACGCTGAAGCCGCTGTCCGAGCGCGGCGTCAGCGACGACGAGGTGATCGCCCGGCTGCGCGGCAAGCTGGCGGTGGTGCCGGGCGGCCAGCTGTTCCTGGTCTCGGCCCAGGACATCCGCGCCGGCGGGCGGCAGAGCAACGCCGCCTACCAGTACACGCTGCAGTCGGATTCCTCGGCCGAGCTGCAGGACTGGGGACCGAAGCTGACCCAGGCGCTGCAGGCCGACCCGACCCTGGCCGACGTCAATTCCGACCAGCAGCAGAAGGGCGTCGAGACCGACATCGTCATCGACAGGGACACCGCGGCCCGGCTGGGGATCACGCCGCAGCAGATCGACAACACGCTGTACGACGCCTTCGGCCAGCGCCAGGTCTCGACCATCTACAGCGCCATCAACCAGTACCATGTGGTGATGGAGGTGGCGCCGCAGTATTGGCAGAGCCCGGAGACGCTGAAGAACCTGTACATCAGCACCTCCGGCGGCAGCGCCAGCGGCAGCGCCGGCACCAACGCGCCGGCCAGCGCCACCGGCACCGGCGCGGCCAGCCTGGCGGCCCAGTCCGCCGCCAACGCGAACACCAACGCTTTGGCCAATGCCGGCCGCAAGGGCACCTCCAGCGGCGCCGCGGTCAGCACGGCGCAGGAGACGATGGTGCCGCTGTCGGCGATCAGCCATTACGGGCCGGGCAGCACGCCGCTGTCGATCAACCACCAGGGGCTGTTCGCGGCGACGACGATCTCGTTCAACCTGGCGCCGGGCAAGTCGCTCAGCGACGCGGCGGCGGCGGTGCAGCAGGCGATGGTGGCGCTGCATGTGCCGGCCACCATCCATGGCAGCTTCCAGGGCACCGCCCAGGTGTTCCAGAGCTCGCTGAGCGACGAGCCGGTGCTGATCCTGGCGGCGCTGGCGGCGGTCTATATCGTGCTCGGCATCCTCTATGAGAGCACGATCCACCCGGTCACCATCCTGTCGACCCTGCCCTCGGCCGGGGTGGGGGCGGTGCTGGCGCTGATGCTGTTCGACACCGAGTTCAGCCTGATCGCGATGATCGGCGTCATCCTGCTGATCGGCATCGTCAAGGGCCGATCCTGATGACGACGATGGCGGCGATCTTCGGGGCGGTGCCGCTGGCCATCGGCTTCGGCGCCGGCAGCGAGCTGCGCCAGCCGCTGGGCATCGCCATCGTCGGCGGCCTCGTGGTCAGCCAGGTGCTGACGCTGTACACCACCCCGGTCCTGTACCTGGTGCTCGACCGCTTCCGGCACTGGGCGCGGGGCCGGTGGAGCCGGGCGTTCCCGCGTCAGGCCGGCGGCGCACCGGAGGCGGCGGAGTAGGGGAAGCTCAGCGACCGGACAGCTTCAGGATATCCTCCGGATACCGAGCCCCCTGAACCTCGATCCTGGAGGCGGCCTGTTCGATCTCGCGCAGGTCGTCGGCGGTCAGTACCACCGCGACCGCGCCGAGATTCTCCTCCAGCCGATCCAGCTTTCGGGTGCCCGGGATCGGAACGATCCAGGGCTTCTGCGCCAGCAGCCAGGCGAGCGCGACTTGCGCCGGCGTCGCGCCCTTGCGATCGGCCACCGAGCGGAGCAGGTCGACCAGGACCTGGTTCGCCTGTCTGGCCTCCGGCTCGAACCGCGGGATGCGGCTGCGCAGATCCGCGCTCTCGAAGGTCGTGGCGTCGTCGATCCTGCCGGTCAGGAAGCCCTTGCCCAGCGGGCTGTAGGGCACCAGGCCGATCCCGAGCTCCTCGAGCACCGGGATCACGTCGGCCTCCGGCTCCCGCGTCCACAGCGAGTATTCGCTCTGCAGCGCGGTGACGGGCTGGACGGCATGCGCCCGGCGGATCGATTGCACGCCGGCTTCGGACAGGCCGAAATGCCGGGCCTTGCCCTCCCGGATCAGCTCCTTCACCGCCCCGGCGACATCCTCCATCGGCACATCGGGATCGACCCGGTGCTGATACAGCAGGTCGATGCGGTCGGTCCGGAGCCGCCGCAGCATGCCTTCGACCGCGGCCTTGAGGTGGTCGGGGCGGCTGTTCAGGCGGCCGAGGCGCTGGCCCGTTTCCAGGTCGATGTCGTGGCCGAACTTGGTGGCGATCACCACCTGGTCCCGCAACGGGGCCAGGGCCTCGCCGACGATCTCCTCATTGGTGAACGGACCATAGGTCTCGGCGGTGTCGAAGAAGGTGACGCCGCGCTCGACGGCCGCCCTGATCAGGGCGATCAGCGCCTGCCTGTCCGCGATCGGGCCATAGCCCATGCAGCCCAGCCCCAGCGCCGAGACCTCGAGGCCGGCTTGTCCCAGTTTGCGCGTCTGCATGTCGTCCTCCGGTGAGATGAGCTGGGCGCCGATCGGTCAGCCTTGCGTGTCGCGCGGCGTGATCCTGACCGTCGCGGAACGGGCGCGCGCGCCGATCATCGCGCCGAGATACGGGCTGGCGCGGTACTTCGCCCGGTAGGCGTCGTCGATACGGTCGTTGATCGGCCCGTCGACGGGCTCGAAGGCGACCTCTTTCGTCATGCCGGCGGCGATGATCCGCCCGGTCTTCTGCCGCAGCGCCGCCTTGTGCCAGCGGGAAGCCAGTCCGTTATAGGCGCGCACATACAGGTCTTCACCGACCGAGACGGACCAGATCCAGGTCGGAGTGCCGGTCGTCACGCCATCCTCGCGGAACGCCGCGATGTGCAGATCGTCGGCCGCCGCGATCCGGTGCAACTCGTCATTCGACCATGTCATCGTCGGACCTTCCCCAGCCTGAACCGTCGCGGACGCTTGCCGCTTCGAACCCAAATCTAAGCCATGGCTCGCCTGCGACTAGGCGCTATAATCCGCAAGGATCCATAAGCAAGGCCACTGAATGCAGCGCGGCAGCCTGGACGATCTCGTGGCCCTCGTCGCCGTCGCGCGGGAGCGGAGCTTCACCAAGGCGGCGGCGAAGCTGGGCGTCTCGCAATCGGCGCTGAGCCAGACCATCCGCCA
>JAEKLZ010000007.1 GCA_019508225.1 Inquilinus limosus | reverse complement strand
CTCCGGCCAGCGCCGCCGGATCGGTTCTGGCAAAGGGGCCGAGGGCGAGGCCGGCGAAGGTCTCGACCATCCGGCGGCGCAGCCAGGGCAGCCGCGTCGACGGGTGGAAGGTCCGGTCGCGCAGGGTCCCGATCCAGCGGCGGTCGGACTGGAAGGCCGGGGTCAGCAGCGCGCTCATGCGCTGGTAGAAGCGGATATGCCGCCGGCGCCGGGCGCCATAGGCGTCCAGAGCGCCGGGGATATCCGGCGCGGCGGCCAGCGCATCGGCCAGGGCGGCGCCGTCCAGCATCGCCATGGTCACCCCGGCGCCGAGCTGCGGGCTGGTCGAATGGGCGGCGTCGCCGATGAAGACGATGCGGTCGCCGAACGGCCGGCGCAGCGTCGCCTGGGCATAGCGGGCGAGCGTCAGCTGGGCCGGGTCGGTGATGTCGGCGATCACCGGCTCGATCTCGGGCCAGAGGTCGAGGACCCGGCGCCGCCACGCCGCGATCCCGGCCTCCACAAAGGCCGGGTGCTCCGTCACCCTGAGGCTCCAGAACAGGATGGCGCGCGGGACGTCGTCGCCCGGCCTCCGCCCGACCGGCAGCAGGCCCAGCATCTCCCGCGCCGAGCGGAAACGCTGCTCCAGCAGGTCCTGCCGCAGCCCGGCGGCCGGCACGGTCGCCCAGACCGCGCCATAGGCGTAGGGGCGCGGCCGGACCGGGGCATGGGCGAGCGGGCGCAGCGCCGAGCCGCTGCCGGTCGCATCGACCACCAGGTCGACCGTCGGCAGGCGGCGGCCGGCCGCGGTGACCGGCACGGGCCGTCCCTCGGCATCGGACGCCAGGGCGGTGATCTCGACCCCGGTCTCGACCGGGATGCGGCGCGACGCGGCGGCCTGCCACAGCACCGCGAAGATCGCGGCGCGGTGGATCGCCAGGCCGTGCAGCGCCGGGTCGGCCGTGGCGTAGCGAAGATCGAACACCACCCGGCCCGAGGGCTGGGATCGGGCATAGAGCCCGTCGATGCGCTGGCCGTAGCCCAGGGCGGCGTCGAGCGCGCCGATCCGCGCCAGCGCCGCCAGGCCGGCCGGCTGCAGCATCAGCCCGGCGCCGATCGGCCGCGGCTCCGCGACACGCTCGAGCAGCCGCACCCGGTGCCCGGCATCGTGCAGGAAGCAGGCAGCGGCCAGCCCGGCCGGGCCGCAGCCGCAGACGGCGATCGACAGCGGGCCGGTCACGATCGGGCTATTCGTTCTCCAGCGCCGCGCGGGCGGCCTGCAGCTTCTCGCTGATGCCGGGGTCGACCTTCGGATAGGCCAGGTCCAGCCCGTCCATGGCCTCGACGATCGCGGCCGCCACCGCCAGGCGGGTGAACCATTTGCTGTCGGCCGGGATGACGTGCCAGGGCGCGTGCGGCGTCGCCGTGGCCCGGATCATCTCCTCATAGGCCTTCATGTAGTCGGGCCAGAGCTGCCGCTCCGCCACGTCCGAAGACTGGAACTTCCAGTGCTTCTCCGGCTCGTCCAGCCGCTCCAGGAAACGCTTCTTCTGCTCGTCGCGCGAGACGTTCAGGAAGAACTTCAGCACCAGGGTGCCGTTGCGGGCCAGGTAGCGCTCGAAGGCGTTGATGTCCTCGAACCGCTCCTTCCAGATCTTCTTGGTCACCAGCTTCGGCGGCAGGCGCTGGCTGCCCAGGATGCCGGAATGGACGCGGACGACCAGCACCTCCTCGTAATAGGAGCGGTTGAAGATGCCGATCCGCCCGCGCTCCGGCAGGTGGCGGGTGGTGCGCCACATGAAGTCGTGGTCCAGCTCCTCGGCCGAGGGCTGCTTGAAGGACGTGACTTGGCAGCCCTGCGGGTTGATCCCGGACATGACGTGCTTGATGGTGCTGTCCTTGCCCGCCGCGTCCATCGCCTGGAAGATCAGCAGCACCGACCAGTGGTCCTGGGCATAGAGCTTGTCCTGCATCTCCGCCAGCTTGGCGACGCTGTCGGCCAGCGCCTCCTGCGCCACCACCTTGTCGTCCAGCCAGGCGGTGTCCGCCGGGTCCCAGTCCTTGAGGCGGAAGCCGTCGCCGCCCTCGATCCGGTAACGCTTCGCCAGCTTGCCCAGCCTGACCATTGGTCCCCCTCCCCGATCGATGCGCCCGCGCGCCGATGAACGATCGATGCAGGAATTTCGTCGGTCTGGCAAATCGGAGATGATGTCGCGCCTTTCGCAGCGAGGACCGCATGAGCCGGCACGTCCATGTCATCACCCATCCCGACGTCCTGATCGACCCGGCGGTGCCGGTGCCGGACTGGCCGCTGTCGGAGCGCGGCCGGATCCGCATGCGGGCGGTGCTGAACCAGCCCTGGGCGCCGCGTCTGCGCAGCCTGTTCTGCAGCACCGAGCGCAAGGCCCGGGACGGCGCGGCGATCCTGGCCGAGGCCTTGGGCCTGCCGGTCACGGAGCTGGAGGATCTCGGCGAAAATGACCGCTCCTCAACCGGTTATCTGCCGAAGCTCGAATTCGAGGCCATGGCCGATGCCTTCTTCGCCCGGCCGCAGGAGAGCGTGCGCGGCTGGGAACGGGCGATCGACGCCCAGCACCGCGTCGTCGCCGCCGTGGACGAGGTCCTGCGCCGGGCTCCGGCCGAAGGCGACATCGCCATCGTCACCCATGGCGGGGTCGGGGCGCTGCTGCTGTGCCACCTGCAGGGACGCCCGATCAGCCGCGCGGCCGACCAGCCCGCCGGCCAGGGCGGCCACCATTATGCCTTTGCCGTCGAGGACCGCGAGCTGCTGCACGGATGGCGCAGCATCGACGCCGTTGCGCCCGACGGCGCGCCGATGCGATGACGCGAGGCATGATTGCCGTCCCGACCCCGACCTTGACCGATGACGAGATCCTGGCCCGCCTGCTGTATCGCGATGGGCTGATGCTGATCCTCGACAAGCCGGCCGGCCTGCCGGTGCATGCCGGGCCGAAGGGCGGGCCGGTGCTGGACCATCATCTCGACGCGCTGCGCTTTGGCCTGCCGCATCCGCCCGCCCTCGCCCATCGCCTGGACAAGGACACCAGCGGCTGCCTGGTGCTGGGCCGCCACCGCAAGGCCACGGCCACGCTGGGCGAGCTGTTCGCCTCCGGCCGGGTGGCGAAGACCTATTGGGCGGTGGTCGAGGGCGGACCGGCCAAAGATGAGGGCCGCATCGACCTGCCGCTGGCCAAGCGGTCGGCGCAGCGCGGCTGGTGGATGAAGGTCGACCCTGCCGGCCAGCCGGCGCAGAGCGAGTTCCGCGTCCTCGGCCGCGCCGATGGCCTGGCCTGGCTGGAGCTGCGGCCGCTGACCGGGCGCACCCACCAGCTGCGGCTGCACTGCTCCGCCTCCGGCTTCCCGATCCTGGGCGATGCGATCTACGGCACCGCCGGCCGCGGGCCGGAGGCGCCGCCGCTGCACCTGCACGCCCGTGCCGTGTCGGTTCCCCTCTACCCGAACAAGCCGCCGGTGACCGCCGAGGCGCCGCCGCCGTCCCATCTCGCCGAGACGCTGTGGCGCTTCGGCGCCGACCCGGCCGGCTGACCCTCCGCCATGGTTGCGGCCGACATATCGGCCTTCAGCCCCGAGTCGCCCCGCTGTCTGTCTCGATTGCTGCCGTCCGGCACGCCGTGCGCCGTCGGAAGGGCAATGGCGTGGCCGCCGGCTCAGCGGACGAAAGCTTTGCAAATCGCCCACGACGGGATCGGTCGCGACACAACACATGGCGGCTCAGGGCCGTGGGAACCACAACCTGTTGCATATCCGGATCGAACCGGGTTCAATGGCGACGAACCCCCGTGTTGACGGCCGGATCGCGCCCGGCTACGCCCCTGACCGTGACAACAGCAGCCCGCACCACCCGCCCCGCCATCCGCTTCCGTGGTCGCTCCTTCATGGCGCTCGTCCTGGCGCCGGAGCCGCCGATCACGGACTGGCTCACCGAGCTCGACGCCCAGATCCAGCGCTCGCCGGCCTTCTTCCAGGGCCGACCGGTGGTGGTCGACCTGTCGGCCCTGCCGATGCGCAAGCAGGACCTGGCAGCGCTGATCGACGACCTGCAGCAGCGCGACATCCGCCTGATCGGGATCGAGGGCGCCGACCCGGCTTGGCTCGGCTCCGAGGCCTGGGGCCTGCCGCCGCTGATGACCGGCAGCCGCCCCGCCGGGATGATCGAGGTGCCGGACGGGGCCCAGGCCGCGGCGCCGTCGGCTGAGGCGCGGCCCACCGCCTCGCTGCTGCTGGACCGGCCGGTGCGCTCCGGCCAGTCGGTGATCTTCCCGGAGGGCGACGTCACGGTCGTGGGGTCAGTCGCCTCGGGCGCCGAGATCATCGCCGGCGGGTCGATCCATGTGTACGGCACGCTGCGCGGCCGGGCGATCGCAGGATCCACCGGCAACGGCCAGGCCCGGATCTTCTGCCACAGGCTCGAGGCCGAGCTGCTGGCCATCGACGGTCTCTACAAGACCGCGGACGACATGGAGCCGAAGCTGCGCGGCAGGGCGGTGCAGGCTTGGCTCGACGGCGACGCCATGGTTCTGGCAGCCCTGGACTGAGACAAAAGAGGAGAGCGGCAAGTATGGCCAAGGTCTTGGTCGTGACATCCGGAAAAGGCGGCGTCGGCAA
>JAEKLZ010000006.1 GCA_019508225.1 Inquilinus limosus | reverse complement strand
GCGACCAGCCGGCCTGCTGGTCCTGGTGCGGCTCGAAGCCGGCACCGCCCGCCATCTTGAAGTTGATCTTCTCCTTGTAGAGGCAGGACGGCGCCTCCAGCAGCTGCTCCACCGCCTGGAACAGGCGGCCATGCCGGACAAGCCCGTCGAACTCGGCGTGGTAGGGGCAGAAATTCTCGATCCGCTGCACCACCCGCTTGGACGGGTCGAGCAGGCTGGGCTCGTAATAGACCATGTGCTTGCCCGGATCCTCGGGAATGGCGCTGAGCTCGTCGGTCCAGCGCGTGATCGCCGCGATCCCGGCAGCGTCGAAGAAGCCGCGGGCGGCGACCCAGCCGGTGCGCGCATAGGCCGCGAGGTCGTCCGCGGACAACGGGCCGGCCTGGGCAACGCCGGGGTTCACGGAATCGGGCATTCTCACTGCTCCAGCTGCGGCAGGATCTCCCGCTGCGCGCGGGCCACATCCACGTCGAAATCGATCTCGGTCCAGGGCAGGTCGCTGATATCCGCGACGCCGAACCGGCGCGGATGCGCCAGGATCAGGTCGCGGATCGCTTCCTCGTACTCAACAGTGGTGATGCCCTCGCGGACATACCAGTCGGTGCGGTCGCCGAGCGCACGGGCCATGTCGGGCGAGAAGCGGAAGAAGCCGACCGACTCGCCGTGCCAGTCATGCGCGTTCTCGGGCTTCTTGCGGAAATCGACGATGGTGTCGCCGCGGAAGCAGATCTTCACCGGCTCGTCGCCCGGCTCGATCTCGCGGTCGACCAGCAGCACGTTCTCCGGCGCCGCGTCCAGCAGCCGGCCGATCATCGGGTCGGGGTACAGCACGTCGCCATCCATCAGCACCACCGGCGCGCCGGTGGCCAGCTGCTCGCGTTGGACCCAGAGCGAGACCAGGCTGCCCTCACGGTAGCGTGGGTTCTCGACGAAGCCGATGCGGCCGCCGAGTCCGAGCCGGTCGATCTCGCGCCGGATCGAGTCGCCCTCATGGCCGATGGTGATCCAGATGTCCTCGACGCCGTTCGCGTGGAGCGCGGCAATATGCCGTTCCAGCAACGACTTTCCGCCGAACCGGAGCAGGATCTTCGGCCCGCTGGCGGCCGTTCCCAGGCGTCGGCCGACCCCAGCCGCGAGGATGATCGCGGTGGCCGCCCGCTTATCGGAGAATGACAAAGCCGTGATGCTCCGGTTGCATTTTTCTGAAGTCGAACGAAGATACAGGCCGAATTGCCGGCCCGGCAAGCTGTCGGGCGGCTGAGATTTCGCAACCCGGACATCCGGTTTCATGAGTGAAGAAGCGATGAAGGCCTTGGAAGACACCGCCGCGGCGGGCCAGTCCGGCAGCGGTTCGTCGGCCAAGGCCGACCGCCCGAAGACCGTGTTCGCGGCGCTGCGCGAGGAGATCTTTTCCCCCACCCTCTCCTTCCTGATGGAGGCCCATAACGGCCTGTCCGCCAAGATCGTCGAGGAAGCCGGCTTCCGCGGCATCTGGGCCTCGGGCCTGACCAATTCGGCCAGCCTGGGCCTGCGCGACAGCAACGAGGCGTCCTGGACCCAGGTGCTGGACGTGCTGGAATACATGGCCGACGCGACCCGGCTGCCGATCCTGGTCGACGGCGACACCGGCTACGGCAACTTCAACAATGTCCGCCGCCTGGTGCGCAAGCTGGGCGAGCGGCGGATCGCCGGGGTCTGCATCGAGGACAAGCTGTTCCCGAAGACCAACTCCTTCATCGGCGAGGCCCAGCCGCTGGCGGACATCGACGAGTTCTGCGGCCGCATCAAGGCCGGCAAGGACAGCCAGACCGACGACGACTTCGTGCTGGTGGCGCGGATCGAGGCGCTGATCTCCGGCCGGGGCATGGAGGAGGCGCTGCGCCGGGCCGAGGCCTATCACGCCGCCGGCGCCGATGCGGTGCTGATCCATTCCAAGAAGTCGAACGCGAACGAGATCTTCGAGTTCACCGAGCGCTGGGCCAACCGGTCGCCGGTGGTGATCGTGCCGACCATGTACTACGCCACCTCGACCGACCTGTTCCGCCAGGCCGGCATCTCGACCGTGATCTGGGCCAACCACCTGCTGCGCTCCTCGATCACGGCGATGCGCGAGACCGCCAAGCAGATCTTCGAGGATCAGTCGCTGCGCGAGGTCGAGGGCCGGGTCGCCAGCGTCCGCGACATCTTCGCCCTGGTCGGCAATGCCGAGCTGGAGTCGGCGGAGCGCCGCTACCTGCCCGGCAAGGCGGCGCCGAAGGCCGTGGTCCTGGCGGCGTCGCGCGGCGATCTGGGCGACGACCTGACCCGCGATCAGCCGAAATGCATGATCGATGTCCGTGGCCAGTCGCTGCTGCAGCGGTTGGTCTCGACCCTGGGCGACAGCGGCCTGAAGGACGTCACCGTGGTGCGCGGCTACCGCAAGGAAGCGGTGGTGGTGCCGGGCATCAAGACGGTCGACAACGACCGCTACGATGAGACCGGCGAGGTCTTCTCCCTGGCCCAGGCGCGCAAGGCGCTGGAGGGCGAGACGGTGGTGGCCTATGGCGACGTGCTGTTCCGCCGCTACATCCTGGACGGGCTGATGTCGAGCGAGGGCGACATCGTCCTGGCGGTCGACGCCATGAGCCTCTCGGTCAAGCAGCCGAAGAAGACCCTGCGCGACCTCGTGGCCGCCGATCGGCCCTATTCCGGCAGCTACCTGGACGACACGCCGGTGCATCTGAAATCGATGTCCGAGTCTATCCCGGCTGGCGAGGTCAGCGGCGAGTGGATCGGCTTGGCCCGGTTCAGCGCCCAGGGGTCGGTGTGGCTGCGCGAGGAGATCGACCGGATCGAGGCCGAGGGGCTGCTGGAGACGGCGGACCTGCCGCTGCTGCTGACCCGGCTGGCGGCCAGGCACCCGGTGGCGGTGCAGTACTTCACCGCCCATTGGCTGGATGTCGACACGCTGAGCGACCTGGCCGACGCGCGTAATTTTACCTAAGTGGAGAAGCGGCACGCGACCCTGCCATGCGTCCGTGCGCCGCTTCCCTCCAAGCCGATCGCGCTCTAGAAGGTCCGGCATGATCACCGCAGACGAGTTCATCGCAGCGGCGAAGGCGCACGGCCACGACTTCTACACCGGGGTCCCGTGCAGCTTCCTGACCCCGCTGATCAACGGCGTGCTGTCGAGCAGGGCCCTGACCTATGTCGGCGCCGCCAGCGAGGGCGAGGCGGTGGCGATCGCCGCCGGCGCCTGGCTGGCCGGGCGCAAGACGGTCGTGATGTGCCAGAACTCCGGCCTGGGCAACGCGGTCAACCCGCTGACCTCGCTGAACGCGCCATTCCGCATCCCGACCCTGTTCGTCACCACCTGGCGCGGCCAGCCCGGCCAGCCGGACGAGCCGCAGCACGAGGTGATGGGCCGCATCACCCAGGACCTGCTGGCGCTGATCGAGGTGCCGCAGGCCCCGTTCCCGGCCACAGTCAAGGCGCTGGGCCCGGCGCTGGACCAGGCCGCGGCCCGGATGGACGAGACCGGCCTGCCCTATGCCTTCGTCATGAAGAAGGGCGACGTCCGGGACGAGGCGCTGCGGCTGCCGGAGCAATCTGGAGGCCTTCCACCCGAATTCAGAGGTGAGACCTATGTGGTTTCACCCCTGGAACACGGACCGCGCCCGACCCGGGCGGCGGTGCTGGAGCGTTTCCTGGCCTTGACCGACGACCGCACCGCCGTGGTCGCCACCACCGGCAAGGCCGGCCGCGAGCTGTTCACCCTGGCCGATCGGCCCCAGCACATCTACCAGGTCGGGTCGATGGGGGGCGCCTCCGGCATGGCGCTGGGCGTGGCGCTGAATACGACCGCCCCGGTCGTGGTGCTGGACGGCGATGGCGCCGCGCTGATGAAGCTGGGCACTTTCGCCACCATCGGCGCCCAGGCGCCCGGCAACCTGATTCACATTCTGCTCGACAACGGCGTGCATGACTCGACCGGCGGCCAGCCCACGGTTTCTGCTTCCGTCGATTTCGCCAGGATAGCGCTGGCCTGTGGCTATCGGTTCGCAACCACCTGCGACAGTCTGGACGGATTTGAGTCAGCATACCGCCTTGCATCCGGGGTGGAGCGTCGCCCTGCCCTGATCCATGTCCGCATCGCCCCCGGGTCGATGGACAAGCTCGGGCGCCCGACGGTCGGCCCGGCCGACGTCGCCCGCCGCTTCCAGGACTTCCTCGCCGGCCTGGCGCCGGCCACAACGGGTGCCGGCGTCGCATCATGAAATGGCCTGCCTGCATCGGGATCGCCGTTGGCCTGACGGTCGCAGTCGTGCTGGTCTGGCTGACCGGCGCGGCCGAGATCTGGGCCGCGCTGACCGGCGCCGGCTGGGGCATCCTGGCCGTCATCGCCCTGCACTTCCCGCAATTCCTGTTCTCGTCGCTCGGCTGGCGCGTGCTGGTGCCGGAACGGCCGGTGCCGCCCTTGAGCTTCTTCATCAGGCTGCGCTGGATCCGTGAGGCGATCAATTCGCTGCTGCCGGTGGCGCAGATCGGCGGCGAGCTGATCACCGCCCGGCTGCTGGCGATGCGCGGCGTGCCGCTGAACCGGTCCGGCGCTGCCATCGTCGTCGACCTGACCACGCAGATGGCCAGCC
>JAEKLZ010000233.1 GCA_019508225.1 Inquilinus limosus | reverse complement strand
TGATGCCGGCGCCGCTGATCGCCGAGAGCGCCGCGGACCGGCGGGTGCTGGAGGAGCAGAAGCCGTTCCGCGAGATCATGGCGCTGGCGGCGCGGGCCGACGCCATCCTGATCGGCATCGGCCAGCTCGACGACAGCGCACCGGTGCTGCAGGACAAGGTGATCACCCGCGCCGAGTTCGAGGCGCTGCGCCAGGCCGGCGCGATCGGCGAGGTGCTGGGCAACTTCCTCGACGCCGCCGGGCAGGTGCTGCCCTCGCCGCTGCGCGACCGGGTGATCGGCCTGCCGCTCGACGCCGTGGCCCAGCGCCCGGCCATCGCCATCGCCGGCGGCACGGTCAAGGTGCCGGCGATCCACGCCGTGCTGACCCGCGGCCTGCTGCAGGGGCTGATCACCGACGAGACCGCGGCCTCGGCGCTGGTGTCGCTGGACTGAGCCGGCTCGGGCGGTGCCCGAGCGTCCTTTCCAGGGGCGCCTGGAAGGAGATCATGGTATCGACCCTACAATTGCGACGATGGGACCAAGATCCGCTTTTGACAAAATCGCTGCGCCCAAAACCGGATCGTGTATGATTGTATTCTCGCAGGCATAAATCACTTCCGCTGCGAGGCTTATTATTAAATTTCAAGAATAATATTAATCTAAATAAATCAAGAGAATGGAGATTTAAGTATGCCTTCGCACTATCAGAGCTTCTCGATGCATTGCGCCACCGCGGAAATTGGGACGGGCTCCCCGCTCGGTTATTGTGATGCGTTGCTGGCAGAGAACCGGGACCTCTTCATTATCAGGTCGATGAACACCGGGAGCCAGCACACCGAGGTCCACATTCTGCCGTCGGCGACGACATATCAGAGCTTCACCGCGCACCAGGCGACCATCCTCCCACAAAATACCGGATCGGTGGGAGCGGTGAGCTTCGCATTGGCCCCCAACAACCGAGACCTCTTCGCCGTCCTGACCGAGTACACGAACAGCGGCTTTGTCGAGGTTCATGTGCTCTCGGCCGACGCCAACTACCAGTCCTACAACCTGCAGAAGAGCATCCCCATCGGCCTGGGCACGCCCCTCAGCATCATGGTTGCGGGGAACCGCGACTTGTTTGCGATCAGGACGACTCGTGTCTCCGACAGCGACACCAAGCTCAAGGTCGAGCTGTTTATCCTGACGGCGACCAGCAACTACCAGAACCTCATTGTGCAGATGGTCACAGCCTTCCAGCCGGTGGAAGGCGACCTCATTCATTTCGCGCTGGCGTCGAACCGGGACCTCTTCATGATCAGGGAGTACCGCAGCGGCCCCACCGGCCCCAATGCGACCGAAGTCCACATCCTGACGGCGATCAGCGCCTACACCAAGTTCAGCCTGCAGACGAGCACGGCTCTCCGTGAGACCGGCAACTTCCAATACCTGCTGGCGCATGATCGCAGCCTCTTCGCGATCAAGACGCGCAATGCGGAATCAAGAAGAGTGGAAGTGCATGTCCTACCCGATTCCTATACCTGGGAAAGCTGGCTGGGGAGGCTACCGGACACAAGACCTCTATCTGACATCAACCTGCCCGGCACACACGACGCGGCCTCCATCAACACCTATTTCCCCACACCCACACCCTGGTCCTGCCAAAATAAGACAATCACGGAGCAGTTAAAACTCGGCATTCGCGTGCTGGACATTCGGTTAAAGCCGAAATCGACAGGCAACAACTCGTATAAGATCGTCACCTGCCATGGCGATCATGACGCGTGGGTTGGCCTGAATGAGTACCAAGACTTCCAGTCCGTGGTGGATGAATGCAAACACTTCCTGATCGCGCATGACAGAGAAGCCATCGTCATGATCCTGACGGTCGACGATTGGCAGGACGCGCCGGATGCCGAGAAGCAGGAACTCGCGCGAGCCGCGCTGGCATCCATCCTCTCGGCGGATCCGACTCTGTTTCTGAAGTCGAAAGACCTCCCCACGCTGGGCGCCGCGCGCGGAAAGATCGTCCTTTTCAACAGAATCACCGAGGATTTGCGCTTTGGCACGCCCATACGCTGGACCGGCGATACGACCGGCATGTACGCCGAGACCAATACCAACCGCTCCTATCGGGTGTATGTGCAGGACCATTGGTCGAACGTATATGATCAGGAAAAAATCGATAATGTATGGGCGGCCATCCATGAGAAAAAAGACAACGAGGTCGTTCTTAATTTCGCCAGTGCAGTCAAGGGCTTAAAATTATTAGGCGTCTACGTCAATGGTCGGCTTTTGGCGAAATTCGGAGCATTGAATACCGCAAATCGGCCCACGAAGTTCGGGTGGGTACTGTGCGACTTTCCCTTTCAGGTGCATAGCACCGACACATTCGGCCCCATGCATATCGCCTTCCTCATCATTGCATCGAACTTCGAATACGACCTCTGCAAGGAAACATTCACGGTGCCGATGCCGCTACCGTCATATTTCCCCTAGGCAGAGTTCGCAACGACGCTCCCACCGAAGCCCGCGCGGAGGTTGGGTTCGCAGCCGCGAACCCAACCCACGTCGCCGAAGCCCTCAATCCCAGCTCAACGCGCCGCCGTTCTGGTATTCGATCACCCGGGTCTCGAAGAAGTTCTTCTCCTTCTTCAGATCCATCGCCTCGGACATCCAGGGGAACGGGTTCTCGGTCTCGGCAAAGACCGGGGCCAAGCCGAGCTGGGCGCAGCGGCGGTTGGCGATGACATGCATGTACTGCTCGCACAGCGCCGCGTTGAGGCCGAGGAAGCCGCGGGGCATGGTGTCCCGGCCATAGGCGGCCTCGAGCTCCGCCGCCTCGGCCAGCATCCGCCGCAGCTCCTCCTGGAACGCGCTGGTCCAGAGATGCGGGTTCTCGATCTTGATCTGGTTGATGACGTCGATGCCGAAGTTCAGATGGATCGACTCGTCGCGCAGGATGTACTGGTACTGCTCGGCGATGCCGACCATCTTGTTGCGCCGGCCGAGCGACAGGATCTGGGCGAAGCCGGTGTAGAACCACATGCCCTCGAAGATCACGTAGAACGCCACCAGGTCGCGCAGGAACGCCTGGTCCGAGGCCGGCGTGCCGGTCTGGAACGACGGGTCGGACAGGTTCTGGGTGTAGCGCAGCGCCCAGGCCGCCTTGTCGGTGATCGACGGCACCTCGCGATACATGTTGAACAGCTCGCCCTCGTCCAGGCCCAGGCTGTCGACCACGTACTGGAAGGTGTGGGTGTGCACCGCCTCCTCGAAGGCCTGGCGCAGCAGGTACTGCCGGCATTCCGGGTTGGTCAGGTGCCGGTAGATCGCCAGCACGATGTTGTTCGCAACCAGCGATTCCGAGGCGGCGAAGAAGCCGAGATTGCGCTTCACCGACCGGCGCTCATCCTCGGTCAGCCCGTCGCGCGACTTCCACAGCGCGATATCGGCCTGCATCGAGACCTCGGTCGGCATCCAGTGATTGTTGCAGCCGGCCAGGTATTTTTCCCACGCCCAGCGGTACTTCATCGGCAGCAGTTGGTTGACGTCGGCGCGGCAGTTGATCATCGCCTTGTCGTCGATGCTGACCCGGCCGCCGGTGCGGTCGATGGCACCCAGGCCGGTGGCGTCGCCCACGAGGTCGGCGGCGGGCGCATCGGCGCGCGGCGTCCGGGTCGGCGCGGCGGCGGAGGTGTCGGACCAGTCGAGCATGGTCATGGGCGTGGTCTTTCTCAGCTCGCCGCGACGAGGGAATGCCGAGGAACGCGGACCATGCGCGGGAGGCGGACATGGCGGCGATCCTCAGCCCGTGATGACGGGCCGGGCAAGCTACAAGATGTGGGCGCATGCGGCAAGCATCGCGCTATTGGTTGTGGCCCAGCCCATCGGGCAGAGATGGCGGCTCGCAACCCGCGACGCCTGCGAAATCTTTCACCGTTTCGTCAGGCTTCGCCGGAAGGCAAGTCATATCGCTTTGTCCACAGCTTTAGCAAATGGCGCGTTCCGTGCATTCAACGGTTTTGAGCATAATTTCGGATAATCTCTCGCATAGAATGACGGCCGCTTCGGCAATATCTGTCCCCTCCCTGCCGAGAGGCTTGTATGCGCACCAACGAAACCTGCCGAAGCAACCGGAAGTGAGTGCATTTTTTGATTGCGGAGGCCGCTGCATTGCCGAAGGATGACGCCCAGAGGTACGCAGAACAGTCGAGCTTTTGAACCGCACACCGTCTCCGGTTTCGGAGGCGGAGAAGCCAGGATGTGCGCCGTGACGATCGGCGTCCGTCAAGAATTGGCTGTGCGGCCGGACCGGCGAAGCATCATGTTTCCCTGGCCCAGTGTCTCGACGGACTGCGGACTGCAAACAGGGGGACATCGATAACCATGAGCATCATTTCCCCGTCGGGACATCCGCGGCGCCGTATAGTGGCGCCCATAGGCTTCCCGATCGGCGATGCGCCATTCCTGCCGCGGCCAAGGCTGCGCCGGGGCCGATGTCCATAGGCGAAATGCCGGATGCGATGCGGATGCGCTGAGCGCAAGCGACGGATGAAATCCGGCGCCGGCAACCGACGAAACCTTACCCACGCGCGCTGAGATCACGATCGGAGCTGTCACCGCATTCACGGGCGGGGATTCGGCCCGTTGCCGGATGCGTGCAGCCTGACCGGCTCCAGCCAGGACCAACATTGGAGAGGGGAAACAGATGTGCGTCTTGTGCGAGATGGGCTATTCGCAGGAGCATTCCACGCCGGCCGGCGGAGCGAATGCAGCCGCGGGCGCCTTCACGATCAGCCCGCAGGACCTGCAGAACTGGCAGAACATCGACCAGACTCCGGACAATCCGTTTAACAAGGACACAAACTACGAGACGTTTCTCGACTATCTGGGGGCCCTGCAGCGCCCGCTGACGCCCGAGCAGGCCCAAGGCCCGATCGTGGTGAACCTGTTCGGACTCAACGCCCACCCCGACTACAAGGAAGCGGCCATCGGCGCGCTGCAGATGTGGTCGTCGGTGACGCCGCTGGAGTTCACGATCGTCGACGACCGGCCCTACAATGCGGCGACCGACTACCTGCGGGTGATCAGCCCGGAAGTCGGCCAGGCCAATGACGGCAGCGCCTTCTCCTCCGGCCGCCTGGTCAGTGTCGGACAGCGCTTCCATGACACCGAGCCGGACAAGACCGAGGTCGGCGGCTACATCTTCAACACTTTCATCCATGAATTCGGCCATGAATTCGGCCTGAACCATCCCGGATTCTACAATTACGGCGGCCCCGGCGGTCCGCAGATCACCTATTACAACGATGCCAAGTGGGTCTACGACAACCAGCAATATTCGGTGATGTCGTATTTCGACAATATCGACATCGGCGGCAGCACCGCCTGGACCAACAGCACGCCTGGCGTCGCCGACATCGAAGCGGTCATCCGGCACTACTTCTCCACCGTGACCGACGGCGTGCGGACCTACCAGGACATCCAGCTCAACACCGGCGACGACGTCTACGGCTTCGGCAGCACCAAGCTGGGCTATGGGCTGACCACGACCGGGTCGACCCATGACATCGGCTTCGTGATCCACGACACCGGCGGGCACGACACGGTCGACTTCTCCGGCTCGACCAGCAGCACCATCCTGGACCTGCGCGAGGGCCGCTTCTCCAGCGTCAACGGCAACGCCAACAACGTCGCCATCTTCGACGGCCACAACGCCGACGCGACCCAGTACTATATCGAGAAGGGCGTCGGCAGCGCCTTCCTCGACATCATCATCGGCAATGACGGCGCCAACGAGCTGCTGGGCAATGGCGGCGACGACCGGATCGACGGCGGCAACGGCGCCGACGAGATCCATGGCGGCGCCGGCAACGACATCATCGTCGGCGGCGCCGACACCAATGACAGCCGCGACCGCAACAACACCCTGCCGCAGATCACCGGCCCCGACACCCGGGACGGCGCCGACGCGCTGTATGGCGAGGACGGCAACGACACCATCGACGGCGGCGCCGGCGACGACGTGATCGACGGCGGCTCCGGCGACGACCTGATGCGCGGCATGGCCGGTGTCGACATCTTCCGCGGCGGCGACGGCAACGACACGGTCGATTTCAGCATGGAGAGCCCGTTCCAGCTGCTGGTCAACCTGGTCACCAACATCGCCAGCGGCGGCACCGCCTCCGGCGACACCTTCTTCAGCGTCGAGAACCTGATCGGGTCGGATGACCGCATCGACCGCTTCGTCGGCAACGACGCCAACAACTACTTCCTCGGCCTCGGCGGCGGCGATGTCCTCAACGGCGGCAATGGCGACGACGTGCTGGAAGGCGCGCGCGACGGCGACGTGCTGAGCGGCGACGCCGGCGACGACCGCCTCATCGGCGGCGCCGGGGCGGACTACCTCGACGGCGGCGACGGCATCGACACGGCCGACTACACGCTGGACGAGCGCCAGCCGATGTTCGGCCCGCCGCGGTCGCCGGCCACCGAGGGCGTGACCGTCAACCTGCAGACCGGCACCGCCAGCGGCGGCGACGGCGAAGGCGACACCACGACCACGCATCAGTTCGACAAGCTGGTGAACATCGAGAACGTCATCGGCTCGAAATTCGCCGACACCCTGATCGGCAACACCGGCGTCAACGTGCTGTCCGGCGCCGCGGGCGACGACACCTTGGCCGGCGGCGGCGGCAAGGATACGCTGGATGGCGGCGCCGGCCTCGACATGGCGGCCTATTACGGCAGCGCCACGGGGGTCAACGTCTCACTCGGCAGCGCCGCCTCGCATGAGGAGACCTTCATCTCGATCGAAGGCCTGGCCGGTTCCGGCCACAACGACCAGCTCACCGGCGATGCCGGCGACAACAAGCTGGTCGGCCAGGGCGGCGACGACACCCTGAAGGGAGGCGCCGGGAACGACACGCTCGACGGCGACTTCATTCCCTTCCCGGTCACCGGCGTCGGCACGGGCAACGGCTACGCCTCGCTCGGGACGGGGGCGACCAACAACTCGATCGCCACCGCCTTCAACCTGACCGCCAACTTCTCGCTGGCCGCCGATGCCGACATCGCCAACGCGACCACGCTGGCGCATTCGACGGTGACCGCCACCGGCAACGGCCAGGGCGGCTACTACGCGGTGACGGTGAATGCCGGGACGGTCATCACCCTCGACCTCGACCACACCGCCGGCGGGCTGGACGACAGCTACATCTGGCTGATGCGGGCCGACGGTACCGTCATCGCCGAGAACGACGACGCGGGCAACGACCCGGGATCGAGCGTCAGGACCGATTCCGCCCTCAGCTTCAAGGTCGGCGAGACCGGGACCTACTACATCGTGGTCGGCCACTACGACAATGACACGGGCCTGCCGGAGCAGACGGTTCCGAACGGCGGGTCCTACGAGCTCAACGTCTCCGTCACCCCGCCGCCGCCGGTGATGCCGAACATCGGCGTGGCCGGGAACGACACCCTCGAAGGCGGGGCCGGCAACGACATCCTCTATGGCCGTGCCGGTGACGACGTGCTTCGCGGCGGCGCAGGCGCCGACCATCTCGACGGCGGAGAGGGCAGCGACCGGGCCAGCTATTTCGGCACCGCCGGCGCGATCTCGGTCAATCTGGCGACCGGCGTCGGCCACGGCGGCGAGGCCGAGGGCGACACCTATGCCGGGATCGAGAAGGTCAGCGGCGGCAAGGCCGGCGACACGATCGTGGGCAATGCCGGCGACAACGACTTCTGGGGCTATGAGGGCAACGACACCCTCACCGGTGGGGGCGGCCAGGACACCCTGGTCGGCGGCGCCGGCGCGGATCGCTTCACCTACTCGGCGATCGGCGACAGCCTGGTCGGTGCGCGGGCCGACGTGATCACCGACTTCAGCCATGCGGAGGGCGACCGCATCGACCTCTCCGCGATCGATGCCAATCTCGGCGCGACCGGGGATCAGGGGTTCATCTTCATCGGCACGGGGCTCTACACCCACCATGCCGGCGAGCTGCGCTTCGCCCATCTGTCGGCCACCACGACCACCATCGCCGGCGACGTCGACGGCGACGGCGTGTCGGACTTCCACATCACGCTCCGGGCCGACATCGCCCTGGTCGCGGCCGACTTCGTGCTCTGAGACCGGACAACCGGCGGCCGGGAGAGGACCGAAGGCCCTTCCCCGGCCATCGGCCACAGGTTTGAGGAGGCGGCGGTGAAAACCGCCGCCTCTTCGCATTCCGGCCTTCGCGTCCGGCGGCGCCGGTCGCCTCCGCCATCATCGGCGAGCTCGATCCGGCCCGGCTGGTGGCGTTCCCGCCTCTCCGAAGACCCGAGTCGGACCCGACATGCCGGGTTGACAGTCCTTTGGTTCGACTCATAGATTCAAAATAACGAATGCGTTCAAAATACTGAACGATTGCTGGGAGAGGCCCGGGACGTGAGCGGCAGGGGCGCGGAGCGCATCCTCGATCTTCTGGAATGGCTTTCGGCACGCGCCGAGCCGGCGTCGCTGGCGGATGTCGCGCAGACGCTGGACCTGCCGAAAAGCAGCACCCTGCTGCTGCTGCGCCTGCTGGTGGAGCGTCGCTACGCCGAGCGCCTGGCCGATGGCCGCTACCGCCTGGTCCGCCTGCCCGGCGACCGTCCCGAGGGCCGGGAGGCGTGGAATGCCCTGCTGCGCCTGGCCGCGCCGCATCTGGACCGCGCGGTCGAGGAATCGGGCGAGAGCGTCTTCGTGGCGGTGCTGGATGGCGACGCGATCCGCTACCTCAACAAGCTGCTGCCGGCCCGCGAGATCCAGTACGACCGCAACATCGGGCCCACCCGCATTCCGCACCAGGTGTCGAGCGGCGTGGCGCTGCTGTCCAGCCTGCCGGCCGAGGCGCTCGAAGCCTATTGCGGCCGCCTCGGCCTGGATCCCGGGCAGCGGCGGGAGCTCCTGTCCCGTACCGAAGCCACCGCGCGCGAGGGCTTCCACTTCAATCCTCAAGGGGTGGTCGAAGGCGCCTCCGGCGTTGCCGCGCCGATCCTCGACGGCACCGGCCGTGCGGTGGCCGCCCTGAACATCTCCGGCCCGCACCCCCGGGTCGTCGCCAACCTGCCGAAGATCACCCGGGCCGTCCTCGCCGGCGCGCAGGCGATCTCGGCAGAGCTCGCCAAACGAAGCAGCAACCGCTCTGGGAGGAGCACCCGCACATGAAGCATCCCATCGCCGCCGGCCTCCTCGCCCTCGGCCTCGCCGCCGCCACGACAGCCAGCTTCGCCCAGGATTCGAAGGTGCCCGCCGGATACCCTGCCGACTACGCGTCGGTGATCGACGGCTCGCGCTCGGAGGGAGGCCTGGTCATCTATTCGAACATGGCCGACAACAACTGGCAGCCGGTGCTGCAGGGCTTCCGGACCCTCTATCCCTGGATCAAGGTCGAGACGCTCGACCTCGGCTCCGGCACCGTGCATTCGCGCTGGGAGGCGGAGGCCGGGTCGGGATCGCGCACCGCCGACATCCTGATCTCCGGCGCCAATGACCGCTGGGCGGCCTATGCCGGCGACGGCAAGATGATGGACTATCAGAGCCCCGAGCTGCCCGCCCTGCCCGGCTTCGCCCATACCGCGCCCGGCATCTACACCCTGTCCGCCGACCCGCTGGTCATCACCTACAACGCCGCCCTGCTGCCGGACGACCAGCGGCCCACCGGCTTCGCCTCGCTGGTGGCGAAGGCGGCCGCGGACCATGACAGCTTCGACGGCAAGATCACCACCTATGACGCGGCCCGCAACTCCTTCGGCCTGGCCGCCTGGTGGAGCTTCCTCAACGCCAAGGGCGCGGATGGCTGGGCCGAGCTGGCGAAGATCGGGCCGATGATCCGCGGCGAGGTGTCCGGCGGCGCGATGAACGAGAAGATCGCCACCGGCGAATACGTCGTCGGCGTCGCCGTCTCCGGCATCACCATCTTCCCGCGCCTGGACCAGCCGGGCGGCGAGCTGTTGGGCTTCGCCTTCCCCGACGACGGCACCATCATGATGCTGCGCGGCATGGGCATCCCGAAGGGCACCGCCAACCCGAACTCGGCCAGGCTGTTCGTCGACTATGCCCTGAGTCATGCCGGCCAGACCCTGATCGGCAAGGGCGGCCTGACCCCGCTGCGCGACGACGTCGACGAGGCGGAGGTCCGCTATACCTACCAGGGCATCGAGAAGACGGTCGGCCAGGACAAGATGATCATCGCCGGCTTCGACAAGGGCCTGATCGCCGAGGCCGCGCCCTTCGTCGAGAAGTGGAAGGCGGCGATGGCGGGCCAGTGACCGCGCGCCCACCCGCCCGGCAGCCCATCGATCGGACAGGCCCATGACCGACCTCACCCTTCCTCGGGCCGCGCGGCCCGGCTGGGACCGCTCGCGCCTGATCTTCTGGGGCGTCTCGATCCTCTCCGCCGTCCTGGTGATCGGGCCGCTGGCGCCGATCCTGGCGCAGGCCTTCCTCGACCGGCCGCTCTATGCCGAGGGCGCTGCCGCGACCCTCGGCAACTTCCAGCGCCTGTTCGGCGACCCGACGATCCTGGGCATCTTCGGCAACACCCTGGTCTTCGCCATCCTGACCATGGTGGTGGCGCAGATCTTCGGGTCGGTCATGGCGGTGGTGGTCGGGCGCACCAACCTGCCCGGCCGCAGCTGGATCGGCGAGATCCTGATCTGGCCGCTGTTCGTGTCGAACCTGGTCATCGCCTTCGGCTGGCTGACCATGTACGGCCCCTCCGGCTACATCTCGCTGGCGATGAAGAGCTGGTTCGGCTTCGTGCCCTGGAACCTGTACTCGATCGCCGGCATGGGGATCGTCGCCGGCCTCAGCCAGGCGCCGCTGTCCTACCTGATGTGTCTCGGCGCCGTGACCAAGGCCGACCCGCAGTTGGAGGACGCCGCCCGCTCCGCCGGCGCCGGGCCGTTCCGGGCGCTGTTCTCCGTCACCGTGCCGATGATGCGGCCGGCGATGATCTATTCCAGCGTCCTCAACTTCGTCATCGGCATCGAGATGCTGGCGATCCCGCTGCTGTTCGGCGCGCCGGGCGGCCTGAACACGGTCACGACCTTCCTCTACAACAACGGCATCAACGCCGCGGTGCGGCCGGATTACGGCATCGTCGGCGCGGCCGCCGTGATCCTGCTGCTGATCGTCGCCGGCCTGGTCTGGCTGCAGGGCGCGCTGATGAAGGGCAGCGGCCGCTTCGTCACCGTGCGCGGCAAGGCCAGCCGGCCGTCGACGCTGGACCTCGGGCCGTGGCGCTGGATCGCCTTCGCCGCCGTCCTGGCCTATGTGCTGCTGACCATCGTCGCGGTGTTCGCCGGCATCGTCATGCGCTCGGGCGTCAGCTTCCTGACGCCGCTGATCCCGTTCTGGAAGCTGGTGACCACGGCGAATTTCGCCACGGTCTTCGCCTCCGACGCCTATGTCCGGTCGATCGTCAACTCGGTGGTCATTGCCCTGGTCGGCGGCCTGATCGGCACCTTCTTCATCGCGGTGATCGCCCTGGTGGCGCGGCGGTCGGAGTTCCGCTACGCCCGGGCGCTGGAATACATCGCCCTGTTCCCGCGGGCGCTGCCCGGCATCATCGCCGGGCTGGGCTTCTTCTACGCCGTGGTCTGGGTGCCCGGCCTCGACATGGTCCGGGGCACCATCGGCATCCTGATGGTCGCCTTCATCCTGCGCTACATCCCGGTCGGCTTCGGCGCCATCGCGCCCGCCCTGGCCCAGATCGGGGAGGAGCTGGACCGCGGCGCCCGCAGCGCCGGCGCCGACTGGTGGACCACGGTGACGCGGATCGTGCTGCCGATCCTGAGGCCGGCGCTGCTCTCCTGCTTCGCGCTGCTGTTCATCCACTTCTTCAAGGAATACGTCACCGCCGTGTTCCTGTTCCAGCCGGGGTCGGAGATCATCGGCACCACGATGCTCCAGCTCGCGGCCCAGGGCGACAACGGCCCGGTCGCGGCGCTGGCGACGATCCAGATCGTCATCACCGCCGCCTTCGTCCTGCTGGCCCGCCCGGTTTTCGGAGCAAAGATCTATGGCTGACCTGGTCCTGGACCATCTGACCATCCGCTACGGCGACGTCACCGCGGTCAACGACATCTCGATCCATGTCGCGGCGGGAGAGTTCCTGACCTTCCTGGGTCCGTCCGGCTGCGGCAAGTCGACGACCCTGTTCTCCGTCGCCGGTCTGAACCATGCGACCTCCGGCACCATCCGGATCGGCGACGCGGTGCTGTTCGACGGCGCCCAAGGCCTGTTCGTTCCGCCCGAGCGGCGCGACATCGGCCTGGTGTTCCAGAGCTACGCCCTGTGGCCGCATATGAGCGTGGCGGAGAACCTGGCCTTCCCGCTGAAGCTGCGCAAGATTGGCCGGGCCGAGCGCGACGAGCGGATCCGCGAGGTGCTGGCGCTGGTCGAGATGGCGCCCTATGCCGAGCGCTACCCGTTCGAGCTGTCGGGCGGCCAGCAGCAGCGCGTGGCCCTGGCCCGGGCGCTGGTCTACCGCCCCCGCCTGCTGCTGCTGGACGAGCCGCTGTCCAACCTCGACGCCAAGCTGCGCGAGCGCGCCCGGGTCTGGCTGCGCGAGCTGCAGGAGCGGCTGCACGTCACCACGATCTATGTCACCCACGACCAGTCGGAGGCGCTGGCCGTGTCCGACCGCATCGCGGTGATGAGCATGGGGCATCTGCGCCAGCTCGGCACGCCGAAGGAGATCTACGAGCGGCCGGCCGACGCCTTCGTCGCCGACTTCATCGGCTCCTCGAACTTCCTGTCCGGCCGGATGGTGAGCGAGGCGAACGGGCGGGCCACAGTGGAGCTGCGCGACGGCACCCGGCTGAGCGTGCCGGCGGGCGTCCCGGCCGGGGATGGCAGCCTGGTCGTCGCCGTGCGCCCCGAGCGTATCGAGCTGGTCGACGGGCCGGGCGAGAACGCGATCCGGGTCGAGGTCGCGCACGGCACCTATCTCGGACAAGTGTATCAGTATGAGGTGGCGGGCGGCGGCGCGACCTTCCGGATCCAGACCAGCCGGCCGGTCGAGGCGCGGTCCGCCTTCGTCCGCATTCCGCCCGAGGCCGCGGCGATCTTCGCCGCCGGCCCCGAAGCCCAGTGAGCGAGAGACCGATGACCGAACAGCCGATCCGCTTCGACCCGACGCTGCAGGGCCCGCTGTCCGGCGTGCGCGTGCTCGACCTGTCCCGCCTGGTCGCCGGCAACATGCTGTCGCTGCAGCTCGCCGATTTCGGCGCCGACGTGGTCAAGATCGAGCCGCCGCAGGGCGACCCGCTGCGCGACTGGACCGATGACGGCCAGTCGCTGCACTGGAAGGTCTATGCCCGCAACAAGCGCTCGCTGGTGCTGAACCTGCGCGAGGCGGCCGACATGGCGGACCTGCTGGCGCTGGTCGAGACGGCCGACGTCTTCATCGAGAACTTCCGCCCCGGCACGCTCGAATCCATGGGCATCGCGCCGGACCGGCTGCTCGGGATCAACCCCGATCTGATCGTGGTGCGGATCTCCGGCTTCGGCCAGACCGGCCCCTATGCCGCCTATCCCGGCTTCGGTACGCTGGTCGAGGCGATGAGCGGCTTCGCCGCCCGTACCGGCTTCCCCGACCGCGAGCCGGTGCTGCCGCCTCTCGCCCTGGCCGACATGATCGCCGGCATGACCGGGGCGCAGGCGGTGACGATGGCGCTGCTGGCCCGCGAGAAGGGCCTGGCGAGAGGCCAGGTGATCGACCTGTCGCTGCTGGAGCCGATGGTCGCCGTGCTGGGCCCCGAGGCCGCGATCCACAGGGTCACCGGCAAGATCAAGCAGCGCACCGGCAGCGCCTCCAACACCTCCTCGCCGCGGAACGTCTATCGCTGTGGCGACGGCAGCTATGTCGCGCTCTCCGGCTCGATGCAGGTGATCGCGATGCGGATCTTCGACATCATCGGCCGGCCGGACATGAAGACCGATCCGCGCTTCTCCAGCAACGCCGCGCGGGTCAGGCACCGCGACCTGGTCGACCAGGCCGTCGGCGCCTGGTTCGCCGAGCGCGACCGCGACACCGCGCTGCGGGTGATGCGCGAGGCCGGCGCCACCGTCGGCCCGGTCTACGACACCGCCGACATAGCCGCCGACCCGCATATCCGCGAGCGCGGCGTGATCGTCGAGGTCGAGGATGCCGACAACGGCTCGCTGCCCATGCATGGCGTGCTGCCGCGCCTGTCCGGCACGCCCGGCGGCCTGCGGCGCCCGGCCCCCACGCTCGGCCAGCACACCGAAGAGCTGAAGGCCGAGATCGCGCAAGCGCACAAGGCCGGGAAGGGAGACGCCCCGTGATCCGCTCGCTGCTCTACGTCCCGGCCTCCGAGCCGCGCTTCATCGAGAAGGCCCACACCCGCGGCGCCGACGCCGTGATCCTCGACCTCGAGGACGCGGTCGCGCCGTCGCGCAAGGCGGCGGCGCGGGACGCGCTGGCGGACAGCGTCGCCCAGGCCGGGCAATCGGGCGCCGTGATCTATGTCCGGATCAATGCCGAGCCCGAGCTGCGCTTCCTGGATGCGGAGGCCGCCTGCCGCGCCGGCGCGGCGCTCGGCCGGCAACCGCTGGAGTTCGTGCCGCTGATCGAGGATCCGGCGGCGCTGCTGGACGCCCGCGCCATCGCCGCGGCCCCGCGCGTCGTCGCCCTGGCTCTCGGCTCGGAGGATTTCGCCACCGCCACCGGCGCCTTACCGACGCCCGAGACGCTGCGGCTGCCGAAGCTGCTGCTGCACTACGCCGCCAAGGCGGCGGGGCTGCGCTCCTACGGTCTGTTGCGCTCGGTCGCCGACTACCGCGACGTCGAGGGGATGACGGCGTCCGCGCGCGAGGCCCGGGCCTTCGGTTTCGACGGGGCCAGCTGCATCCATCCCGCCGTGGTGCCGATCCTGAACGCGGCCTTCGCCCCATCGGAGGAGGAACTGGCCTGGGCCCGCCAGGTGGTCGAGGCCGACACGGCGGCGCAGCGCGACGGCAAGGGCGCCTATCTGGTCGACGGGCGCTTCGTCGACGCGCCGGTGGTGGAGCGGGCCCGGCGCATCCTCGCCACGGCGCGGTAATACCGGGGGCTTGGAGGTGGACGGCCGCCCTGCGAGGCGATGGTGCCGGAAATCACGCCCGTTGTTCGACAAAAAAGATGAGGCACAGACTTCCGCCTGTGCCTCACCCTCAAAGTTCACAAAGAAGGCCGGGTTACTGGCAGGCCTCGCAGGTCGGGTCGTCGATCGGGCATACCATCGGCGCCCCATCGGTCAGCGTCAGCTCGTCGGCCGTCAGGGTTGCCGGGACCGGAACCGCGATCGGAGCGGCGACGACCGGAGCCGGGGCGGAGACGGCGTTGAGCTTGCCGTCGGTGCCCTTCAGCGTCGACTTCTCGACATGGGTCGCGCTCATCGCCCGCAGGTAGTAGGTGGTCTTCAGGCCACGCTTCCAGGCCAGCCGGTACAGCGTGTCCAGCTTCTTGCCGTTCGGGTTGGCGATGTACAGGTTCAGCGACTGGGCCTGGTCGATCCACTTCTGGCGCCGGGCCGCCGCCTCGACCAGCCATGAGGCGTCGATCTCGAAGGCGGTGGCGTAGAGCGCCTTCAGGTCGTCCGGCACCCGGTCGATGGCGCCGAGGCTGCCGTACAGGCCGAGCGCCTTGAGGTCGCGGACCAGGCCGGGATTCACCACCGTGAAGTCGCCCGACATGTTGGCCTTGACGTAGAGGTTGCGGAACGCCGGCTCGATCGACTGGGCGACGCCGCAGATGTTGGAGATGGTCGCCGTCGGCGCGATCGCCATGGTGTTGGAGTTGCGCATGCCGACCGTCCGCACCCGCTCGCGCAGGCCGCTCCAGTCGAGGCTTGTCGAGCGGTCGAGGTCGAGCACGCCGCCGCGCGCGTCGGCCAGCAGTTCGACGGAGTCGATCGGCAGGATGCCGCGGCTCCACAGCGAGCCGTCGAAGGACGGGTAGCGCCCGCGCTCCGCCGCCAGGTCGACCGAGGCGGAGATGGCGTGGAAGCTGATCACCTCCATGCTCTCGTCGGCGAAGCGCACCGCGGCCTCCGAGGCGACCGGCAGGCGCAGGGCCTGCAGCGCGTCCTGGAAGCCCATGATGCCGAGCCCGACCGGCCGGTGCCGCAGGTTGGAGCGGCGCGCCTCGGGGATGGTGTAGAAATTGATGTCGATGACGTTGTCGAGCATCCGCATCGCGGTGCGGATGGTGCGCTCCAGCCGGGCCCGGTCCAGGCCGCGCTCGCCGATGTGGTTGGCGAGGTTGATCGAGCCGAGGTTGCAGACCGCGACCTCGTCATCCGAGGTGTTCAGCGTGATCTCGGTGCACAGGTTCGAGGAGTGCACGACGCCGACATGGCCCTGCGGCGAGCGGATGTTGCACGGGTCCTTGAAGGTCACCCAGGGGTGGCCGGTCTCGAACAGCATGGTCAGCATGCGGCGCCACAGGTCGAGGGCGCGGACCTGCTTGTGCACCCGGATCTCGCCGCGCGCGGCCTTGGCCTCATAAGCCTCGTAGGCGGTCTTGAAGGCCGGGCCGTAGAGGTCGTGCAGGTCGGGCACCTCGTCCGGCGAGAACAGGGTCCAGGGGCCGTCGGCCTCGACCCGCTGCAGGAACAGGTCCGGCACCCAGTTGGCGGTGTTCATGTCATGGGTGCGGCGGCGGTCGTCGCCGGTGTTCTTGCGCAGGTCGAGGAATTCCTCGATGTCGACGTGCCACGTCTCGAGATAGGCGCAGACCGCGCCCTTGCGCTTGCCGCCCTGGTTCACCGCGATGGCGGTGTCGTTGGCGACCTTGAGGAACGGCACGACACCCTGCGACTGGCCGTTGGTGCCGCGGATATGGGCGCCCAGGCCGCGCACGCGGGTCCAGGAATTGCCCAGGCCGCCGGCGTATTTCGACAGCAGCGCGTTGTCCTTGACCGCCTTGAAGATGCCGTCCAGGTCGTCCGCCACCGAGGTCAGGAAGCAGGAGGACAGCTGCGGCCGCGGCGTGCCGGCGTTGAACAGCGTCGGCGTCGAGCACATGAAGTCGAAGGAGGAGATCAGGTCGTAGAACTCGATCGCCCGCGCCTCACGGTCGATCTCCCGCGCGGCCAGCCCCATGGCGACGCGCATGAAGAACACCTGCGGCAGCTCGAAGCGGATGCCCTCGGTCTGCAGGAAATAGCGGTCGTACAGGGTCTGCAGCCCGAGGAACTGGAACTGCAGGTCGCGCTCCGGCTTCAGCGCCGCGGCGAGCTTCTTCAGGTCGTAGCGCGCCAGCTCCGGGTCCAGCAGGTCGACCGCGATGCCCTTCTTCACATAGGCCGGGAAGTATTCGGCATAGCCCTGCACCATCTCGGCATGGGTGGCACGGGTCGGTCGGCCATAGACGAAGGACAGCGCCTCGTGCCGCAGCAGGTCGAGCAGCAGCCGGGCGCTGACCTGGCTGTAGTTCGGCTCGGTCTCGATCAGGGTACGGGCGGCCATGATCGGCGCCAGGGCCAGCTCGGCCTCGCTGATGCCGTCATAGAGGTTGCGGCGGGTCTCGGCCAGCACCGGCGCGGCGGCGACGTCGTCCAGCCCGGCGCAGGCCTCCTCGAGCAGCCGCACCAGCCGCGCCTGGTCCAGCGGCGCACGGCTGCCGTCGGCCGCGGTGACATGCAGCGCCGGCGCCACCGGCGACGCCTCGACCTTGGCCGCGGCGGCGGCACGCTCGCGCGACCGCTCGTCCCGGTACAGCACATAGGCGCGGGCGACCTTGTGGTGCTCGCCGCGCATCAGCGCCAGCTCGACCTGGTCCTGCACCTCCTCGATGTGGAAGGTGCGGCCGTGATCGGCCCGGCGGGTCAGGGCGCCGACGATCTGGGCGGTCAGCCCTTCGACGATGTCGTGCACCCGGCGGGAGGCGGCGGCGCCGGCCCCTTCGACCGCCAGGAAGGCCTTGGTCAGCGCCACCGAGATCTTGGTCTCGTCGAAGGCGGTGACGGCACCGTTGCGCCGGATCACCTGATAGGCCGGCTCGGCGGCGGCACGGGGGGCCGGGGCGGCGGGTGCGCCGGCGAGGGCGCGGTCGGATTCGAGGAGAACGGACATCGGCAAACCCCATGATCGGTTTGGGGCTTGGGCCGAAGATGCGGAGTCGACAACGCGCCGGCAGGCCGGCGCATCGCAACCGTCGCACCGTCGGGACACCCCGCCCGAGGACGCACTACGCGATCACGGGCCGGTCTCCTGGCTTGCGGGTCGCCATCGGATCGTCCGACCTTCCCAGCGGTCGCCCGCCAGTGGCCCAAACGACGAACCGACTCGCCGCTTACAGTTGCGGGGGCAGCTCCGGCCTTGCCGACCAGCGGCGCACCGGATTCCCTTGGTTGCCCGTGATGTCTAGATATAGACGTCCTTCCACCGGTTTCCGTCAATACCTAGTTGGGGCCGTTTCGAACTTCGCAATCCAAGTGCGTTTTGGACTCGCTGGCTGAAATCTCGGACTCTCTCTCCCAGCATGATCGAAGCCCCCTACCCCTCTCCGCCCTGGCGGCTACGCGGCACGGTGCAGGCGGCGTTGTGGCGGGTGCCGCGCGAGGCCCTGCCGGGGCCGCTGCCGGACGGGGCGCGACCGCTGGGCTGGGGCCGGAATGCGCTGCTGGCGACGGTGCGGGCCGACTGGCAGGCCGGCGGCGACCTGGCTTATCGCGAGCTGGTGGTCGCGGTGCCGGTGCGGCTGGGACGCCGGATCGGCGTCACCGTCACCGCCGCCTGGGTCGACAGCCCCGCCTCCCTGGCCGGTGGCGGGGCGCTATGGGCGATCCCGAAGCAGTTGGGCCGATTCGAGAGCGTGGACGGGCGGACGGCGCTGACCGATGCGCAGGGGCTGGTGGCGATCTTCACGGACCGACCGGGACGCGCCCTGACGCTGCGCCTGCCGGTGCCGTTGCTGGTGCTGCAGCCGGATGGCGCGGGTATCCGGACCACGCGCGCCGCCGCCACCGGGCGGCCGGGCCTGGGTGGGCCCGACTGGGACTTCCCGCCAACCG
>JAEKLZ010000232.1 GCA_019508225.1 Inquilinus limosus | reverse complement strand
CGGGCGGGCCGCAGCCGGACGTTCTGAACTATGCCTGGCGCGACTACGGCAACCGGGTCGGCGCCTGGCGCCTGCTGGAGCTGTTCGACAGCCTGGCCCTGCCCTGCTCCGCCATCGTCAACGCGTCGATCTACGACCATTGCCCGGAGCTGCCGGCCGCCTTCCAGGCCCGCGGCGACGAGATCGTCGGTCATGGCCACAGCAATTCCGAACGCCAGGGCGTGCTGCCGGAGGCGGAGGAGGCGGCGCTGATCCGCCGCGCCACCGACGCCATCGCCCGCCATGCCGGGGCGCCGCCGAAGGGCTGGCTCGGCCCCTGGATCTCGCAGAGCCTGCGTACCCCAGACCTGCTGCAGGAGGCGGGCTACGAGTACCTGCTGGACTGGTGCCATGACGACCAGCCGGTGTGGATGCGCACCCGGGCAGGGCGCATCCTGTCGGTGCCCTATCCGCAGGAGCTGAACGACATCCCGGCGATCGTCGCGCGCAAGATGAACGCCGACGCCTTCGCCGACATGGTCATCGGCCAGTTCGACGAGATGCTGGAGCAGCAGGCGCACGGCCAGGCCCTGGTGATGGGCGTGGCGCTGCATCCCTACATCGTCGGCCAGCCCTACCGGCTGCGCCAGCTGCGCCGCGCCTTGGCCCATATCGCCGCCCGGCGCGGCGAGGTCTGGATCACCACCGCCGGCGCCATCGCCACCCACGCCGCCGCCTTGCCGCCCGGAACCGTGCCGGGCTGACAGCACGGAGCAAGCCGCGACGCTTGCCCATGGCCGGCGCCGGGACCAGATTAAGGCTTTCGCACATGCGAGAGAGCGGATCCCATGCCCGACGGCACCCCCGAGGCAAGCCTCAAGCTCGTCGCCGACATCACCGCCATCGACCCCTCCGCCTGGGATTCCTGCGCCGGGCCGGACAACCCGTTCCTGTCGCACGCCTTCCTGTCGGCGCTGGAGCAGAGCGGGTCGGCCACGGCCGAGGCCGGCTGGCTGCCGCAGCACCTGGTGCTGGAGGAGCCGGACGGGCGGATCCTCGGCGCCGTGCCGCTCTACCTCAAGGGCCATTCCCAGGGCGAGTACGTGTTCGACCACAGCTGGGCCCGCGCCTATGAGCAGGCGGGCGGCGACTACTATCCGAAGCTGCAGTCCGCCGTGCCCTTCACCCCGGTCACCGGCTCCCGCCTGCTGGTCCGCCCCGGCGCGCCGGCGCAGACGGCCGACCTGCTGATCCACGGGCTGGAGCAGGCGGCGCTGGCGCACAAGGTCTCCTCCGTCCACGTCACCTTCCCGACCGAGGCCGACTGGTCGCGATTCGGCGCGGCCGGCTGGCTGCAGCGGATCGGCGAGCAGTACCATTGGGAGAACGAGGGCTACGTCAGCTTCGACGACTTCCTGGCCACGCTGAACAGCCGCCGCCGCAAGGACATCCGCAAGGAGCGGCAGCGCGCGGTCGATGGCGGCATCCGCCTGACCGTGCTGACCGGCGACGACCTGAAGCCGCGGCACTGGGACGCCTTCTTCCGCTTCTACATCAACACCAGCGACCGGAAATGGGGCGACCCGTATCTGACCCGGGAGTTCTTCGCCCGGATCGGCGAGACCATGGCCGACCGCATCGCCCTGGTGATGGCCGAGAAGGACGGACGCTGGATCGCCGGCGCCCTGAACCTGATCGGCAGCGACACGATCTACGGCCGCAACTGGGGCTGCGACGGCCATGACTATCCGTTCCTGCATTTCGAGGCCTGTTACTACCAGGCGATCGACTTCGCCATCGCCCGCGGCCTGAAGCGAGTCGAGGCCGGGGCTCAGGGCGAGCACAAGGTGATGCGCGGCTACCGTCCGGTGCGCACCTACAGCGCCCATTGGATCCGCGATCCCGGCTTCCGCCGCGCCGTGGCCGATTTCCTGACCCGTGAGACCCGCGCGGTCGAGGCCGGAATCGAAGACCTCGCCGAGCACCTCCCCTTCCGGCAAGATTGCCCCTAGCGGCATTCTGACATCACGACGCAACGGCCGGCAGGGCCGTCGCCGCGAACCGGAGGAGTGAGCGATGGATCTCGACAAGCTCTTGGGCGCGTTGGCGCAGAGCGGCATGGGCCGCGGCTCGGGCGGCGGCGGTGGCGGCGGCCTTGGCGGTATCCTCAGCCAGGTGCTGGGCGGCGGCGGGCCATCGGGCGGTCTCGGCGGAGCAGGAGCAGGTGGCGGGCTGGGCGGGCTGGGTGGCCTGCTGCAGGGCCTCGGCGCCGGCGGCGGGTCGGGTGGTGGCCTGGGCAGCATCCTCGGCGGCCTCGGCGGCGGCCAGGGCCGGAGCGGCGGTGGCGGCCTCGGTGGAGGATTGGGCGGCGGGCTGATGGCGATCATCGCCACGGTCGCCATGCAGGCGATGCAGAACCGCGGCGGTGGAGGCGGGCTCGGCGGCCTGCTGGGCGGCCTCGGCGGCCAGGGCGACGCGCCCACAGCGGCCCCGTCCGCGCCGGCCCCGGCTCCGGGCGTGGGCGGCGGGGCCGGCGGCGGTTTCCTCGACATGGCCGATTCGGTCGGCGGCGGCGGGGGCCAGGCGGCCCCCTTGATCGGGCAGGACACGGCGCACCGCATCCTGCGCACGATGATCGCCGCGGCGGCCGCCGACGGCAGCATCGACCAGAACGAGGCGGCGGCGATCCGGGGCCAGCTCGGCGAGGACGATGCCGAGGAGCGGGCCTTCATCGAGAACGAGCTGAACAGCCCGGCGACGCCGGAGCAGCTGGCCGCCGGCGTCAGCGGCCCGCAGGAGGCGGCGCAGGTCTACACCGCGGCGCTGCTGACCGTGACCATGGATTCGCCGGAGGAGAACCGCTTCCTGAAGCAGCTGGCCCTGGCGCTGAAGCTGGACGCCCAGACCATCGCGTCGCTGCACCAGACGGTGCGGCCGGGACAATGATCGTAGGTTGGGTTCGCCAGAGGCGAACCCAACATCCCGAGATCCGAGCGTTGGGTTCGCAAAGGCGAACCCAACCTACGGCCAATAGTGCCTAGAACTCCGTCTCCAGCACCCGGTCGGGCGGCACATGGCCGTCGACGAAGCTGCGGATGTTGACGATCACCTTCTGCCCCATGTCGATGCGGCCCTCGAGGGTGGCCGAGCCCATATGAGGCAGCAGCACCACGTTCGACAGCTTCAGCAGCTTCGGGTTGACGTTCGGCTCGCGCTCGAACACGTCGAGCCCGGCCCCCGCCAGCTCGCCCTGCTTCAGCATCTGCGCCAGCGCCGTCTCGTCGATCACCTCGCCGCGCGAGGTGTTGACGATCAGCGCGTCCCGGCGCAGCAGCTTCAGCCGCCGCGCTGACAGCAGGTGGAAGGTCGCCGGCGTGCGCGGGCAGTTGACCGAGACGATGTCCATCCGCGACAGCATCTGGTCCAGGCTGGGCCAGAAGGTGGCGTCCAGCTCGGCCTCCACCTCCGGATGCACCCGGTTGCGGTTGTGGTAGTGCACCGATAGGCCGAAGGCGCGGGCCCGGCGCGCCACCGCCTGGCCGATCCGGCCCATGCCGATGATGCCGAGGCGCTTGCCGCCAAGCCGGGCGCCGAGCATGCCGGTCGGGCTCCAACCGGTCCATTGCCCGCCGCGGACCAGCCGCTCGCCCTCCACCAGCCGGCGGGCCACGGCCAGGATCAGGGCCATGGTCATGTCGGCCGTGTCCTCGGTCAGGACGCCGGGGGTGTTGGTCACGGTCAGCCCGCGCGCCCGGGCAGCGCCGAGGTCGATGTGGTCGACGCCGGTGCCGAAGCTGGCGATCAGCTTCAGCTGCGGCCCGGACTTGGCCAGCAGCTCGGCATCGATCCGGTCGGTCACCGTCGGCACCAGCACGTCGGCCTCGGCCATCGCGGCGATCATCTGCTCCCGGTCCAGCGCCACGTCGTCGTGGTTCAGCCGGGTCTCGAACAGCTCCATCATCCGGGTCTCGATGACATCCGGCAGCTTGCGCGTGACGATGACGAGCGGACGTTTTCTCTCGGCCATGGCGAAACCAGTCCCGGCAACCCCGTTGCGCCCCATAGAGCAAGCCGGCCGCGCGATTGTCCAGAGCCGGACTGTGACCGAGGTCACCGTCCGACCGAAGAGTCGCGTAGGATAGTGCCGGAGACCGGCGGAAGGATCATGCGGGACGAGACCGATTTTCGCGGCGCGCTGCAGCGGCAGGCGCGATGGCCTTTGACGGCGGGAGCAGTCGCGCTCGCCGCCCTGGCGCTGCCGCTCGCCGTCGACCCGACGCTCGGCGCCGCTTTCGTGGCGCGGGCCGAGCTGCTGTATGGCGGCATCGCCACGCTGATCCTGGCCGGCCTCGCCGCCCATGCCCCGCATCGCCGCTTCGGCCCGGCCAACACGGTGACGCTGACGCGCATCGTGCTGATCTGCCTCCTGGCCGCGCTGATGGGCACGGCCGCGCCGGATGAGGACTGCTTGTGGCTGATCGCCGGCTTTGCCACCCTGGCCCTGGCACTGGACGGGGTCGACGGCTGGGTGGCGCGACGCAGCGGCCTGGCGTCCCGCTTCGGCGCGCGATTCGACATGGAGGCCGACGCCTTTTTCGTCCTGGTCCTCTCCGTGCTGGCCTGGCAATGGGACAAGGTCGGGGCCTGGGTCCTGCTGATCGGGGCGATGCGCTACCTCTACGTCCTGGCCGGCGCCGCCTGGCCCTGGCTGCGCGGGCCGGTGCCGGACAGCTTTGCCCGCAAGGCCGTCTGCGTGATCCAGATCCTGGTGCTGATCGCCTGCCTGGCGCCGCCGGTGCCGCACGCCCTCGCCACCACCCTGGCCGCGGGCGCGCTGGCGGCGCTGGGCTGGTCCTTCGGCCGCGACGTGGCCTGGCTGTGGCGGCAGCGGGTTCCCGCGTGAACGCCATCACCCGCGCCGCCGGCATCGCCCGGTCCCTCGCCATCTACCGCGGCATCCCCGGACGCTCCGCCCGCTTCCGGCGCTTCTTTTCCACCCTGATCCGGCCCGGCGAGCTGTGCTTCGACATCGGCGCCCATGTCGGCAGCCGCAGCCTGTGCTGGGCCGGGCTCGGCGCCCGGGTGGTGGCGGTCGAGCCGCAGCCGGACCTCGCCCGGCTGCTGCGCCGCAGCTTCCGCAGCCAGCCCGACATCACCCTGGTCGAGAGCGCGGTCGGCGCCGCCCCCGGCACCGCCGTGCTGCATCTCAGCAGCCGCACCCCGACCGTCGCCAGCCTTTCGCCCGACTGGATCGAGACGGTGTCGCGGGCCGATGGCTTCGCCGCGATCCGCTGGGACCGGCAGGCCGAGGTGCCGGTGACGACGCTGGATGCGCTGATCGAGCGATTCGGCACCCCCGCCTTCTGCAAGATCGATGTCGAGGGCTTCGAGGCCGAGGTGCTGGCCGGCCTGTCCCGCCCCCTGCCCTGCCTGTCGGTCGAATACGTCCCGGCGGCACTGCCGGCCACTTTCGCCGCGCTCGACCGGATCGAGGCGCTGGGCCGCATCGAGGCGATGGGCCCTTGCCGCTTCCAGGTCTCGATCGGCGAAACCGGACGCTTCCTGTGGCCGAACTGGCGGGAGGGGCACGAGTTGCGGGCCTGGCTGTTGAGTCTGTCGCCGGGGGACCGCTCCGGCGACATCTATGCGCGAACCGAGGGATGATGGACACCGCCTGGATCTGGCTGCTCGACCGCCGCGCCGGCCGGCCGGAGGCGCCGCTGCCCTCCGACGCCGAAGGCCGCGACCGGATCGAGTTGCTGCGGCCCTTCGCCGAGGCCGAGGGCCGCTTCGCCCTGGCCCATCTCGGCCAGAGCATCGACGGCCACATCGCCACCGGCTGCGGCCAGTCGCAATTCGTCACCGGCCCCTGCAACCTCGACCATCTGCACCGGCTGCGGGCGCTGGCCGACGCCGTGCTGGTCGGCGCCGGCACCGTCGCCCATGACGACCCGCGGCTGACCACGCGCCGGGTCGACGGGCCGAACCCGGTCCGGGTGGTGCTGGATCCCGGCCGCCGGCTCGACTCCGGCCACGGCCTGTTCACCGACGGCGTCGCCCCGACCCTGCTGCTCTGCGCCGCCGACCGCGCCGACAAGCCAGCCGGCGGGGCCGAGATCGTCGGCCTGGACGACCCCTGCCCGGCCGCGGTGCTGGACGCGCTGGCGGCGCGTGGGCTGCGCCGGGTGATGATCGAGGGCGGCGGCACCACGGTGTCGCGCTTCCTCGCCGCCGGGGTGCTGGACCGGCTGCATGTCGCGGTGGCGCCGATCATCATCGGCTCCGGCAAGGGCGGCCTGCGCCTGCCGGAGATCGCCCATCTCGACCAGGCCCTGCGCCCGCCCTGCCGCACCTATGCCATGGGCGGCGACGTGCTGTTCGACTTCGACCTGCGCGGGACGGCCGGCCCGGCCTAGAACGGAGTTAACAGGACATCGAGCGTCTTCCCGTTGCCTCTCCCGCCTGGCGGGAGAGGTCGGGCGTCCGCAGGACGACCGGGTGAGGGTTGGCCCGGGCCTCGACAAAGAGCCCTCACCCGGAGCCGCTTCGCGTCTCCGACCTCTCCCGCAAGCGGGAGAGGCAACGTGTTGCCGTCTTGATGCGATCGGGATGACCCGATCTGGCCTGAACCCGTTCCGTTCCTAGCCGACCAGATCCAATTCATGCGCGAAGGCGGCGGCCTGGTCCGGCCAGCCGGGCAGCCGGGCGCGCGCAGCCAGGCCGGCCTCGCGCAGCCGCAGCCTTGCGCCCGGATCGGTCAGCAGGCGGCGCAGCGCCTCGGCCAGCGCGTCGACATCGCCCGGCGGCACCAGGATCCCGGCATCGGGCGGCACCGTGTCCGGGATCGCGCCGCCGGTGGTGCTGACGATCGGCAGGCCGCGCGCCGAGGCCTCGGCCAGGGCCATGCCGTAGCCCTCGTGATGCGACGGCAGCACGAACAGGTCGGACCGGTCGTAATGGTGCAGCAGCGTCGGCTCGTTGATCTCGCCGAGGAAGCGGATGCGGCCGGGCAGGCCCTCCGCCGCCGCCAGCACCGCCTTGGCATGCTCCGCATCGCGCTCCAGGCTGCCGGCACAGACCAGCCGCCAGGGCAGGCCGGCCAGGCGCTGCAGCGCGGCGACGAGGTCGAGATGGCCCTTGCGCGGCGTCAGCGTGGCGACGCAGAGCAACACCGGCGCCGCCTCGCCCGAACCCCGGGCCGGCGGAGTCGGGTCGGTGCCCGGCAGCACCACGCCGATCCGCCCGGCTTCGACGCCGTAGCCCTGCAGGTCGCGGGCGGTGCCGGGGCTGGTGACGATCACCCGCCGCGCCGCCGTCAACGCTGCCTTTTCGCTGACTTCCAGCGCCTGGCGCCGCGTCGGGCTCAAGCCCTGCTCGAAGGCCAGCGGATGGTGGATCAGCGCCACCAGCCGCAGCCGTGACGCCTCGGCCGCCATCTGTCGCGGCAGCACGCTGAAGGCCAGCCCGTCGACCACGGTCAGGGTGCCGTCCGGCAGACCCCGCAGCACCGCTGCGGCCTCCGCCATCTCGGCCTCAGTCGGAAAGGGAAAGCCGTCCCCCAGCCGGTGCAGCGTCACCCGCCGGCCGAGGCCGCGCAGCCCCTCGACGATGCGCTTGTCGTAGATATAGCCGCCGGTGCGCGACTCCGGGTCGCCCGGCAGCAGGAACGCGATGGTCATCGCGCCAGCCGGCCCTCGTACGAGGCCCAGGCGACATGCGATTCATGCAGGGTCACGGCCAGGCTCTCGATCGCCGCCGCCCCAGCCCCGAGCTCGCCGGCCGCGATCCGCGCGGCGATACGGTCGAAGATGGTGCGGGCCAGCACCTCGGTCGTGGTGTTGCGCCCGGCGAAGGCCGCCTCGTCGTCCAGGTTGCGGTAGTTCAGCTCGCCCATCACCGCCTTCAGCGCCTCCGACGCCAGGCCGATATCGACGACGATGCCGTCGGCATCCAGCTCCGCCCGGCGAAAGGCCAGGTCGACCACATAGGTGGCGCCGTGCAGCTTCTGTGCCGGGCCGAACACGGCGCCGCGGAAGCTGTGGGCGATCATGAAATGGTCGCGGACCGAAACCGTGTACATGCTTAGTCCTCCGGGTAGCGGATGCGCTGGCACAGCGCGCCGGCGGGGTCGGCCGCCAGCCGGGCCAGCACCTCGGGAAGCTCGTCGAACTCACACTCGCCGCTGAACAGCACGTCCAGCGCCGGGTCGAGCAGCAGGTCCAGCGCCTTGGCCATGCGCCTTGCATAATCCCAGCGCGGCCGCTGCGCCGTCGCCACCATCCCGACCTGGGACGAGCGCAGGGTCAGGCGCCGGGAGTGGAAGGCCTCGCCCAGCGGCAGCAGCACCGGCGTGCCGCCATACCAGCTGGCCTCGACCACCGTGGCCTCGACGCCGGCGAGGCCGAGAGCGGTCGCCGCCCCCTTGGGATGGCCACTGGCGTGGATCACCAGGTCCTGGTCGCCCGGCGCGTCCGGCGGCAGGGCGAAGCCGACCTCGAGCGCCGCGGCGACCACCGCCCGGCCGGGATCGGTGTCGACCAGCGTCACCGTGCAGCCCGGGATCCGCCCGGCCAGCCGGGCGATCAGGCAGCCGACGACGCCGGCGCCGACCACGGCGATCCGGTCGCCCGGCCGCGCCGCCGAGTCCCAGACCACGTTCAGCGCCGTCTCCATATTCGCGGCCAGCACCGCCCGCTCCGGCGGCAAGCCCTCGGGCAGCGGCGTCACCGCCGCCGCCGGCACGACATAGCGGGTCTGGTGCGGGAACAGGCAGAACACGTCGCGGCCCAGCAACTCGTCCGGCCCGGCCTCGACGGTGCCGACATTGATGTAGCCGTACTTCACCGGGCCGGGGAACACACCGGCCTGGAACGGCGCCCGCATCGCCTGGTGCTGGCTGGGCGGCACCTTGCCCTGGAACACCAGCGCCTCGGTGCCGCGGCTGAGGGCGCCGAAGCGCGCGCGGACGCGCGCCTCGCCGGGCCCCGGCTCGGGCAGGGTCTCGGTGCCGATCCGGGCCTGGCCCGGCTTGAGGATCCAGAGGGCTCGCGCTTCCATGATGCCCCTGGAATAAGCCGCCGCGCCGTCGCTGGCCAGACAGGACGGCAAAAACCGGCTACCGCTGCAACGGAGAGGCCGTCCTCGCGCGTTGCCTCCGGCCGGCGGGTTCCGTAGCTTGGGGCCGCAATCGGGAGGACGGCATGTTTCTCGGCATCGATCTCGGGACGTCGGGGGTCAAGGTGGTGCTGGTCGACGGCGACCAGCGCGTGGTCGACCAGGAGGCGGTGCCGCTCTCCGTCTCCCGCCCGCATCCGCTGTGGAGCGAGCAGGACCCCGAGGAATGGTGGCGCGCCACCGACCAAGCCGTGGTCGCGCTCAAGGCCCGGCACGCCCGGGCCCTGTCCGGCGTCCGCGGCATCGGCCTGTCCGGCCAGATGCACGGCGCCACGCTGCTGGACCAGGCCGACCGGCCGATTCGCCCGGCGATCCTGTGGAATGACGGCCGCGCCGCCGCCGAATGCGCCGAGCTGGAACGGCGCGAGCCGCGCTCCCGCGCCATCACCGGCAACCTGGCGATGCCCGGCTTCACCGCGCCGAAGCTGCTGTGGGTGGCGGCGCATGAGCCCGACGCCTTCGCCCGCACCCGCCGGGTGCTGCTGCCGAAGGACTATCTGCGCCTGCGCATGACCGGCGCCGCGGCGTCGGAGATGTCGGACGCCGCCGGCACGCTGTGGCTCGATGTCGGCGCCCGGCGCTGGTCCGAAGCGATGCTGGCCGCCACCGGCCTGAAGCCGTCGGCGATGCCGGAGCTGTTCGAGGGCAGCCAGGCCACCGGCACGCTGCGGCCGGAGGTCGCCGCCGCCTGGGGCGTGCCGGCCGACGCTGTCGTGGCCGGCGGGGCCGGCGACAATGCCGCCGGGGCCGTGGGGGTCGGGGTGATCCGGCCGGGCGACGCCTTCCTGTCGCTCGGCACCTCGGGCGTGCTGTTCGTCGCCGATGCCGGCTTCGCGCCCAACCCGGCCGAGGCGGTCCATGCCTTCTGCCATTGCCTGCCGGGCACCTGGCACCGCATGTCGGTGATCCTCAGCGCTGCCTCGGCCCTGTCCTGGCTGGCCCGGCTGCTGGGCGGCACCGAGCCGGAGCTGCTGGCCGAGGCCGAGGCCGCCGATCCCGACATCGGCGACCTGCTGTTCCTGCCCTATCTCTCCGGCGAGCGCACGCCGCACAATGACCCGACGGCGACCGGCGTCTTCCTCGGCCTGACCCATGCCACCGGCCGGCCGCAGCTGGTCCGCGCCCTGCTGGAGGGCGTGGCCTTCGCCTTCGCCGACGGCCAGGCGGCGCTGACCGCGGCGGGCACCGCGATCGGCGAGGTCTCGGTGATCGGCGGCGGCGCCCGGTCGCCGTTCTGGGGCCGGATCCTGGCGGCGGCGCTGAACCGGCCGCTGCACTATCCGGCGGGCGGCGAGCTGGGCCCCGCCTTCGGCGCCGCCCGCCTCGGCCGCCTGGCCGCCACCGGCGAGGCGCCCGAGGCCGTCTGCACCCGGCCGCAGACCGCCCATGTGGTCGAGCCGGATGCCAAACTGGCCGAGCGCTACGCCGGCAAATACGAGCGCTTCCGCGCGCTGTATCCTATGCTGAAGCCGGCCTGGAGAGGGTAGGACTTCAATGCGGGATCGGAAGCATCGCGGAATGAAGGTGGCCGAGTATGACGCTTGGTTTCGCAAGCAGGTCGCCGAAGGCCTCTCGGATGCCCGCGCCGGCCGAGTCCTGTCGAGCGAAGAAGTCGAAGCGGAATTCGCCGATCGCCGTGCAGCGACCCGACTGAGGATCGCGAGGCGTACGCCCGCTACCGGCCAGAGAGAGGCATGAATCGGAAGGCCAAATTGGAGACGGTATATCTCGTCTGGCACACGCACCCCCTTCCCGACGGCACGGACGATGCCAAGCTGATCGGCGTTTACCGCAGCGAACCCGCCGCACGGGCGGCAATCGAGCGCGTCGCCGACTGGCCCGGTTTCCGCGATCAACCCTATGGCTTCGAGATCAGCCCGTACGAACTCGACCGTGATCAATGGCGAGAGGGCTTCGTTACCCTCTGACCTGAAGGCCCCTATTCCCCCGCCACCGCGCCGAGGCTGGCGACGACGACCAGGGCGATGCCGGCGAGCTGGGCCGGGCTGAGGGCCTGGCCGAGCACGGCGAAGCCGATCAGCGTGCCCAGCGCCGGCTCGGCGCTCATCAGGATGCCGAAGGCCCGGGTCGGCATCCGCCGCAGGGCCATCATCTCCAGCGCATAGGGCAAGAGCGGCACCAGGATGGCGAGGCCGATGGTGATGCCCAGCACCGGCAGCGGGATGTGGCCGCCATTCTCCGCCAGCCCCCAGGGCGTGGCGACCACCGCGGCGACGGCCAGCGACATGGTCAGCCCCTGCAGCCCCACGAAGGCCTGGCCGACCCGCTTCATCAGCAGGATGTAGACCGCCCAGCCGAGGCCGGCGCCGAGGGCGAAGCCGGCGCCCACGGGATCGACCGTCCAGGCCGACCCGTCATGCACCAGCAGCACCACGCCGACCAGGGCCAGCACCGGCCAGAGCGCGTGCCAGGCGCGGCGCATGCCGAAGGCGGCGACGCCGAGCGGCCCGAGGAACTCGATCGCCGTGGCTAGCCCCAGTGGGATCCGGATCACCGCCTGGAAATAGCACAGCGTCATCCCGCCCATCGCCGCGCCCAGCAGGATCGCGCCACGCCACTGCGCCCGGCTGTAGGACAGGATCTTCGGCCGCGTGATCACGGCCAGCAACAGCGCCGCCCAGGCCAGCCGCAGCCAAGTCGTGCCCAGCGGGCCGAAGCTGTCCAGCGTCGGCTTCGACAGGGCGGCGCCGAGCTGGACCAAGGTCATCGAGCCCATTGCCATCAGCGCGGCGGCGGCGACGCCCGCGGTCAGGCCCGGTGTGCTGTTGGAATCTGCCGCCATTCGGTCCTCAACCCGGCCTCAGACCGGGCGCTTGTCGAAGGCGAGGCGCACGGCGAAGCCGGCGAGCAGGCTGCCCATCACCCAGCGCTGCACCTGCAGCCAGGTCGGCCGCGCCGCGAACCAGGCGGAGATGCCGCCGGCCGCCAGCACGATCAGCAGGTTGACGCTGAAGCTGATCGCCACCTGGGTGGCGCCCAGCACCACGCTCTGCGCCAGCACGTGGCCGCGCTCCGGGTCGATGAACTGCGGCAGCAGGGAGACGTAGAAGATCGCGATCTTCGGGTTCAGGAGCGCCGTCAGGAAGCCCATGGTGAACAGCTTGCGCGGGCGGTCGGCCTTGAGGTCGCGCCGCGGCTGCAGCACCGAGCCGGCGCCCGGCCGCACCGCGGTCCAGGCCATCCACAGCAGGTAGCCGGCCCCGGCCAGCTTGACCGCCTCATAGGCCATCGGCACGGCCAGCATCAGGGCGGTGAGGCCGAGCGCGGAGGCCAGCATGTAGCAGAGCAGGCCCAGCACCACCCCGGCCAGCGAGATCGCCCCGGCCAGGCGCCCCTGCAGGATCGAGCGCGACAGCAGGTAGACCATGTTCGGCCCGGGGGTGCAGACCATGCCGAGCGCGATCAGGGCAAGGCCGGCCATGGCGGTGGGGCTGACGATCATTGACGGAATCCTCGGAGGCGACGCCGCCGAGCATCGCGGCCCGCTTCGCTCGCCGGCAACCGGAACATTGCTCGGAGGGCAAGATTCACCCCTCTCGCCGCGCCCGCAGCAGCCGGACCAGGGCGGCGTCGCGGGCCCGCGCCAGCTCCGCCGTCGACCGGCCCCCGGTCGCCTCCGCCACGCCCGTGACCAGGGCGGCGCCGACGGCCTCGGTCATCTCCGGCGCGCCGAGGTCGCGCCACCAGCCCTGCATCGCCGGCATCAGGTGGTCGAGGGCATGCGCCATGCCGCCCTCCCCGCCGGCCAGGTGGAAGGTGGCGTGCGGCCCCATCAGCGCCCAGCGCAGCCCCGGCCCCTCGGTGATCGCGGCGTCGACATCGGCGACGCTGGCCACGCCCTCGGCCACCAGGTGGATCGCCTCGCGCAGCAGCGCCGCCTGCAGCCGGTTGGCGAGATGGCCCGGCACCTCCTTGGCGATCTCGATCGGGTGCTTGCCGATGCGGCGGTAGAACGCCATCGCCATCTCCACCGCCGCGCGGCTGGCGAAACGCCCGCCGACCACCTCGACCAGCGGCACCAGATGCGGCGGGTTGAAGGGATGGCCGGTGACCACCCGCTCGGGGTGCCGGCACAGCCGCGAGATCTCGCTGACCTTGAGGCCGGAGGTGCTGGAGGCGATCACCACCTCCGGCGGCAGCGCCGCGTCGATCCGGGCCAGCAGCTCGGCCTTCACCGCGTCGCGCTCGGGCGCGCTCTCCTGCACGAAGTCGGAACCGGCCGCCGCCTCGGCCGGGTCGGCGACGAAGCGCCAGCGGCCGGGATCCGCCCCCGGCGCCAGGCCGAGATCCGCCAGCACCGGCCAGGCGCCGTCGATCATGCGGGCGACCCGGTCGGCGCCGTCCGGCGCCGGGTCGCTGACCGTGACCTCCAGCCCCCGCGCCAGGAAATATGCCGCCCAGCTGGCGCCGATGGTGCCGGCGCCGACGACGCCGACGCGCCGGATCGCCTCCGCCCCGGCCATCACCCCTTCACCAGCGGGCAGCCGCCCTCGGCCTCGGGGCGGAAGGCCTGGTCGGCCGGGATGGTGGCGCGCAGCGTGTACAGGTCCCAGTCGCCCTTGGACTCGGCCGGCGCCTTGACCTGGAACAGGTACATCGGGTGGATGTGGCGGCCATCGGCGCGGATCCGGCCCTTTCCGAACAGCGGGTCGTCGGTCGGGTTGGCCTTCATCCAGGCCATCACCGCCGCCGTATCCTTGCCCTTGGTGGCGGACACCGCCTTCAGGTAGTGGGTCAGCGCAGCATAGACGCCGGCCTGGATCATGCTGGGCATCTGGCCGTCCATGCGTTCGGCGAAGCGCCTGGAGAAGGCGCGGGTGCCGTCATCCATGTCCCAGTAGAAGGCCTCGGTCATCAGCAGCCCCTGCGCCGCCGGCAGGCCCAGCGTCTTGACGTCGCGGATCGTGGTCAGCAGGCCCGCCAGCTTCTGCCCGCCGGCCTGCAGGCCGAACTCCGACGCCTGCTTGATCGCGTTGATGGTGTCGCCGCCGGCATTGGCGAGAGCCACCACCTTGGCGCCCGAGGCCTGCGCCTGCAGCAGGAAGGAGGCGAAATCCTGCCCCGGGAACGGGTGGCGGACCGAGCCGGCGACGGTGCCGCCCTGGGCCTTGACCAGGGCGCTGGCGTCGCGCTCCAGCGCATGGCCGAAGGCGTAGTCGGCGGTGATGAAGAACCAGGTGTCGTCGCCCTGGGCGATCAGCGCGGCCGCCGTGCCATGGGCCAGGGCCCAGGTGTCGTAGGTCCAGTGCACGGTGTTGGGCGAGCATTGCACCCCGGTCAGGTCCGACGAGCCGGCGCCGGAGTTGAGGAAGACCTTGTTCTTGTCGCGGGTGATCTGGTTGACGGCGAAGGCGACCGAGGAGGTCGGCACGTCGAGGATGGCGTCGACGCCGTCCTGGTCGTACCACTGCCGGGCGATGTTCGAGCCGATATCGGGCTTGTTCTGGTGGTCGGCGGAGACGATCTCGACCGTCACCCCCTTGTCGACCGCGGCATAGTCCTCGGCGGCCATCCGGGCCGCGACCACCGAGCCCTCGCCGGTGATGTCGGCATAGACGCCGGAGCGGTCGTTCAGCACGCCGACCTTGACCGCGGTCTGGGCGGCAGCGCCGCCGGAGGCCAGCAGGCCGGCCGTCATCAGGCC
>JAEKLZ010000359.1 GCA_019508225.1 Inquilinus limosus | reverse complement strand
CAGCGCCAGCACGCCATCGAAGGTCGGCTTGACCAGGCCGTCGATGATCGCATTCCAGTCCGCCAGGCCCTGACGATAGACGTCACCATATCCCTCGATCATGGTCGCGGTCTGCACGATCGCGGGTGCGGCTGCGGGCTGCTTGCTCAGGCTGCGGTCGATCATGTGCAGCCAGCGTTCGACCCAGACCCGCTCCTTGGTATAACGCACCGAAAGCAGCCGCCATCGCCGCAGCCCCGCCTCGATCTTGAGGCGGCGGATGCCGAACCGGCTGGCCGTGCTGAAGCGGATGGAGACCCGTTTGTTCGTCCAGCCTGCCCAATCGAGTGCATCGAGCACATATTCGGCGATGACGGCGGGAAGCGCGCTGATCAATTCATCGAGCGTGAATTTCCTGGCATCGACGGATCCGGCCGACGCGCCGGGCCGGCCGTCAAGTTCGAAGAGCTTGAGCTGCGCGATCCGGATCGGGTCCTCGTAGCTCATGCGTACCGCCATCAGCCGCGCAATGTCGGTCAGCATCGTATCGTCGACGCCCTGTTTGCCGATGAACCGCCGCAGCCGGTCGACATAGAGGTGGGCGTAGCTCGGGCCCTGATAGTCGATGAGGAGATGGATCGCGTCGCTCGCCACCGCCATCACCGGCTCCGGCAGCCCTTCGGGCAGGAACGGCGGCGTGTCGTCATCGTCGCCAATGATATCGGCGAACAGATAACGCAACGACGACAGGATACCGCGGTCTGCCACTCCCTTCGGCTCCCCCGGCCTCTATGCGGGCTTCGGCGCAGCAGTGGACGCCATCTGCTGGTTCAACTGCTGCTGCAGCGTCTCGAGATTCTGAAACAACCGCGCGCTGGAGAGGCGAAGGAAGTAGAAGCCGAAAGCCGGATTCTGCACGTAGAGTTCCTCGACCTTGCTGTAGCTGACGCTCAGCACGAGGCCCGCTTCCACGCATTCCAGCGTCTGGGTTCGCATGTTCGACGGCGACAGCATGCCGAGTTCGCCGACGATGGCGCCGACCGGCAGCACGATGCCCGACTCGACCAGCTTGAACCTGCCGCTGACGATATAGAGCATGTCCTCGGCTTTTTCGTCCTTGTAGAACAGTATCTCGCCGGCGGCGCATTGGCGCTCGGTCATGAACGGCTTCAGCCATTCCATCGAGAGGTCGCTGTTGACGGATTTCTTCACGTCGCGCACCAGCTGCAGCATCTGGTGCAGGCGGTAGGAATTGACCAGCAGCATGACCACCTGCATCGGTGAAGCTGCGATAGAGCTGGCGCGCCTTGTCGCGCTGGCCCTGGCGCTGATAGACGCCGGCCAGGCCTTCGACCAGCCGCACCGTGCCGCCCATGTCGCCCAGCGCCTCATAGGCCTTCTGGGCGCCGTCGAGGTCGCCGAGATAGTCGAGCAGCAGCGCCTTTTGGATCGACGACAGCGCGTCCGGCCGCGGCGGCTGCAGCATCGGGTCGAGGCTGGACAGCGCCGCCTTGCCGTCGCCGGCGCCGACCCGGAGCCAGGCGGCGATGATCGGCGTGATCGATTTGGCGTTGCCCGCCGACTCCATGGTCTTCAGCCGGGCCAGGGCGTCGCGCCACTTGCCGGCCCTGGCATCGTGCAGGATCAGGGTGATGCGGACCAGCTGGTAGATAGGCGCCCGAGACGGTGCGCGGATCGGTGGCGGCCTCGGCGGCCGGCGGCCGCAGCATCGCCGTCGCCGCGACACAGGAGGCCAGGAGGGTCGTCCGCCAGACGGTCATGCGCGCGTCCACTTCGCCGAAAGGTGCCGTGATCCCCGAAGCTAGGGGGCCGGAGGGTCGCAGGCAATGCCTGTTCGCCGCGACCATTGGGCCCATCTATATTCTTGGAGCCGCCGCCGTCGCTGGGCTCGGACTTGTGCCCATCCGAAAAAACGCTACAGTCGCGCGCGTCGGTGAGACCATGGAAGGCGCCAACGCGGCCGTGACCGGTAAATCGAGCTACACCTACGAAGACCTGCTGTCCTGCGCGCATGGCGAGCTGTTCGGACCCGGCAATGCCCGGCTGCCGCTGCCGCCCATGCTGATGATGGACCGGATCACCACCATCAACGACGACGGCGGCGCCCATGGCAAGGGCGAGGCCGTGGCCGAGTTCGAGATCCGGCCGGACCTGTGGTTCTTCGCCTGCCATTTCGAAGCCGACCCGGTGATGCCGGGCTGCCTGGGCCTCGACGCGCTGTGGCAGCTGCTGGGCTTCTACCTGGGCTGGACCGGGGCGCCGGGCAAGGGCCGGGCGCTGTCGACCGGCGAGGTCAAGTTCACCGGCCAAGTGCTGCCCGAGGCCAAGCTGGTGACCTATCGCCTGGACCTGAAGCGGGTGATCAACCGCAAGCTGGTGCTGGGCATCGCCGATGGCAGCGTGGCCTGCGACGGCAAGATCATCTTCGAGGCCAAGGATCTGAGGGTCGGCCTGTTCACGTCGACCGAAGCGTTCTGACGAACCGCGGAGAACCACCATGCGTCGCGTCGTCGTCACCGGGCTCGGCATCGTGTCGAGCATCGGCAACAACCAGGACGAGGTCACCGCCAGCCTGCGCGAGGGCCGCTCCGGCCTCGTCGCGGCGCCGGAGTACAAGGAGCTGGGCTTCCGCTGCCATGTCCACGGCACGGTGAAGCTGGACCCGGCCGACCATGTCGACCGGCGCATCCTGCGCTTCATGGGCCCGGGCGCGGCCTACAACTACATCGCCATGGCCCAGGCCATCGCCGATGCCGGGCTGGAGGAGAGCGACGTCTCGAACGAGCGCTCCGGGCTGATCATGGGCTCCGGCGGGCCGTCGACCTCGAACCAGGTCGATGCCGCGGACATCACCCGCGAGAAGGGACCGAAGCGGATCGGCCCCTACATGGTGCCGCGCTGCATGTCGTCGACCAATTCGGCGACGCTGGCGACGCCGTTCAAGATCAAGGGCGTCAACTACTCGATCTCCTCCGCCTGCTCGACCTCGGCGCATTGCATCGGCAACGGCGCCGAGCTGATCCAGTGGGGCAAGCAGGACATCGTCTTCGCCGGCGGCGGCGAGGAGCTGCACTGGACCCTGTCGGTGCTGTTCGATTCGATGGGCGCCTTCTCCTCGCGCTTCAACGACACGCCGGAGCGCGCCAGCCGCGCCTATGACCGCGACCGCGACGGCTTCGTCATCGCCGGCGGCGGCGGCACCGTGGTGCTGGAGGAGCTGGAGCACGCCAAGGCGCGCGGCGCCAAGATCTATGGCGAGCTGGTCGGCTACGGCGCCACCTCGGACGGCTACGACATGGTCGCGCCGTCGGGCGAGGGCGCGGTGCGCTGCATGCGCCAGGCGCTGGCGACGGTGGACGGGCCGGTCGACTACATCAACACCCACGGCACCTCGACCCCGGTCGGCGACGTCACCGAGCTGGGCGCGATCCGCGAGGTGTTCGGCGACAAGGCCCCGAAGATCAGCTCGACCAAGTCGCTGTCGGGCCACTCGCTCGGCGCCGCCGGGGTGCATGAGGCGATCTACAGCCTGCTGATGATGAAGCACGACTTCATCGCCGCCAGCGCCAATATCGAGAACCTCGACCCGGCCGCGGAGGGTTTCCCGATCGTGCGGCAACGGATCGACAATGCCGGGCTGACCACCGTCCTTTCCAACAGCTTCGGCTTCGGCGGGACCAACGCGACGCTCGCCTTCAAGCGGTACGCTGCATGACCACCTCTACGACCGAACGCCGCGGCACCGGCCTGATGGCCGGCAAGCGCGGCCTGATCATGGGCGTCGCCAACAACCATTCGATCGCCTGGGGCATCGCCTCGACGCTGGCGCGCGAGGGGGCCGAGCTGGCCTTCACCTATCAGGGCGACGCCTTCCGCAAGCGGGTCGAGCCGCTGATCCAGTCGATCGGCGCCAGCTTCCTGGCGCCTTGCGACGTCGAGGACGAAGCCTCGATCGCCGCCCTGTTCGACCGGCTGGGCGCGGAATGGGGGTCGATCGACTTCCTGGTCCACGCCATCGCCTATTCCGACAAGGAAGAGCTGAAGGGCCGCTACCTCGACACCACGGCCGACAACTTCAGCCGCACCATGCGGATCAGCTGCTACAGCTTCACCGCGCTGGCGAAGCGGGCGGCGGCGATCATGCCCGACGGCGGCAGCCTGCTGACGCTGACGTATCTCGGCGCCGAGCGGGTGATGCCGAACTACAACGTCATGGGCGTGGCCAAGGCGGCGCTGGAGGCCAGCGTGCGCTACCTGGCGGCCGATCTGGGCCCGCAGGGAATCCGGGTCAACACCATCTCGGCCGGGCCGATGCGGACCCTGGCCGGCAGCGCCATCGGCGACGCCCGCTACGTGTTCCGCTTCAACCAGCAGAACAGCCCGCTGCGCAAGAACGTCACCCTGGACGAGGTCGGCGGCGCCGCCCTGTACCTGCTGGGGCCGCTGTCGACCGGCGTCACCGGCGAGGTGCACCATGTCGACGCCGGCTACCACGCCATCGGCATGCCGGCCGCGCCACGCAACAGCGAGGCCGCGGAGGTCTAACCGCCTCATTGTACCAACGGCCCGAAATATTAACCCGTCATGGCGAGCCCCGCAGGGGCGTGGCCATCCAAGCGGCACCAGTCCCTGGATGGCCACGGCGCTGCGCGCCTCGCCATGACGAAAAAGGCCAGTGAGTCGATCTCAGAAACCGCTGATATGATGCCGAACGGCAGATCATGGGACTGGCCATGAGGTGTGCGACGGCTTTGCGGTGTCTGGTCGGGCTGACGATCGCCGGCGGCGTCGCTCTCGGCGCGCCCTCCCTGGCTGCGGAAAAGCCCACCCCGGTCGACGAGATGGATTCCTACACGATCATCTGCACCAGCCCGCGCGGCCGGATCGTGTTCTCGACCTCCGACGCCTACGGCGTCTCGGTCGATCCGAGCGGGACGGTCTACACCTACCGCACCGGCTGGCTGTCCGACCGCACCTACACCTATGTCCGGGGCGCCGACATCTCCTGCGTGATCCGGCCCAGCCCGCGCTGACGGCCGGCCGCAGCCCAGACCCGCGGCGCGCCCGATTGAGCAGGCAACGGCGTCTCGGCTACGATCCCCGCTCCCCGCAGGAGGAGACGCCATGGCCAAGCAGTTCCCGGAGATCTCGCCGGCGCTGCAGGAGTTCATCCTGCGCCAGCGGATATTCTTCACCGCCTCCGCCGCCGCGACCGGGCGGGTCAATGTCTCGCCGCGCGGCACCGACATGCTGCGGGTGCTGGGCCCGAACACGGTGGCCTATCTCGACCTGACCGGCAGCGGCAACGAGACCGCGGCGCATCTGCGCGCCACCGGCCGGCTGACCCTGATGTTCTGCGCCTTCGAGGGCGCGCCGATGATCCTGCGGCTGTACGGCGCCGGCCGTGTGCTGCGCCGCGGCGGCCCGGATTATGCCCGCCTGCTGGCGGCGGAGTTCGGCGGCGCGGAGCCGCTCGGCGCCCGGCAGATGATCCGGCTCGACATCGACCTGGTCCAGACCTCCTGCGGCTTCGGCGTGCCACTGTTCGACCATGCCGGCGAGCGCCCGACCCTGGCGCGCTGGGCCGAGGCGAAGGAGAAGCAGGAGGGGCTGGAGGCTTATCGCCGGCAGAAGAACGCCCGCAGCATCGACGGCCTGCCGACCGGCCTGTTCGAGGAGGATCCGGTCCCGGCCGGGTGACGGGACCGGGGTTCGCCGACGAACCCGATATCCGTCTGCATGGGATGGCTCAGGACTGTCTTTGCGTTACCTCTCCCGCTTGGCGGGAGAGGTCGGGCTCGCGCAGCGAGACCGGGTGAGGGTGGGCCTGGCCTCGACAAAACCCCCTCACCCGGAGGCGCAAGCGCCTCCGACCTCTCCCGCAAGCGGGAGAGGCAAAAACAATCGATTCTCCGGGACTACGGACACCTTGCGCGACGAACCGCACGCTCACCCCGTGTCCGGCGGCTTGCGGCGACCGGCGCCAGCTGAGCGAGGCTCGGGCGGATGCTCCGGATCGTCCTCGTCGTCCTCGCCATCCTCCGGCGGGATGAAGCCGTAATGCTCCATGGCCTCGTCGGCCATCTCGAGCCACCGCTCCACCTCCACCGGGAAGTTCCAGCGCCGGCACAGGGCCGCCACCGCGACCTCCGGCCGGCTGGCCTCGATGAACTCGACCACCTCCGGCCGCTCCACCCGCTCGCACACCTCGGCGACGCGGCGGTCGACCTCCTCGTCGTCCTCGGACACCTCATAGGCGGCCGCCAGCATCGCCAGCTTGACCCGCAGGTCGTGCCAGTCCGCCTG
>JAEKLZ010000358.1 GCA_019508225.1 Inquilinus limosus | reverse complement strand
ACAGCATCGCGGCCTCGTCCTCGGCCGGAGATGCGGCGGCCAGCGCCTCGTCCCCCTGCCGGCGCAGCCTGAGCGCGGCGGCACGGCGGATGGCGAGAAAGAGGCTGCTGAAGCGGGTCTCGGCCTTGCCGGCGCGGTCAAGATCGCCGGCCGCGAGGGCGGCGAGTCCCTGGGCCTGAAAGGTCCGGGCCATCTCCAAAGCGAGCTTGGTCAGCCTGGACAGCATCTCGGCCTCCCGCTCGTCCGTGGACGGCGAGGCGGCGGAGGGAGTCCCGGCTGGGATGGCATCGACCATTTCTGGATTAGAACAAAAAGGGAACATAAGGTCAAGTGGAATCGCATTCAGCTAATCGTCATTGCCGGTGAGACCTTTTCAAAATCGCTGAAGCCCGCTCCGTTTTGGTCCCTCCCGCAAGGGCTATCGATTCACACACCTCATCCGCACACGCATTGGGCCTTGTTCGTTGCCTCTCCCGCTTGCGGGAGAGGTCGGGCTCGCGCAGCGAGACCGGGTGAGGGCGGCTCGGCCGCGACACCAGGGTCGGCGTTTCAGGATGGGGCGGATCACGCGTCGTTCTTGGCAGAGCGGTGCTTTCGGAGAGGCCGCCATCCCCTCACCCGGACATCCTTCGGATGTCCGACCTCTCCCGCAAGCGGGAGAGGCAATCCGTTCGTATGCCCACCGCCGGTGTCACCCGACCTCCGCCTGGCGGGCGCCGTGGCGCTCGGCGCGGACCAGCCGGGCCAGCAGCTGGATGCCGGGGTCGATGCGGTCGACCGGGATCGAGGAATAGCCGAAGCGCAAAAAATTCTCCGGCGGCACCGGATGGTCGAAGAACACCGCGCCGGGGTCCAGCAGCAGCCCCTGCGACGCCGCGGCGGCGGCGACCGCGGTCATCGACACGTCGGCCGGCCCCTCGGCCCACAGCGCCGACCCGCCGACCGGGGCCCGGAACTCGAATTCCGGCAGATGGGTGCGCAGGCCCTCGCCGATCGCGGCGGCGCGCTCGCGATAGGCGGCGATCAGCCGCTTGATCGCGGCATCGTGATGCCCCAGCTGCAGGAACAGCGCCAGGGCGCGCTGGTTGTTGGACGGCGGGTGCCGCGCGGTCAGCCGCCGCATCGCCCGGGCCTCGGCGATGAACTCCGGCGCCGCCACCACGTAGCCCAGCCGCAGCCCCGGGGCCAGGGTCTTGGACACGCTGCCGACATAGATCACCCGGTCGTCGCGATCGAGCGCCTTGAGCGCCGGGGTGGCCTCGCCGACGAAGGTCAGCTCGCTGTCGTAGTCGTCCTCGACGATCACCATGTCGTGCAGCGACGCGGCCTGCAGCAGCTCCTGCCGGCGCGCCAGCGGCATGGTCACGGTGGTCGGGTTCTGGTGGCTCGGCTGCACGAACAGCATGTCGCATTCGGCCAGGCCGGTGCTCAGCCGCAGGCCGTGATGGTCCATCGCCAGGGGCAGGATGCGGGCGCCGAACTGCCGGCACAGGTTGCGGATGTCGGGATAGCCCGGCTGCTCGATCCCGACCGTCGTGCCCTGCTTCAGCAGCAGCGACGCGGCGAGGTACAGCGCCTGCTGCGCCCCGATCGTGACCAGGATCTGCTCCGGCGACACCCAGATGCCGCGGCGCGGCAGCACCCGCTTCTGCAGCTGCTCGATCAGCAGCGGGTCGTCGGCGTCGACCCGGTCGCCGGCCCAGTCGCGGATGGCGACCGAGCGCAGCGACAGCTGCACCACCTCGCGCCACTCGGCGATCGGGAACAGGGTCGGGTCCGGCTGACCGTAGACGAAGGGGAACCGGTAATTGTACCAATCGACCGGTTTCATGACATGCCGGGTGCGGGACGGGCGGCTGGTCAGCCGCGCGGTCCAGTCCGGCCGGCGGACCGGCGAATCGGGCCGCACCCCGGCCGCCCGCGCCGCATTCTCCAGCGCCGCCGGATCGACCATGTGCTTGGACCGGCTGTGCGCCGAGATGAAGCCTTCCTGGGTCAGCTGGTCATAGGCCTGGATCACGGTGTTGCGGCTGATGCCCAGGATTTCCGCCAGCCGGCGCGACGAGGGCAGCTCCGCCCCCGGAGGCAGCCGCCGGTCCAGCACCGCCTGGGCGACGGCGCCGCGCAGCTGCGCCTGCAGGGTCAGGTCGGGCCGGCGCGACAGCGTCAGCAATTGCCGCCACAGAATGTCGTCGGCCGCCACACGCCTCTCCCGCACCACCGACCACCGGATCGAATACAATCGTATTTCATCCCCCGGTGCAATCTGGACTCATCGACAGGGGCCATCTGGATCCATCGGAGCGCAATCTGGACCCATCGATTTGTCCGATCTGGACCTAACGAGCGATGCGGACCGCCTGTTAAATCCTATCGCGAGCTCGCCCGAGAGTGCCGGGCGCATGCCAGCCCGGCCGCCCTCGAAGACGGCGGAGCCGATTCGACAAGCAGGAGGACGTTTCATGGCCCAGACCCTCAACGGCACCGCCGGCGCCGACGCCCTCACCGGGACCGATCCGGGCAATCCGGCCAACCCCGACGGCATCGACATCATCAATGGCGGCGACGGCAACGACACGCTCACGGGCCTGGGCGGCGACGACATCATCCAGGGCGGCCTGGGCGCCGATGTCATGGATGCCGGCGCCGGCTTCGACACGCTCAGCTTCGCCGACGCCACCGAGGGCGTGTCGCTGGCGCTGAACGGCGCCACCTATGGCGGCGAAGCCGTCGGCGACACCATGATCGGCTTCGAGGCCCTGATCGGGTCGGTCTTCGCCGACTTCTTCCTGGGCGATGCCGGGGCCAATGCCATCGATGGCGGCGCCGGCGACGACCGGATCGCCGGCGGCGACGGCGGCGACGCCATCAATGGCGGCGACGGCAACGACACGATCAATTTCAGCATCTCCGACAGCCATGTGACTGTGAACCTGGCCAGCGGGCTGGGCTTCTACGGTTCCGCCCAAGGCGACACGTACCAGAATGTCGAGAACGTCGTCGGCTCGACCTCCTTCGACACCCTGACCGGCAACGGCGCCGTCAACGCCCTGTCCGGCGGCGAAGGGAACGACTCACTCGAAGGCGGGGGCGGCGCCGACGCCCTCTATGGCGGCCTCGACTTCGACACCGTCACCTATCTCGGCTCGCCGGGCGCCGTGACCGCCAGCCTGGCCACCGGCCAAGGCCAGTTCAACGATGCCCAGGGCGACGTCTATTTCGGGGTCGAGAATCTCTCCGGCTCGGCCTTCAACGACACCCTGCTCGGCGATTTCGGGGACAATTTCCTTTCGGGCTGGAACGGGGATGACGCGCTCGCCGGCTATGGCGGCGCCGATGTTCTCGATGGCAATTTCGGCATCGACACGGTCTATTACGATACTTCGGCCGCGGGCGTGCAGGCCGACCTGGCCAGCGGGACCGGCACGGGCGGCGACGCCGAGGGCGACACCTTCCTCGCGGTCGAGAATCTCTACGGCTCGAGCTTCGCCGACCGGCTGACCGGCAGCGGCGGCGCCAATGCGCTGACCGGCGCCGCCGGCGACGATTGGCTCCACGGCGGGGCCGGGGCCGATGTCCTGGACGGCGGCGACGGCTCGGACTACGCCAACTATCAGGGTTCGGCGGCGGCGGTGTCGGTCAACCTGCTGACCGGCGCCGGCACCGGCGGCGACGCCGAGGGCGACACGCTGACCAACATCGAGAACCTGTACGGGTCGAGCAATGCCGACCAGCTGACCGGCAGCAATGTCCGCAACATCATCGGCGGCGAGCTGGGCGACGACACGATCATGGGCAATGGCGGCGACGACGCGCTCTCCGGCGAGGCCGGCGGCGACAGTCTAGACGGCGGCGACGGCGCGGATCGCCTCGTCGGCGGGGCCGGGGCCGACACCATCCATGGCGGCACCGGCAATGACAGCGTGGATGCCGGCAGCGAGAACGACCAGGTCTTCGGCGATGCCGGCCATGACGGCATCTATGGCGGCGCCGGCGACGACACGATCGACGGCGGCGCCGGCAACGATACGATCGAAGGCGACGGCGGCGCCGACGCGATCACCGGCGGCGCCGGCATCGACACGGCCAGCTATGCCAGCTCGGCCGCCGCCGTGTCGGTCAACCTCGGCACCGGCGCGATGTCGGGCGGCGACGCCCAGGGCGACACGCTGACCGGCATCGAGCAGGTGATGGGCTCGGGCTTCGCCGACACCCTGACCGGAGACGCCGACGCCAACACCCTGTGGGGCCTGGCCGGCGACGACGTGCTCACCGGCGGCGGCGGCGGCGACGCGCTCAAGGGCGGGGCCGGCAACGACCGGTTCGTCTACAGCGTCGTGGCGGACAGCGCGGTCTCCGGCATCGGCAAGGACGGCATCACCGACTTCTCGGCCGGGGACAGGATCGACCTGTCGGCGATCGACGCGGACGGCAATGCCGGGAACGGCGACACCGCCTTCACCTTCGGCACCGGCGGCTTCACCCGCCATGCCGGGGAGCTGCGGGTGGTGACCGCGGGGGCGATCCAGGTGGTCTATGTCCACGTCAACGGCGACAAGGCGCCCGACTTCGCCATCAACGTCATCTCCGACCATGCCCTGACGGCGGCGGACTTCGTGCTGTAGCCGCCGCCGGACCCGGGGCGGCCGGTCGGCCCGGCATGGCT
>JAEKLZ010000357.1 GCA_019508225.1 Inquilinus limosus | reverse complement strand
AAGGCGCGGGTGCCGTCGATCGGGTCCAGCACCCAGACCAGGTCGCGGTCGATGCCCTCGCGGCCATGCTCCTCGCCGAGGATGCCGTGGTCGGGATAGCGGCCGTTGATCATCTGCCGCATCAGCTGCTCGACCGAGCGGTCGGCCATGGTCACCGGCGAGTCATCGGCCTTGTCCTCGACCGCGAGCCCGGTGCGGAACCAGCGCATCGCCGCCGGGCGGGCGGCATCGGCAAGTCTTTCGGCGAAGGCGACGAAGGGATCGGCGGTCATGGGTGCGGCTCTGGGCTTCAGGCGGAGGGGCGCAGCCTCGCCGGAAACCGAAGCGGGGGCAAGCGTTCAGCGAGGCGGGCCGGGGCCGGCCCTGCTATGCTGGCCTGACTGAATCGAGGGGAGCCCGATGCTGCGACATCCCTGGGCCTGTTCCTGCTGCGGCCGCCAGTACGACGAGCTTCCGCTCGCCTTCGCGGCCGCCGCGCCGCTGGACTACTACGGCATCCCGGAAGCGGAGCGCGAAGCGCGGGTCCTGCTGAGCGACGACATGTGCACGATCGACGATCAGGCCTTCTATGTCCGCGGCTGCCTCGACATTCCGATCATCGGCCATGACGAGCCCTTCTCCTGGGGCGTCTGGGTGTCGGTGTCGGAGGAGAGCATGGCGCTGATCTTCGAGACCTGGGAGGCGCCGGACCGGGCCCGGCACGCGCCCCGTTTCGGTTGGCTGTCGGCGACGCTGAACACCTATCCCGAGATCCTGAACCTGAAGACGATGGTGCATCTGCGGCCACCGCCGACCCGCCCGTTCATCCAGTTGGAACCCACCGACCATCCGCTCGCCGTCGAGCAACGGCAGGGCATCACCCTCGAGCGCGTCGTCGAGATCGCCGAGGCTCATCTGCCGCGGCATTGAGGAGGCCGGGCTACCCCCGCAGCGCCGCCGCGAGAGCGATGATCTCCTCGGCCCCCTTGGTGCCCGGCGCGGTCTCGATCAGGGTGCGGCCGGACAGCATCGCCGCGGCGAAGCCGGTGCGGTTGCCGATCCGGGCCGGCAGCACCGGGATACCGAGGCGGCCGATCTCGACCTCCAGCGCGTCGGCGACCTTGGAGCGCGGCGGCACCCGGTTCAGCACGATGCGGGCCGGCACCCTCTCCTCCGCCGCCAGGTCCAGGGTCGGCTGGGTCGCCCACAGGTCCATCGGGCTGGGCTGGATCGGCACCAGCACCAGCTGCGCCGCCCGCACCGCGATGCGGGCGTCGGAGGCGGCATGCGGCGGGCTGTCGATCAGCACCACATCATGCGTCGCCCGGGCGCGATCGACCGCCGCCGGCACCCGCCAGCCGGTGATCCTGAGATGGGTGAAGCCGGGGTCGACGCCGCGCGCCTCAACCCAGCGGCTGAGGCTGCCCTGCGGATCGATGTCCACGGTCGCGACCGTGAGGCCGGAGCGGATGAAGGCGGCGGCGAGATGCGCGACCAGCGTGGTCTTGCCCGCCCCGCCCTTCTGCTGCGCCACGGTGATCGTCCGACCGGCCATGCGTACCCTCCGTTTCGCGGAAGTGTCGCGCGGCTTTTGCTGCAGCGCAACATGAGATGTCCGGCCCAGCGACGGGATATCCGGGTCATGCGTAGCGCATACCGCCCCGGGGGCGGATCGGGCTATAGAGCGGGCATGGACAGTTCCGATCCCATCAAGACCGAGATCGTCGATGACGGCCCGGCCGGCATCGCCCGCGCCGCGGCGCTGCTGCGCGAGGGCCGGCTGGTCGCCTTCCCCACCGAGACGGTCTACGGCCTGGGCGCCGACGCCACCGACGACCGCGCCGTGGCCGCGATCTTCGAGGCCAAGCGGCGCCCCAGCTTCAACCCGCTGATCTGCCACCTGGCCGATGCCGGGCAGGCCGAGGATCTGGTGGTGTTCGACGAGCGCGCCCAGCGGGTGGCCGAGACGCTGTGGCCCGGCCCGCTGACGCTGGTGCTGCCGCGGCGCGAGGGCTGCCCGGTCTCGCTGCTGGCCTCAGCCGGGCTGGACAGCCTGGCGATCCGGGTGCCGGCGCATCCCGCGGCCCGGCGGCTGCTGGCCGCGGTCGGCCGGCCGGTGGCGGCGCCCAGCGCCAATGTCTCCGGCGCCGTCAGCCCGACCACGCCGCAGCATGTGCTGGACGGTCTGTCCGGCCGGGTGTCGCTGGTGGTGGCCGGCGGGCGCTGCGCCGTCGGGCTGGAATCGACCGTGCTGGACCTGACCGGCGAGCGGCCGGTGCTGCTGCGCCCCGGCGGGGTGACGATCGAGGAGCTGACCGCCCTCTTGGGCCCGATCGTGGTGCCGGAGGCGGACCCGGAGCGCCCGGCCTCGCCCGGACAGCTGGCCAGCCACTACGCGCCGCGGGCCCGGGTGCGGCTGAATGCCGGCGCGATCGGGCCGGACGAGGTGCTGCTGACCTTCGGCCCCGATCTGCGCAGCGGGCCGAAGGTGATGAATCTGAGCGACAAGGGCGACCTGGCCGAGGCCGCCGCCAACCTGTTCGCCATGCTGCGGGCGCTGGACAAGACCGGCGCCGGCACCATCGCGGTGGCGCCGATCCCGGAGACCGGCCTGGGCGCCGCGATCAACGACCGGCTGCGCCGCGCCGCGGCCCCCCGCCCCTAGGGAGAGATCCATGACCGATGCCGCGCTGCTGGAGGCCCTGACGGCCATCACCGGCCCGCAGGGCGTGCTGCACGAGGCGGCGGATCTGGCGCCCTATCTGAAGGAATGGCGCAGCAAGTACCAGGGCACGGCCGGCATCGTGGTGCGGCCGGCCTCGACCGTCGAGGTGGCGGCGGTGGTCAAGCTGTGCGCCGAGCGGGGCATCGGCGTGGTGCCGCAGGGCGGCAACACCGGCCTGTGCGGCGGCGCCGTGGCCGTGGCCGGGCAGATCCTGGTGTCCACCGACCGGCTGACCCGGATCCGCGAGGTCGATGCCGAGGGCGACCACATGACGGTCGAGGCCGGGGTGATCCTGGCCCAGGTGCAGGCGGCGGCCGAGGCGGCCGACCGGCTGTTCCCGCTGAGCCTGGGCGCCGAGGGCAGCTGCCGCATCGGCGGCAACCTGTCGACCAATGCCGGCGGCACCGCGGTGCTGCGCTACGGCAACATGCGCGACCTGGTGCTGGGGCTGGAGGTGGTGCTGCCCGACGGCCAGGTCTGGGACGGCCTGCGGGCCCTGCGCAAGGACAACACCGGCTACGACCTGAAGCAGCTGTTCATCGGCGCCGAGGGCACGCTGGGCGTGATCACCGCCGCGGTGCTGAAGCTGTTCCCGCGGCCGCGCAGCGTGGCGGCGGCGCTGGTGGCGGTGCCGGACCCGGCCGCCGCCGTGGCCCTGTTCGGCCGCGCCCGGGCCGAGGCCGGCGGGTCGGTCACCGGGGTCGAGCTGATGCCGCGCCTGGCCATCGACTTCGCCCTGCGCCATGTCGCCGGCGTCGTCGACCCGCTGGCCGAGCCGCATCCCTGGTACGTGCTGCTGGAGCTGTCCTCCCCCGCCGCCGATGCCCCGCTGGCCGAGCAGCTGGAGGCGATCCTGGCCGGCGGGCTGGAGGCCGGGCTGGTGACGGACGCCGCGATCGCGTCCAGCGAGGCGCAGCGCAAGGCCTTCTGGCGGATCCGCGAGGCGATCGTCGAAGGCCAGCGCTTCGAGGGCGGGGCGATCAAGCACGACATCGCCGTGCCGGTGGCCCGCGTGCCGGAGTTCCTGGAGCGGGCGACGGCCCTGGCCGAGGCGATGGTGCCGGGCGTGCGGGTGGTGGGGTTCGGTCATCTCGGCGACGGCAACATCCATTTCAACCTGAACCAGCCGGTGGGCGCCGACCGCGCCGCCATCATGGCGCGGTGGGAGGAGATCAGCCACCGTGTGCACGACATCGTCGCCGCCCTGGACGGGTCGATCAGCGCCGAGCACGGCGTCGGCCTGATGAAGCGCGACGAGATCGCCGAGCGCAAGCCGGCGGTCGAGATCGACCTGATGCGCCGGATCAAGCGCGCGATCGATCCGGCCGGGATCATGAACCCGGGCAAGGTGGTCCAGGTCTAGCCCGGCGCCCGCCGGCCAGATCAAGAACTGTGTCCGGAATCCGGCAGATGAAAGGCCAAAACCAGACGTCCGTCCCGGCCCCTGACTGTCGAGGAATATTTTTCCTGGCCCCTCCCGGACGGCGGATATTTGTGAGATCATAGGAGCATTGTTTTATACATTTTCAGGTGACCCGATGGCTTCGATTTCGAAGACCAACAAGCCACGGCCGGACGTCCTGGCGACCCAGTCGAACGCCCTTTCCCGTGCCGCGGACAAGGCGGCCCGCACCAACCCGGCCTATGTTCCGCCGGCCGACCGTGGCCGGCGGCGGACGAATGCCGAGGCGGATTCGCGGTTCCGCATGCGCAAGGAGTTCCTGGAACCGGCGCGCAGCGACCCCAACGGCTTCGAGCGGCTGATCGGCGACAGCGACCTGATGTCGATCAACTTCCTCGACCGGGGACGGCGCGCCGCCGCGGCGGTCTGCCGGATCAAGGTGCCGAGCGACAGCGGCGCCTGGTACGGCACCGGCTTCCTGGTCGGGCCGCGCCTGCTGCTGACCAACAACCACGTTCTGGGCAGCGCCGACGAGGCCAGCCAGTGCGAGGTCGAATTCG
>JAEKLZ010000231.1 GCA_019508225.1 Inquilinus limosus | reverse complement strand
TCTTCCCGCGCCTACTGCTGGTAGCCCGGATCGCCCCGGCTGATGACGGGCTGCATCGCGACGATGCGCGGCGGCGGGGGAGGCAGGGCCGCGACGGCCGGCAGCGTGGCGGTCGGCAGCGCGGCGGCCGCCTGGATCTTCGGACGGTCGACGATGCACGGGCGGCCGACCCGGGCGAAGGCCGAGCGCACCACCTCGTCCTCGCACAACACCTCGCGCGCCGCGTCGCCTTCGCCCATCTGGCCCAGCAAGGCGGCCATGTTCCGGCGTTCGCATCCCTCGTCGACGGTGGTGCCGCCCCCGGTCAGGCCGAAGCCGGCAACCGCCAACCCGGCGGCGTAGGAGCCGGCGCATGTGTTCAGCCCCGCCGTCAGGCCGGGCGCGACGATGTCCGGCGTGTTGTGGACGGTGTAGGACCCCCTGTATCGCAACGAGCTGTCGCCGGGCGCGCCGTTGACGATGCTCACGGTGCCGCCGGCCGAGATGGCGCCAGCCGTCGCCCCCGCATTGTTGACGGCGCTGGAACTGGCACTGCCGGTGGCGTTCGATGTCGATTGGGCCAGGCATGGTCCGGCCGGAATCGCTAGGACCGAGGCGATGACAAGGATCCGCAGCATGCTGACTTCTCCTGGATAGGGTCGCCCGCGAACGGAAACCCGCTGAGGGACCGCCTGGAAACGCAAACTGGCGCGAGCCGGCTGACGACGGACTCGAAGCGTCGGGCACTGCGGACCTGATGTCCGCCGCACACCGATTTCGGATCCACCACCAGACGGCTCGCGCCAGTGCTTTTTTTCCAAACGTTCTTCTACCAACAAGCGCGGTCGGACGCCCGTTCCGGCCCGCCGCTCCGAATTCTCGGCTTCCGGCTTCGGGCCATGCCGTCCTGCGAGCGGCGGCCGTTATCGGGGCGGCGTCTCCGCCGGATCGTTCGGCGTCCGGGCCGGGGTGGCGGCAACCGTCTCCGGATCGTATAGAAGGCAGAGTTTTGCCGCTCCGCTCGGAACGAGATAATACATGCCGAAAGGTGACGCAAAAAAACCAGGTCATTGGCAACAGATCGAGGACTGTTTGGTGCATAATCTCCGGGATGATTATAGGGTATATTTTCACCATGGTCATGACGCGTTGCGCGTTGGCAAAGTCGATTACAGCAAGAAAAATGAATTTTTGGTAATTCATTAAAAATTTGCGCGGATCGCAACGTTCATTTCGTGATCTGCGCAGAACCGGTCGCCAGCCGCTGCCATGATCCGCTCACCTCAGCAGGGGCATGTGTCCCTGATGGGAGAGTGTAGGCAGAAACAGGAGAGTGGACATTGAAGACGCTTCGTATGGCGCTTCTGGCTTCGTCGATTGTGATCGTCAGCGGCGGTTCCGCTTTCGCTTTCGATCTCAGCAATGCCGGTTCCACGAGTAACGGCAGCGGGGCGGTTTCCACCGTGTCCAATGCGCTGGGCCTGGCGCAGGGGGCGGGTGTCGGCACCGGTGCGGGCATCGGCACCGCGGGCACCAACACCGCGACCGGCGCGGGCGGGGCCTTCGCGAACGGCGCCGCCCAGGCGGACAGCGCCCTCGGCGGCACCGCCAACACCGTGAGCCACGGCATCGCCGACGGGGTCGGCTTCGGCAGCAACCAGAACAACATCGGTGGCTCGCTGCAGTCGAGCGAGGCGATGGGCTCGGGCTCCGCGTTCGGCAACGGCACCGCCGCAACCAAGGGCGTCGGCTCCGCGCTGGGCGAGGGCTCCGGCCTTGGGCTGGGCTCGGGCAGCGTGAATTCGGACGGCAGCACGTCCGCGTCCGCCAGCTCGATCGCCGACGGGCGGGCCCAGGCGTCGTCCAATGGTGGTGAGGCGGCGGCCACCGGACATGGTGAGTCGACCGCAGAGGGCACCGCGTCGTTCCGCTGATCTCGGCGACCGACCGCGTTCACGAGGGCCGGTGCGCCATGGGCCGCGCCGGCCCGCCTTCCGCCGGGCCGGTCCGGGGGTGCCCGGGCCGGGATCCCGGCGGGGCGGGATACGCCTTCCACCATGGAGTGCAACGGTCATGAACAGAACCAGATCCGTCTTCCTGACATCTGCCATCGCCCTCTGCCTTGCCGGCGGTCCGGCGATGGCCTTCGATCTCTCGGGCACGATCAGCCGCGGCGGCAGCCTGGGCGCCGCCGAGTCGGTGAGCACCGGCGGCGCCTCCGGCACCGCCGCGGGCTTCGGCACCGGCGTCGGCGCGAGCACCGCCTCGACCGACAATGCGGCCGGGTTCAGCGGCGCCGCATCGAACGGCCTGGCGACGGCCACCGGGACGCCGGACGGCTTCGCGAGCTCGCTGGGCGTCAATTCCAGCTTCGGCGTCAGCGGCGGGCTGAACGTCAACAACACATCCGGCCCGATGAGCGTGACCGGCGCCGCGGGCATCAGCATGTCGACCAGCATGGGCGGTGCCTCGGTCATCGGTGATGCCGATGCGGCGGCATCGCATTCCGGCATCACGGTCGGCGGCGGAGCCGCGGGGCCGGACGGCACGTCCGCCGGGGCGGCCGGGATCACGTCGTCTGGCGCCAGCTCGACCTCGAGAGGCGGGATCGGAAGCGCGTTCAGCGGCGGAACGTCGAGGAGCGTCGGCGGGGCGTTCCGCAATTGACCCCGGGAGCCGTCGTCGCGCGGGGGCTGGGGCCCGCGGCTGCCCCGCGATGCCGAAGATCCGGATGGTGGAGGGGAACGGGCACTCCCTGGCGCCTGTTGAAGAGTGCACGTTTTCGGATGCTGGAGCCGTGCGGGACGAATCCTCGGGCCGCCGTCCTCCGAATGAGGAGTGATGACCATGGTGATCCCGGCCAGTGACGAACCGTCTCCGAGCCTGGCGACCGGCGCCGCTCTCGCCGCCGGAGCCGGGGAAAGGCGGTTGGACCGCGCAATGCCCTTCGCGATCGGGCGTCCGCCGGGATGGCGGGCCGGGACCATCAGACACGGCGTCATCGCGTCCGCGGCGGCTGTCCTCGTGCTGTCGGCCTGTGGCCAGCCGGCTCCGCGGCAGGGGACCGTCGCGGTCGAGACGGGAGGGTCCACCCTGATCGTCCCCGAAGGGACGCAAATCATCACGCCAGGACCCGGGATCAACCCGGGGACCCAGGTCGTGCTGGTCACGCCCGGGATCCCGGCTGCCGCGGCGGGCAACCCGGTCTTCACCCCGGCGCCGCCGGTCTCCGCTTCGCGGGTCCCGGCCCCCGTCGCGGCGACCCCGGTTTCCACCGCGGGGATGCCGCTGTCCGGCCCGGACATCGTCTCGCTGCTGTCGAACCAGACGGTCTACGCCCGCTACGCCATCAACACCGGGACGCTGCGCGCGGGTGATCCATGGGTCGAGTATTATCGACCGGACGGCCAGTACTACTACCGGGACCAGCGTCGCTCCTTCGTCGGGCGATGGTCCGTGGCGAACGGGAAGCTCTGCTATTCCGAGAATGCGGCCACGGTCTGCGGTGCCGTCTACAGGACGGGCGAGACGATATACTTCACCCAGGAGGGGAAGGTCGTCGGCAACAGCACCCGGGTGGTACCGGGCGACGCCGAACGGCTGGCTGGAGGCTTCAGCCAGTTCTGACAGTCCCGGCCGGAATGGCGACCGCTGCCGGCGGGCGGCCTTCGCGGCGTCCGTCCGAAGTATTCGTGAAGACCCGGACGGAGCCGGTGTCCCGACGGCTGAGCGTATCGCTGTCCGGTGAGGATTTTGCCAATATTCCTATAAGACAGAAAATAATTCTATCGGCTTGACCGGCCCTTTCCTTCGTAGCGATCCGGTATAGTCTCTGTCGCCCAACCGGCCTCGGCGCGGTTGGCGACCAGAAGCCGGAGAGCGTTCGGTCGAACCCCAGGTCCAGGATGGTGGCGTTCGCCCCCGTCAACCATCCGCAAGCGCCGGTCCAGCCGGCGAATGTGGCCATAGGGTTAGGAAGCCGATGCTCGAGAAGCGGTCACTGCAGGTTTCCGCCGACAAGGCGGATGACGTCTGGACGACGGATTCCGTGCCGGAACCGGAGCGGGAGGAGTACTGGCGGGGCGCGCTCCGCCATCTCTATCCCGATCTGACGGCCGTGGAACCGCTGGACGGGGAGGCGGTGCATGGCCGCCTCGTCATCCGAGGCTTCGCCGACGGATGGGCGAGCGAGTGCCAGCAGAGCGCGGCCCGCCTGGCCGGGGCCGGGCGCGATGCCGCCGGGGACGGGTGGGACGGCTACAACCTCATCCTGCAGATCTACGGCGTCGGGCGTGTCAGCCACGCCGGCCGGACGTTTCACCGGCGGTTCGGCGAGATGACGCTGACGGACGCCGCGCTGCCCTTCGAGGAGGTCGGCCTGGATACTCCGCATGTGCAGGTGTGGCGGCTGCCGCGCCATGTTCTCGAACCCCTGCTGATCGCGCCGGACCTGTCGATCGGGGTGGGGATTCTCGGCCGGCATGGGGCCGGCGCCCTGCTTCTGAGCCTGCTGCAGACGACCTGGCGCGAATGCGGCAGCCTGGCACGGCCGATGCAGCACCGGATCCAGGACTCCATCTGCCGCTTGGTCGCGCTGGCCTTCAGCCCGACCTCGATCGTGCACAGATCCGGCCGCAACGGCTCTCGCCAGGCCTCTCTGCCGGAGGCGTGCGCCTACATCGAGAGCCGGCTGCAGGACCCGCGGCTCAGCGTCGACGAGGTGGCCGAATGGCTGTGCTGCTCGCGCCGCAAGCTGGAGATGCTGTTCGAGGAGACCGGCATCGGCGTGGCCGGCTGGATCAGCCGGCGCCGGATCGAGGAGTGCCGGAAGATGCTGGCGGATCCGGCGTGGCGGCACCTCTCCATCACCGAGGTGGCCTTCACCTGGGGGTTCCGCGACCTGTCCACCTTCAACCGCCGCTTCCGGGCCCAATGCGGCGTGGCGCCGCGCGAGGTGCGGCGCGAAGAGCCGGCCGCCCGCCAGGATCGGGAGCTGGCGACGCGGTCCTGGACCATCGGCCCGTTTCGTCCGAGGACGACGCCTCCCGGGGAGTGAGGGCGCCGCTTCCGGGGGCGACGGCCCGGCCAAACCGGCCGGGCCGCTTTGCCGTCCTATTGCGGCGCCGACTTCATCAGCGTCTGCGGCGAGCGGGCCGCCATGAAGCTGGTGATCTCGGCCAGGGTGACGTAGCCCTTCCGCGAGGTGTCGATCTGGCCGAAATGGTCGGCCACGAAGCCCCAGCCGGCCGACTTCGCCTGCTGCGCGGTCAGCGACGACCGGGCGCCCGCCGCGCGCTGGAACTGCGCCGCCAGCTCGTCCTGCACGCCCTGCGCCACCGTCGCCGGGGTTGGCTTCGGGGCAGGGGCCACCCGCAGCGTCGCGGCGCCCTGCGGCCGGATCGGCTTCAGCAGGTCGTCATAGCCCCAGGCCGGCTGGCCCAGCCCGATCCCCGTCAGCGCCAGGGCCAGCGACGCCACGGATGCCGAATGTCTGAAATTCATGATGATGCCCTCCTGCTTGGCTAGTTGGCGTCGGCCTGTTGCGCGATCTGGGCCGCGTCGGACCCGAAGGGCGGCGCCGCATAGAAATCGCTGATCACCGCCTCCAGCGCCGGGCGCGAGGCCTCGGTGTTGTAGGTCATGTGGCCGCCCTCGAACCACTTCACCGGGACGCGGCCGGCGAGGTCGACGCCGATCAGGTCCAGCTCGGTCTGGTAGCCCGGCGTCGCATTGTCCTCATAGCCGTGCATGACCAGCCATTTCAGCCCCGGATCGTAGGTCAGGGCCACCTGGATGTCGGCCAGGCTGTTCGGGTCGGTGGTGCCGTTGTGGTTCCAGTCCCAGTAGTAGATCGCATTGCCCAGGGACTCGTAGGCCGAGGCGCTGCGGTAGTTCACGTAATACGGCATCAGCTGCTTGAACTGGTTGAGGAAGGCCACGTTGATATAGTCGTCGGGCGCGTAGGAATTGCCCGCCGGGACCTTCATCCGGCCGTCATAGCGGCCGAGCTCGAAGCCGGGCATCAGCTCCTCGCGGTAGTCGCCGGGCAGCTGCTTGATGGATTTGTACCAGGTCAGCGTGTCGAGCGCCGCCCGGGCCACCATGTCGTTCAGCAGGGCCCAGCCCGTCTGCGTGTCGAGGAACTTCTTGCGCGCCGCCGGGGCCAGCGCCTCCACCGGCGCGTAGCGCACCGAGGTGAACTGGCGCAGGCTCTCGAGATACTGCTCGATGGTCTGCGACCCGCGGGCCGGCGACTTGTTGAAGAAGTTCGCCATCATCGCGTAGCTCGGCAGGTAGCCGGCGCAGGAGACGTCGCCCACCATCTCGCAATTGGTGGCGTAGTCGAGGATCGGCGAGTTCAGGATCACCCCGGTCAGGATCACCGGCGGCTTGCCGGTCGGGTCCGGCGCGTAGCGGCTGGTGCCCTGCCGCTCCAGCAGCTTGGCCACGATCGGCGTGCGGATGCCGCCATAGGATTCGCCGTACAGGTATTTCGGCGAGCTCTGGCGGTTGGTCTGGTTGATGTAGCGGGTGATGAAATCCGCCACCACCTGGCCGTCGACGTCGACGCCCCAGAAGTCGCGGTTCTTGTGCGGGGCGATGGCCGCGGTGTAGCCGGTGCCGGGCGGGTCGACGAACACCAGGTCCGACTGCTTCAGCAGCGTGATCTCGTTGTCGACCAGCGGGAAGCTCTCGGGCTGGGTGCCGTAGCTGATGATGTTCGGCGCGTCCGATTTCAGCCGCTTCGGCGCCCAGGACCCCATATGCAGCCAGATCGAGGCCGAGCCGGGGCCGCCATTCCACAGGAAGGTCACCGGCCGGGTGTTCTTCGGCGCGCCGTCCATGGTGTAGGCGGTGTAGAAGAACGCGGCCTCGGGCTTGCCGTCGGCGCCGCTGACCACCAGGTGGCCGGCGCCGGCGGTGAACCGCGCCAGCTTGCCGTTGATCGCCATGCTGTGGTGCTTCAGCGAGCTGGTCTCGTTGACCTGGGCCAGGTTCACCTGCCCGTCCGGCCCGGTGTTGTAGAGGGTGGGGTCGTTGACCACCCGGTCCGGCTCGGCCGCCGGGGCCTTGGCCTGGAGCGCCGCCGCCTGGGGTGCGGCCCCTGGCGACGCCGCCAGCCCGGGCGAGCTCGCCAGCAGGCAGAGAGCCAATGAAGCCGTGACATTGCGCAAGGACATGTCTCGCTCCTCCTTGTGTCGATTCCGACGGTAATGGCTCGCCATCGGGGGCGGTCCGTCGTGGCGGAGAGCCGCGATGCGGGCTTCGGCCCGGGAACGAAGGCTCCCGGGAATCCTCCGGCAGGGTCCGGTCAGGCCCCGCGGGGCTTGGCCGAAGTCTGGTCGAGCACGATGAGAGAGCGCGCGTCCCCCGATCGCGACGAAAAGCCAACCCTGTCGGATATTGTTTGTACGAACGACCTGTTGAGGTTTCGCAGCGTATCCAAGCGGCAAATTCAGCAAAGGCCAAAAGGAGAATTCACGGAGTCATGGAAGTCAGACCTTAAGGTCATTCGACTTTCCAAGGTCTGAGTGCTAGTCCCGCCGTGGCGAAATCATAAACTCTATCGCTGTTCTTGCTAAAATTGGAGATATAAGGACGAGTTTCGACACAATCTGGCGGTATAATCTCGGGAAGTTTGCATTTCTGATCGATCGGCTCCGGTTTTCCGACGATTGCAAGGAAGGTCTCCGCCACAAGCCGAACGGGCCGAAGCGCGACGGGCGGGCCGGATCTCGCCTGCGACTCCGGCCGGCGATTTCGCCATCAGAACGATCGGGGGCGGCGATGCGGCTGGCTGGGCGCCGCGGCCGGGCCGGGGCGGCGGCTGACGGCTGGCGGCCGGGTCCGACTCGCCACCCGGGCCGACCCCGCCGCACCCAGACAATCCTGCCCTGTCCCCCTTGCATCCCGCCCGTCCTTGTCCCGATTGTCCCGATCATGCTTCGATGCGGATCGAGACAATTGCGACACAACAGGAGGCCGCCATGTGGATGCCGTCGCTGGTCGACCGCGCGGGGCCGAAATATCTCCGCATCGCCGATGCCGTCGCCGAGGACGTCTATGCCGGCCGGCTGAAGGTCGGCGAGCGGCTGCCGACCCATCGCGACCTGGCCTGGCGGCTCGGCGTCACCGTCGGCACCGTCAGCCGCGCCTATGCCGAGGCCGAGCGCCGCGGGCTGGTGGCCGGCGAGGTCGGGCGCGGCAGCTTCGTCAAGGCCGGCGCCCGGTCCCAGGCCACGCTCGACATGCCGGCCGTCGGCGGGCCGCAGACCATCGAGCTCGGCGTCAACCGGCCGCCGACCCATGTCATCGCCCCGGAATACGCCGAGGCCATGCGCCGCATCGCCGGGTCCAACATGCTGGGCGAGCTGATCAACTACCAGGCCCACACCGGGCGGTGGGAGCACCGCGCCGCCGGGGCGCAATGGATCCGCCGCCGCGGCATCGAGGTCGGGCCCGAGCGGGTGCTGGTCACCAGCGGCGCCGAGCACGCCATCACCGCGGCGCTGATGGCGTTCTGCGACCCCGGCGACCCGATCCTGGTGGAGGAGCTGACCTGGTCCGGCGTCCGCGCTTTGTCCAGCCTGCTGCGCCTGTCGCTGCGGCCGGTGGCGATGGACGAGGAGGGGATGACGCCGGAGGCGCTGGAGGCCACGGCCCGCGCCTCGGGCGCGCGCATCCTCTACACCACCCCGACGCTGCACAACCCGACCACCAAGACCATGTCGGTCGAGCGCCGCAAGGTGATCGCCGAGCTGTGCCGCGACCTCGGCATCACCATCGTCGAGGACGACATCTACGGCACCATCGCCGAGGACCCGCCGCCGGCCCTGTCCAGCTACGCGCCGGAGCGCAGCATCTATATCACCGCGGCGTCGAAGGCGATGGCGCCGTCGCTGCGCATCGGCTTCGCCGCCATGCCGTCCGACCGGCTCGGGCGCTTCAGCTCCGCCGCCCGCGCCACCAACTGGATGGCGCCGCCGGTGATGGGGCAGATCGTCGCCGACTGGATCGAGGACGGCACCTGCGATGTGCTGGCCGACCGCATCCGGCGCGAGACCAAGACCCGCCACGCCGTGGCGGTGCGGGCGCTGGAGGGGCTGACCTGGCACAGCAAGCCCGGCTGCTTCCACATCTGGCTCGAGCTGCCGGAGCCGTGGCGGGCGCAGGATGTGGTGGCGGCGGCGCGGCAGCGCGGCCTGGCCATGACCTCGACCGAGCTGTTCGTGCCCGGCCGCGCCGAGACGCCGCACGCCATGCGCATCACCCTGACCGCCGCCGCCGACGCCGACGAGCTGGAGCGGGGGCTGCGCACGCTGGTGGATCTGCTCAGGAGCGATCCGGATCTCAGCCTGGCGGCGGCGTGATGAGGCCGGTGCGCTTCCTATTGCCTCTCCCGCAAGCGGGAGAGGCAACGCGTTAGGCTTCCACCGACGACTCGCCTATTCCTAGCCGTCCGCAACCAGAAAGCCGCGCCGTGACCGCCATCCTGTCGATCCAGTCCTCCGTCGCCTACGGCCATGTCGGCAACAGCGCCGCGGTGTTCCCTCTGCAGCGCCTCGGCATCGATGTCTGGCCGGTGCTGACCGTGCATTTCTCGAACCACACCGGTTACGGCAGCTTCCGCGGCCCGGTGCTGGCCGCCGACCAGATCGCCGAGGTGCTGCGCGGTGTGGAGGAGCGCGGCGTGCTGCCGGGCTGCGACGCCGTGCTGTCCGGCTATATGGGCGACGTGTCGCTCGGCGCCCTGGTGCTCGATGCGGTGGCCAAGGTGAAAGCGGCCAACCCGAAGGCGATCTATTGCTGCGACCCGGTGCTGGGCGATGTCGACCGCGGCTTCTTCGTCCGCCCCGGCCTGCCGGAGTTCATGGCCGAGCGCGCGGTGCCGCAGGCCGACATCATCACCCCGAACCAGTTCGAGCTGGAGTTCCTGGCCGGCCGCGAGGTGAAGACCCTGGCCGACGCGCTCGCCGCCGCCCGGGCGGTGCAGGCCACTGGGCCGAAGATCGTGCTGGTCACCAGCCTGACCCGGCAGGACGCGCCGGCGGATGTGATCGAGATGCTGGCGGTGGCGCCGGACGGGGCGTGGATCGTGGCGACGCCGCGGCTGCCGATCTCGGTCAACGGCTCGGGCGACATCACCGCGGCGCTGTTCCTGGCGCATTACCTGCGCAGCGGCGACCCGGCCGTCGCGCTGGGCCGCACCGCCGGCACGGTCTATGCGGTGATGGAGGAGACCCACCGCTCCGGCAAGCGCGAGATCCAGATCGTCGCCGCACAGGACGCCATCGCGACCCCGCCCGAGCGCTTCGAGGTCAAGCGGGTGGCGGGGTAGGACCCAAGCCCCGGCCTTTCCTCACGCCAAAAGAGTCGGCGGCGCATCTCCCATCTGGGAGATGCGTAGCCGCCGATCTTCTGCAGAATGGCCGGCGGCGCGGGTGCCGCGCCTGTCCAGCCTGGAGATCGACAAAAATGGCCGTCGTCAACGGAACCGCGGGAAACGACCTGATCCATCTGCTCGGCGACGGGGTGGTCGTGCCGCCCGGCTATACCGACATTCCGCAGGCGACGGCCCTCGGTGACACGCTGAACGGTCTCGGCGGCAACGACATCATCCATGGCGGCGGCGGCATTGACCTGATCGACGGCGGCATCGGCGACGACAAACTGGTCGGCGGCAACGGCGATGACGTGCTGACCGGCGGCGCCGGCGGGGACCGGTTCGAGGGCGGCAGCGGCATCGACACCATCAGCTATGCCGGCGCCACCGTCGCGGTGGTCCTCAACCTCCTCTCCGGCGTCGGGTCCGGCGGCGCCAACGATTCCAGCGGCGACAGCTTCATCGACATGGAGAATGTCATCGGTGGCCTGGGCGGCGACACGATCATCGGCAACAATGTCGCCGCCAATGTCCTCGACGGCGGTAGCGGCGATGACGAACTCGACGGACTGGCCGGTAACGATACGCTGATCGGTGGGGCCGGCGACGATCACCTGACGGGCGGCAGCGGGGCGGACCAGATCGACGGCGGCGCCGGGATCGACCTGGTCGACTATGCCGGCTCCGCCGCCGTGACGATCAATCTCAGCGCCGGCACCGCCAGCGGCGGCGATGCCACGGGCGACGTGCTGTCCGGCATCGAGAATGTCTACGGCGCCTTCCTCGTCAACGATATCCTGACCGGCTCGGCCGGGAACAACCTTCTCGACGGCCGGGGCGGGGACGACGTCCTCAACGGCCTCGGCGGCGCCGACATCCTGCGGGGCAGCGATGACGACGACATCCTCAACGGCGGCGACGGCAATGACGTGCTCTATGGCGAAAACGGTGCCGACCAGCTCGACGGCGGCACCGGCATCGACACGGCCAGCTACGACCTCCGTCCGGAAGCCGTCATCGTCGACCTCGCCGCGGGGACCGGCAGCGGCGGCGAGGCCGCAGGCGACACCCTGGTCGGGATCGAGAATATCAGCGGCAGCCAGGGCGCAGACACCCTCGCCGGCGATGCCGGCGCCAACACGCTGCAGGGCTGGAACGGCGACGATGTGCTGCGCGGCCGCGGCGGCGCGGACACGCTGAACGGCGGCGCCGGTATCGACCTCGTCAGCTATTGGGGCGAGGCCACCGGCGTCACGGTGAATCTCGCCACCGGCACCGGCAGCGGCGGCAACGCCGCGGGCGACACCTTCGCCGCGATCGAGAACGTCAACGGCAGCAACGGCGGCGATACGCTGATCGGCAGCAGCGGGGCCAATGCGCTGAGCGGCTTTGGCGGCGCCGACGTGCTCCGCGGCGGCACCGGCAAGGATATGCTGACGGGTGGTGCCGGGGCGGACCGCTTTTCCTATGTCGCGATCGCGGACAGCACCGTCGGCGCCAACGCCGACCGGATCACCGATTTCAGCCACGCCCAGGGCGACCGGATCGACCTGTCGCTGATGGACGCGAACACCGGCGCGCCCGGCGACCAGGCCTTCACCTTCATCGGCAACGGCCTCTACACCGGCGTTGCCGGACAGCTGCGCTTCGCCGTCACGGCGCCCGGGGTCACCACCATCGCCGGCGATGTCGACGGCAACGGCACCTCCGACTTCCACATCCAGCTCACCGGCACCATCGCGCTCGTCGCGGCGGATTTCGTGCTCTAGCCAGAGCATTCTTGTCCCTAAGTTTTTTGTCGTCCTCGGGTTTGACCCATGGGTGTCCGGCTAAGGGATAAACGGCAACCCGTGAGAGGCTTCAGGGCCTGCGACTCTACTTCTAACTGTCATGCCCGGGCTTGACCCGGGCATCCAGAGATGTCGAAGCCGCTCTCGGTGACCCCTGGATTGCCGGGTCAAGCCCGGCAATGACAATGAAAGTTGAGGCTGGCGGCTTTATTCACAACCCGAAGCGCTCGACCGGACGGCAGTGGCAGGAGGCGACGCGCCACGCTGATCTCGTCCTTCCGTGACCACCATCACCGGCGACAGGCGGCTCTGCTCGTGTAGTATCGCCGGGCCGGGAGGACCCGGCATTGCCGATGGGAAGCCATGCCCGATATCGCCCTGGCGGTGCTCGCCATTTCCGTCCTGATCGTCCTGGTCGCGCTGCTGCAGCCGCTGGCGGCGCGGCTGTCGCTGCCGCATTCGGTGCTGATCGCCGGGCTGGGCATCGCGCTCGGCTCGGTCGCCAGCGTCACCGGCGCGATCGGCGCCGGCGGGCCGCTGACCGAATTCGCCCATGCGGTCACCGGCGGCGAGATCCGGTCCGAGGCGATCCTGCACATCTTCCTGCCGATCCTGCTGTTCGAGGCCGGGCTGCACATGGATGTGCGGCGGATGATGGACGACATGGCGCCGATCCTGACCCTGGCCGTGGTCGCCGTGCTGGTGTGCAGCCTGGTGGTCGGCGTGGCGCTGTGGGGCACGTCGAGCCAGAGCCTGCTGCTGTGCCTGCTGCTGGGCGCCATCGTCGCCACCACCGACCCGGCGGCCGTGATCGGCATCTTCCGTGACGCCGGCGCGCCGCGGCGCCTGACCATCCTGGTCGAGGGCGAGAGCCTGCTGAACGACGCCGCGGCCATCACCCTCTACATCGTGCTGGTCGGCCTGCTGACCGCCGCCGGCGGCGCCAGTCATGGCGCCGAGGAGGCGGATGCCAGCGGCGCGCCGCTCCTGTTCCTGCGCTTCTTCATCGGCGGCGGGCTGTTCGGCTTCATCGCCGGCCGCCTGGCCTTCATGGTGATGCGGCCGCTGAACCGCTATCCGGTGGCCGAAGTCGCCTTCACCCTGGCGCTGCCCTACATCGCCTATGTCGTGGCCGAGCGCTATCTGCACGTCTCCGGCGTCGTCGCCGTGGTGACGGTGGCGCTGGTGGTCGGCTCCACCGGCCGGGTGCGGATCTCGGCCGAGGGCTGGGAGGGGCTGGAGAAGGTGTGGGCGCTGCTCGGCTTCTGCGCCTCGACCCTGATCTTCATCTTCGCCGCCATGCTGGTGCCGGAGTTCCTGCGCGACGCCACGGTCGAGGACGGGCTGCTGCTGCTGGTGCTGATCTCCGCCGCCTTCGCCGCCCGGGCGATCGTGCTGTGGGGGCTGCTGCCGGTGCTGACCTGGCTCAAGGTCGGCCAGCCGATCAGCACGCCCTACCGCGTGGTGATCCTGTGGGGCGGCCTGCGCGGCGCCGTCACCCTGGCGCTGGCCCTGGCGGTCAGCGAGAACCCGCTGCTCGGGCCCGAGGCGACGCATTTCGTGGTGGTGCTGGCCACCGGCTTCGTGCTGTGGACGCTGCTGGTCAACGCCACCACGCTGCGCGTGGTGATGCGTGGCCTCGGCCTGAACGCGCTGAGCCCGACCGAGCTGGCGCTGCGCGACCGCGCCCTGCACCAGGCGCGCGAGGGCATCGCCGAGCGGATCGAGGAGATCGCCGAGGAGCAGCATCTGGCGCCGGAGGTGGCGAAGGAGGCGGCCGAGGCCTATCGCAGCCGCCTCAGCGGCCTGGCCAGCCGGCCCTTCATGCTGGACCCGAAGGAGCGCGAGCGGATGGGGCTGATGGCCCTGGCCAACCGCGAGCGCGACCTGGTGGTCGAGCATTTCGACCAGAAGCTGATGTCGCGCCGCACCACGGTCGACCTGCTGGCCCAGGTCGGCCGGCTGCACGACGCGGCGATGACCGGCGGCCGCGCCGACTACCTGACCGCGGCCTCGCGCAACATCGGCTTCGGCCCGAGCTTCCGCATCGCCATCCTGGTGCAGCGCTACACCGGCTGGGAAGGGCCGCTGTCCGGCCGCATCGCCGACCGCCTCGAGATGCTGAAGGTCTCGCGGATGATGATCGAGATGCTGAAGCGCCATGCCGAGGCCGAGATGCGGCGGCTGCTCGGGGCCGAGGTGTGGCAGTCGCTCGACGCCGTGCTGACCACCCGGCTGGACGCCATCGTCGCCGCGATCGAGGCCTGGCGGCTGCAATATCCGGATTATGAGCGGCGGATGTCCGAGCGCTTCCTGCGCTGGGCGGCGCTGCGGCTGGAATCGGTCGAATACGACGACCTGCGCAACCAGCAGTTCATCACCGGCGAGATCTACGAGGACCTGCAGCGCGACGTCGGCCGGCTGTACGAGACGCTGCAGAAGCGGCCGCGGCTGGACCTCGGTCTCAGCACCGCCGAGCTGGTGCGGCGGCTGCCGTTCTCCGGCGCGGTGGAGATCGGCCGCGGCGGGCGCAAGTTCCGGCTCGGCCGCGGCGACTTCTTCGGCGAGATGGCGGTGCTGATCAGCGGCCGCCGCACCGCGACGGTCACCGCCATCGCCTTCTGCAAGCTGCTGGCCCTGACCGCCCGCGACCTGCAGGCCCTGGCCAGCGCCCATCCCGACCTGCGCCGCACCATCACCGAAGTGGCCCGCGCCCGCAGCACCGAGACCGAACGGACGATCTCGGCGCTCGGGGAAGAGGAGGCGGTCTGAGAGCGGCAGCGGGCTTTCCCATCACGTGTTACCTCTCCCGCATGGCGGGAGAGGTCGGACGACCGTCAGGACGTCCGGGTGAGGGCGGGCACCGGCCTCGACAAAGAACCCTCACCCGGAGCCGCTTCGCGTCTCCGACCTCTCCCGCAAGCGGGAGAGGCAACGCGAAAAGCCGGTGCTCGCTCTCCCGGCCCCATCTCCCCCGACGCGGCGCCGTTCCGGCGGCGCTCCGCCTCGGTTAGAGTGGCTGGATGGCGCGCTATCTTCCCCGTCGCCGCTGGACCATCGGCCTCTCCGCTTTGCTCGCGATCCTGGTCGGGCTGGCCGTCGCTGCGCGGGGGCTGCTGCCCGGCTGGGTGCAGCAGGAGGCCGTCGCCCGGCTGCGGGCCGAAGGCGTGC
>JAEKLZ010000356.1 GCA_019508225.1 Inquilinus limosus | reverse complement strand
CTCCTGCCCGGCGCCGGACAGGGCGTCGAGGCCGATCACCAGCACGATCCCGGCGACCCCGGCGGCGATGCCGAACAGCTTGCGGCCGGTCACGGCCTCATGCCGGGTGATCGCCCAGGTGAACAGGAAGGTGAAGATCGGCGAGGTCGAGTTCAGGATCGCCGCCAGCCCGGCATCGACCCGGGTCTCGGCCCAGGCGATCATGACGAAGGGGATGGTGCTGTTGACCAGCGCCTGGACCGCGAACATCCGCCAGGTCCGCCCATCCGTCGGCATGCGGATGCCGCGCAGCCGCAGCACCAGCAGCAGGATGCCGCCGGCGATCACGGTGCGCGCCGCGATCAGCGTCACCGGCGGGATGGTGGCGACACCGAGCTTGATGAAGCTGTAGGAGGCGCCCCACAGGGTGGCGAGCAGCACCAGCAGCAGATAATCGGTGATGGGGGCGCGCTCGGCGGCGGGTGCGGACATGGGGGCTTCCTCGAGTCTGGTTGCCCCGAATGTGCCCTCCACGCAGGCGGGTGTCGCGCGCGGACGCTGCGGTTTCCGTCGAAGTGTCGGGGTGGGCCGGCCCTTGCCGCCTCAGGCGCGCTGATCCAGAGTCGCCCGGCCGGAAACAGGCGGGGAGGGGGGAATGGATATCGCTGACAACAAGGAGTTCTGGCTCCACCTCGAGCACCGCATCTCGCGCGAGTTCAGCGCGTCCCGAGACAACAGCATCCGATTCCTCTGGGTGGACGGCTTCGTCCCCGGATCGATCGAGCCTCAGCTCGACCGGAACCGAGTGCTGGCCTCGGCCTGGGTCGAGGGCGATCGCCGAATGAATTACATTTGCCGGGTGACGCTGCTTCTTGACGCCGTCGCGGCCGAGGCGTTCCGCTCGAACGACTGGCGGAAGCTCGTGCCGGCCGAGGACGTGCATGGCTGGCTGTCGGTGGACAAGGCGGCCAGCCATATCACGGTCACCTATGGCTGAGGGCCGACCTCAATCGTCCAGCAGGGCGGCCAGCTTCATGCCGACGGTCAGGGAGCCGTTGGCTTTGATCTTGCCGGTCATGTAGGCCATGGTCGGGCTCAGGGATCCGTCGACCATCCGCCGCAGCGTCTCCGCCTTCATGGTCAGGGTGACGTCGGCCGGGGCGTCGCCGATCGACACGGCGGGGGCCGGTCCGGTGCCGTCGAGCACGATGAAGCCGTCGGCGCCGAGGTCGAACTTGACGCGGGCGTCGAGCGCGGGGCCGCCGGCAGCGCGGCCGCGCACGGCTTCGGCGAGGGCGTCGAGCGACATGGGCAAAGTGTCCTTTCTGTCCACGGATCTCTGAGGTCAGGCGGCGGCGCGCTCGGTCCGGGCGATGAAGCCGCCGCCGAGCACGCGGTCGCCGTCATAAAGCACGGCGGCCTGTCCCGGCGCCACCCCGTGCTGCGGCGCATGCAGCTCCAGCACCGCCGCATCCGGCCCGGTCAGCCGCACCGTCGCCGGCACCGGCGACTGGGCGGAGCGCAGCTTGGCCTCCACCGTCCGGCCTTCCGGGCCTGGCGCCGCGTCCAGCCAGTTCAGCTCGGTCAGGGCGACGCTGTGCCGGGCCAGCGCCGACCAGGGGCCGACGATGACGCGCTTCGCCTCGGGGTCGAGCCGGATGACGTAGAGCGGCTCGTCATTCGACTTGCGGCCGCCGATGCCCAGGCCCTTCCGCTGGCCGATGGTGTAGTGGACGATGCCCTGGTGCCGGCCCAGCACGGTGCCGTCGAGATGCACGATCTCGCCGGGGCCGACGGCGCCGGGGCGCAGCCGCGCCACCACCTCGCCGTAGCGGCCCTCGGGCACGAAGCAGATGTCCTGGCTGTCCGGCTTGTCTGCGACTACGAGGCCCAGCCGCACCGCCTCGGCCCGGGTCTCGGCCTTGCTGCTGCCGCCCAGCGGGAAGCGCAGGAAGCCCAGCTGCTCCGCCGTGGTGGCGAACAGGAAGTAGCTCTGGTCCTTGGCCGGATCGATGGCGCGATGCAGCTCCGGCCCCTGCGGTCCCTCGACCCGGCGGACATAGTGGCCGGTGGCCAGGCAGTCGGCGCCGAGGTCGCGCGCGAAGTCCATCAGGTCGCGGAACTTGACCTTCTGGTTGCAGCGGATGCAGGGGATCGGCGTCTCGCCGCGCAGGTAGCTGTCGGCGAAATCCTCCATCACCGCCTGGCCGAAGCGGTTCTCATAGTCCAGCACGTAGTGCGGAAAACCGATGCGGTCGGCCACGGTGCGGGCGTCGTAGATGTCGGCCCCGGCGCAGCAGGCGCCCTTCTTCTGGATGGCGATGCCGTGGTCGTACAGTTGCAGCGTGATGCCGACGACGTCGTAGCCCTGCTCGGCAAGCTGGGCCGCGACGACGGAGCTGTCCACGCCGCCGGACATGGCGACCACGACGCGCGTCGCGGCAGGGGGCTTGTCGAAACCGAGTGAGTTCATGGCCGGCAGAATATAGGGAGGGATCGGCGCCGAGAAAACCGATGGATGGTCCGGTCGGCCATGTTGCCCCGTTGTCGGACATAACGAGGGCAGCCTACACTCCAGCAAAAGCGAGGAGGGAACCCCGGAATGTTTCGCCCCAACCGGTTGAAGGAAAGGCTGCGCCGCGGCGACCAGCTGTTCGGCGCCTGGGTCGGCAGCGGCTCGCCCACGGTGGCGGAAATCATGGCCCATGCCGGCTACGACTTCGTCATTCTGGACACCGAGCACGGGCCCGGCGGCATCGACGATACGGTCGACCTGCTGCGCGCGGTGCAGGCATCCGACACCCCGGCTGTGGTGCGGGTGCCGGCGCACGATCCGGTCTGGCTGAAGCGCGTGCTGGATGCCGGCGCCGACAGCCTGATGGTGCCGATGATCGAGAGCGCGGCCGAGGCCGAGGCGCTGGTCCGCGCCTGCCGCTACCCGCCGGCCGGCCGCCGCGGCTATGCCGCGGGCGCGGTGCGCGCTTCGACCTACGGCTTCGAGCCGGACTACATGCGCAAGGCCAACGACAACCTGCTGCTGCTGGCCCAGATCGAATCCAAGGATGCGGTGCCCGAGGCCGCGGCGATCGCCAAGGTCGACGGCATCGACATGGTGTTCATCGGCGTCAACGACCTCGGCGGCTCGATCGGCCTGCTGGAGCAACTGCACGACCCGCGGGTGCAGGATCTGGTCAGGCAGATCGAGGATGCGGTGCGGCCGACCGGCACGCCGCTCGGCACCGTGCCCAGCAGCGCCTCCACCTGGGCCGAGCTGTTCGACCGCGGCTACCGCATGGTGACCGGCGGCGGCGACGTGCCCTATCTGCGCCAGGCGGCTTCGGACTCCGTGGCCGCGTACAAGGCCTACCGCGAGGGCGCGGGGAAAGGGACCAAGGGCGGCGGCTACTGACGATCGCGTGTAGGTTGGGTTCGCCTCGGCGAACCCAACACGGCGACCCCGATAGGAGTGTTGGGTTCGCGCCGCGAACCCAACCTACGGCAACAAACCGGCGCCAAGACCGGTGCGGAAACACACAGAAAACAGAAGGGGGAAACCATGCTCAAGACCGTGATCGCCGGCCTCGCCGGCGCAGTGCTGGCCGCCGCGGCGGCGCCCGCCGCCCAGGCCGAATGGCCGGAGCGGCCGATCACCTACATCGTGCCCTGGGCGGCCGGCGGCGGCACCGACGCCGTGTCCCGCATCCTCGCCTCCTTCCTGGAGAAGGAGCTGGGGCAGCCGGTCAATGTCGTGAACCGCACCGGCGGCAGCGGCGTGGTTGGCCACACCGCGATCGCGACCGCGGCGGCCGACGGCTACACCATCGGCACGCTGACGGTGGAGATCAACATGATGCACTGGCAGGGGCTGACCGACCTGACCTGGGAAAGCTACACGCCGCTGGCCCTGGTCAATGCCGACCCGGCGGCGATCGAGGTCGCTGCCGACTCCCCGCATGGCGACATCAAGACGCTGCTGGAGGCGATCAAGGCCAACCCCGGCAAGTTCAAATCCTCCGGCACCGGCCAGGGCGGCATCTGGCACCTGGCGCTGGCCGGCATGCTGCGCGACGCCGGGCTCGACCCCGCGGCGGTGACCTGGGTGCCCAGCCAGGGCGCGGCGCCGGGGCTGCAGGACCTCGTCGCCGGCGGTGTCGAGCTGACCCCGGTGTCGCTGCCCGAGGCCCGATCGCTGATCGACGCCGGCAAGGTCAAGGCGCTGGCGATCATGGATACGGAGCCGAGCACCCTTTACCCGGATGTGCCGACGCTGAAGAGCGTCACCGGCAGCGGCTGGACCATGGGCGCCTGGCGCGGCGTCGGCGGGCCGAAGGGCATGCCCGAGGACGTGACCAGGAAGCTGACCGAGACCATCGGCCGGATCGTGCAGAGCGCCGAGTACCAGGACATGGTCAAGTCGCGCGGCTTCGGCACCAAGGTCGCGCTCGGCGGCGAGTTCGCGACCTATATGAAGGCCTCGAACGACGCGCTCGGCGAGGTCATGAAGGCCACCGGCCTCGCCAAGTAGCCGGGTCTGACACGTGCGCTTCAACGACGCGATCTTCGGTGCCGTGCTGCTGCTGGCCGGCATCGCCATCGCCTGGGCCGCGGCAGGGCATCCGCCCATGCCCGGCCAGGCCTTCGGGGCGGGGTCGTTCCCGCTCGTCATCGGCGTGGCGCTGGCGGTCACCGCCCTGCCGCTGATCCTGTCCGGGCTGC
>JAEKLZ010000355.1 GCA_019508225.1 Inquilinus limosus | reverse complement strand
GTCCCTTCGAACTGCCTATCCTCACGGTCGGGCCGCAGGGCGGTCCCTGACATCACATCAAGGACAGAGCGATGCGTGTCTTCGTCACCGGCGCCACCGGTTTCGTCGGCTCGGCCGTTGTCGGCGAGCTGAGCGGCGCGGGCCACCAAGTGCTCGGGCTGACCCGTTCCGATGCGGGCGCCGAAGCCCTTCTCGCCGCGGGCGCCGAGCCGCACCGGGGCGATCTCGAGGATCTCGACAGCCTGCGCCGCGGCGCCGCTGCGGCGGACGCCGTGGTCCACACCGCCTTCATCCATGACTTCTCGAAGTTCCGGGAGAATTGCGAGATCGACCGCCGGGCCATCGAGGCGCTCGGCGCCGTGCTCGCGGGCTCCGACCGCCCGCTGCTGGTCACCTCCGGTGCGGCGGTGGTGGCGGCGGGGCCGGTCGGGACCTGGCCCGCCGTGCACCGGTTCGATGCCGCCCGGGTCTACCGGCTGGCGCTGGAGCGCGGCCCCGTCGCCGGGGCCCGCTATCACGCGATCGCGGAGGAGGGCGTGCCGTTCCGGGACATCGCCGGCGTGATCGGCCATCGCCTGGGCGTGCCGGTGGTCGGCAAGTCCCCGGACGAGGCGGCGGCGCATTTCGGCTGGTTCGCGATGTTCGTCGGGATGGACGTCCCGACCTCGAGCGAGCGGACCCGGGCCATGCTGGGCTGGCAGCCGCAGCAGCCCGGGCTGATCGCCGACATCGACCGGCCAGCCTATTTCACAGGCTGACCGGACCCGAGGACGGGCGGCCGGGCTACGGCGCCCGGCCCTTGCTCCGCAGCCAGTCCTCGTATTCCGGCCGCGCCGCGTCGCTCAGCGGGTAGTAGCGGCGCAGGTCGCCGCCCTCGGACAGGCGTTCGCGCGAGAACTCCTCGCACTCGTGGTGCTTCGCCGACTGCTCGATCACCTGCGGCGCCAGCGCCACCGGCACCACCACGGCGCCGTCATCATCGGCGACGATGATGTCGCCCGGCATCACCAGCACGCCGCCGCAGGCGATCGGGATGTTGACGCCGAAGGGCATCAGGTCGGTCTGGGTGTGGAAGTTCGGGGTCACGCCGCGCAACCAGAAGCCGAGGTCCAGCCGGCCGGTATTGGGATAGTCGCGGATGCAGCCGTCGATCACCACGCCCAGGCCGCCGCGGCCCTTGAAGTAGGTCAGCATCATGTCGCCGAACACGCCGCTCTTCATGTCGCCGCGGGCGTCGACGACGACGATGTCGCCCTTCTGCACATGATACAGCACGTGCCGGTGCAGCTGCTTCTCCGGCTCGGCGTATTCGTCCTCGCCATAGAGGTCCTCGCGCTTCGGCATGAACTGCAGCGTCAGCGCCGGGCCGGCGATCGCCTTGCCCTTGGTCCAGGCCACCGGGCCGCCGATATGGGTGTTGCGGATGCCCATATGGGCCAGGGTGCTGCTGGCCGTGGCGGCGCCGATCGCCTGCAGCGCCGCGCACCATTCCGCCGGCGGCCGCTTGATGTCGCTGGTCTCGATCATTCTCGGTTCGTCCTTCGCTGGTCGGTCGGCGGCGATCAGGGCTCGTCGCCGAAATAGCTGGTGCCGGGCTGCAGATGCGCCCGCGCGACATCCTCGTTCAGGGTCAGGCCGTGGCCCGGCCGGTCGTTCAGGTGGATGAAGCCGTCGACGATCGGCGGGCCGCCATCGACCAGGTCGCTCCACCACGCCACGTCATGGGCATGGAATTCCATCACCAGGAAGTTGTTCATGGCGGCGCAGACATGGGCGCCGGCCACCGTGCCGATCGGGCTGGCAACGTTGTGCGGCGCGATCGGGATGTAATACAGGTCGGCGTGGTCGGCGACCTTCTTGGCCTCGGCCAGACCGCCCATCTTCGGGATGTCGGGGGCAATGATCCGTGCCGCCTGCTTCTCGATCAGCTCGCGGTAGCCGTGCTTGCGGTACAGGTTCTCGCCGGTGCAGATCGGCGTCCGGGTCGAATGGGTGACGTGGCGCTGCGCCTCGATGTTCTCGGGCGGCACCGGGTCCTCCAGCCACAACAGGTCGAACGGCTCCAGCGCCTGGGCCAGCTTGATGGCGTCGTTCACCCCGAACTTCCAGTGCGCGTCCATCGCCACCATGATCTCGGGCCCCACCGCCTCGCGCACGGCGCGGACGACGTCGACCATCCAGGCCATCTCGCGCGACCCGATGGTGCGGTTGAACGGCTCGAACCATTGCCGGCGCGGGTTCGGGTCGTCGGAGATGTCGATGGTGTGGGGGTTGCGGGTGTCGAGGTCGAACTTGATGGCGCTGAAGCCGTCCGCCACCACCTCGCGCGCCTTGGCGGCGTAGGAGGACGGCTCCGGTGAGTCGCCGGCATGGCAGTCGGCATAGATCCGGATCTTGTCGCGGAAGCGGCCGCCGAAGAAGGTCGAGATCGGGGTCTGCAGCGCCCGGCCCAGCAGGTCCCACAGCGCGATCTCGATGCCGCTGATCGCGGTGACGGTGGCGCCGGCCTGCGATCCCTCGCCGGACAGGCAGCGGATCAGGATCTCGACGATCTTGCCGATGTTGACCGGGTCCTCGCCGATGATGATCGGCTTGGCCTTGTGCACCAGCTCGGCCACCCCGGCGCCCCAATAGGCCTCGCCCAGGCCGGTGATGCCGGCATCGGTCTCCACCTTCACCAGCACCCACGGGAAGTTCCCCGCGATGACGGCGGTGCGCAGATTGGTGATCTTCACGTGTTTCCCTCCGAGATCCGGCCCGCTTTGCGGGGCCGGTGATTGGTCAGGCGGCCGGCAACGCGCGGCCGGTCTTGCCGTCGAACAGGTGCAGCTTCTGCTGGTCGAATTCGAGCCAGACCGGCTGGTCGATCCCCAGCTTGACGTCCGGGGTGACGCTGACCACCAGCGGGGCCGACCCCAGATGGACATGGGCATAGGTGATGTCGCCGGTCGGCTCGACCGTGTAGACCCGGCCGGCGACCGCCCCCGGCACCGCCTCGCGGTGCAGCCGGATGGTGCTGTGCCGGGCGCCCAGCACGATCTCGCCATCGGTCGCCGCCACGGCCTTGCGGGCATTGGCGTCGGACAGGGCGCAGCGCCAGCCATCCGGGCTCTCGATCTCGGCGCCGGTGCCGGCGACCCGGGCCCGCACCAGGTTCATCGCGGGGCTGCCGACGAAGCCGGCGACGAAGGTGTTGACCGGGTGCTCGAACACCTGCTCCGGCGTGTCGTATTGCTGCAGCACGCCGCCGCTCATCACCGCCATCTTGTCGGCCATGGTGACGGCTTCCATCTGGTCGTGGGTGACGTAGATCACCGTCGCCTTCAGGTCCTGGTGGAAGCGCTTCAGCTCGGCCCGCATCTGGGTGCGCAGCTTGGCGTCCAGGTTCGACAGCGGCTCGTCCATCAGGAAGACGCGCGGGTCGCGCACCAGGGCCCGGCCCAGCGCCACGCGCTGCTGCTGCCCGCCCGACAGCTCGCGCGGCCGCCGCTCCAGCAGATGCTCGATGTCCAAGAGCTTGGCGGCGGCCCGGACCTTGGTCTCGATCTCGGCGTTCGGCAGCTTCCGCATCTTCAGCGGGAAGGCCAGGTTCTTGAAGATCGTCTTGTTCGGGTACAGGGCGTAGTTCTGGAACACCATGGCGATGTCCCGGTCCTTCGGGTCCAGGTCGTTGACCAGCCGGTCGCCGATCTGGATGTCGCCGTCGCTCAGCTCGATCAGCCCGGCCACCAGGTTCAGCGTCGTCGTCTTGCCGCAGCCGGACGGGCCGACCAGGGCCACGAACTCGCCGTCGCCGACCGTCAGCGAGACATGGTCGACGACCGTCAGGTCGCCGTACCGCTTGACCACGTCCCGCAGGACCACCTCTGCCATCGGCTCCCCTTCTCGTCAGGACTTGACCGCGCCCTCGGTCAGCGCGCGGACGAAGTATTTCTGCAGGACCAGGAACAGCACGACGACCGGCACGCTCATGATGAACGACGCCGCCATCAGCCCGGGCCAGTTGGTCGCGTATTCGGTGAAGAAGCGTTCCAGCCCGACCGGCAGCGTCAGCTTGCTCTTGTCGTTGATGAAGGTCAGGGCATAGACGTATTCGTTCCACGCCAGCACGAAAGAATAGATCGCGGTGGCGATGATGCCGGGCGTGGACAGCGGCATGACCACAAAGATGAAGGCCTGGAACCGGGTGGCGCCGTCGATCCGCGCCGCCTGCTCCAGCTGCGGCGGGATGTTGTCGTAGAAGCCCTTCAGCAGCCAGATCGACAGCGGCAGGCCGAAGGTCAGGTAGGTCAGGATCAGCGACCAGGCCGTGTTCACCAGCCCCATCCACTTCATCATGATGAACAGCGGCATCAGGAAGACCACGGCCGGGAACATGTTCCGGACCAGCACGGCGTAGAACAGCAGCTTGCGGCCGGGGAAGCGGAAGCGCGAGAAGGCGTAGGCCGCCGGCACCGCGATGACGACGCCCAGGATCGTGGTCGCGGTCGACACCAGGATGCTGTTCAGCAGGTAGTGCAGGAACTCCTGCCCGACCTCGTTGGCGGGAGAGAGCAGGCGGGTGTACTGCTCCAGCGTCGGGTTCGACGGGATCCATTCCGGCGGGTATTGCAGCGCCGCGAATTGCGTCTTCACCGAGGTCAGCAGCATCCAGGCCATCGGCAGCACGGTGAAGATGCCGAGCAGGACCAGGTAGACGATGCGGGCCACGCCCCAGCCGCCGGCCTTGGCGCGGCGGCGCTTCGGGGCGGGCCGCCGTTCCAGCGTCACGGCGCTCATGGCCTTTCGCCCTGGGTCAGCGCCCGGACGTAGAAGTAGCCGAGGCCCATCATCACCACGAACAGGATCACCGAATAGGCCGAGGCGAGGCCGAAGCGGATGCGGCCGAAGGCCAGCTGGTAGATCTGGGTGATCCAGATGTCGGACGACCCGGCCGGGCCGCCGCCGGTCATGATCCAGGGGATGGTGAAGCCGTTCAGGTTGGTGACCAGCAGCAGCAGCACGGTGACCAGCGTCACCCCCTTCAGATGCGGCATGGTGATGTGCCAGAAGCGCTGCCAGATGCCGGCGCCGTCGACCCTGGCGGCGCGGTGCAGCTCGTCCGGCACGGTCTGCAGCCCGGCCAGCAGCAT
>JAEKLZ010000354.1 GCA_019508225.1 Inquilinus limosus | reverse complement strand
CTGCCGAGCTTCCGGCACCCGCGCCGGGCGGTCTATGTGCTGGGGTCGGAGCGCGGCGGCCTGTCGCCGGAGATGGTGGCGCGCTGCGACCACATCGTGCAGATCCCGACCCGCTTCTCGCTGAACCTGTCCCTGGCCGGGGCGCTGGTGATGTATGACCGGATGATCTCGCTCGGCCGCTTCGCGCCGCGGCCGATCATGCCCGGCGGCCCGACCGAGGACCTGCCGCCGCATGTCCATGGCCGCCCGCTGGTGGCAGGGGACTGAGGCGACGAAGATTGCCACCAGTCAATAGTTGGCTTCTGCCGCTTCAAGGCACCGGGCATGAAGCGACACATTTCCTTGTTTGGTCAGCCCCGCCTGCGGCCGGCCGAATGCGATGCAGTTCCCAAGATCGGCCATTGGCTGCGACTTACAGCCAGCGTCGGCGTAGCTCACGACCGTAGCATCCACGAAATCGCGATGCCTGGCCTCGTCGGCCTCGGTGCGCTGATTGTCGATGAGCTTGTCCCAGATACGCTGGGAGCTCGCGACGATGGCCTCCATCTTGGATCGGCATGCTTCTGGAATTCCGACCGAGGCCGGGCTTCCGGGAGCGGCAGCCGCCGGCGGCTCGGCCACCGGTGCATTCGGCGGAATGTCTCCTCGGCAGGACATCAGGGCCAACGCCGAGACGACAACGCAATTCCGGACGAACGCCGCCGTATTGGAGTCCATCGCCCCTCCGAGGTGATCCTCTCGGGTACCATCGCACGATTGCCAGCTTGCTGCCGATCTCTGTCAGGCCGTTCGGGCCAGAAATGACGTCAGTATGCCGGCCCCCTAACTCCCGGTTCGGGGCGATCGCGCCCGGCGGCTATCCGCCGGACGCCAGCAGCGACCGCACGGTCGAGGCCAGGGCGTCGGCGGCGTAGGGCTTGCGCAGGGTGGGCAGGTCCTGCGGCACCCCGTCCTCGGCGCCGTAGCCGGTGGTGAACAGCACCTTGAGCGCCGGCCGCTCGCGCCGCACCTGGACGGCCAGCTCGGCGCCCGACATGCCCGGCAGGCCGACATCGGTGATCATCAGGTCGAACTCGCCGCCGTCGAGCAGGCGCAGCGCCTCGGGCCCGTCCGCCGCCTCGGCGACGTCAAAGCCGCCATCGATCAGGGCCTCCACGGCGAGGAGACGCACCAGCACGTCGTCCTCGACCAGCAACACACGTCCGCCACGCATCGGCCAGCTGTTCGCTTTCTGCAATTCCGATGTCATTCATGGCGGCAAACCGGGCCGGGGGCAACCTTTGTTCCGGCCGATTCAGTGGATCGTCGTTCCCGCGGGAACGGCATGGACCACGGCCTCCGGCGGCGGCACCTGCCCGGCCACCGGCGGCAGCGCGATGCCGCCATCCTGCAGGGCGTCGGCGACGACGGCGAAGATCGGGCCGCACAGCCGCGTGGCGGCCGGTGTCAGGATGGCGCGGGCCAGGAACGGCACCCACAGCGTCTCGCCCTGCTGGTGCAGCGCGACGATGTCGAGCAGCAGCCGCTCATCCTCCGTCACCTGGCGGCAGCGCGGACAGTTCACCTGGATGGTCCGGCCGGCGCCGTTGGCGATGAACCCCATCAGGTCGTCCACCGCCTCGGCCGCCGCCGGCGCGCCCTCGTTGCGGAAGGCGGTGCGCAGATTGGCCTGCACCGGGATGCCGTGGCGGTGGCCGGCGACCCAGGCCCGGATCGCCCACAGCACCAGCGTCTCGGCCCGGGTCAGCGGCGGCGCGCCGGCATCCTCGCAGTCATGCGCCTCGTCGCTCATGGCAGCGCCGCCCGGACCAGGCCGAAGGATGGCAGGTTGGCCGGGATCGGCAGCGGCCGCGGCGGTGCGGTGGGGCGCTGCAGGATCATCCCCGTCTCGGCCAGCAGGGCGCCGAGCTCGGCGCACAGGCCGGCGGCGGCACGGCAGGCGGCTGGCGACAGCATGCCGCGCAGCATCAGCGTGCCCGCCACGCCCGATTGGGCGATCGCCACGAGGTCCAGGATCCGGCGCTCATCCTCGGTGACGGTGAAGGCGCAGGGCACGCCGATCTGCACCCGCCGCTCGGCGCCGAAGCCGATGATGCGGGTCAGGAGACCGACCCGCTCCGCCGCCGGCTCGGCACCGACCTTGCGGAAGGCCAGCAGCACCGGATGGTCGGTCGGCGCCCCGGTCTTCAGCCCGACGACGCTGAGCCGCAGCGCCCACAGCACCAGCTGCTCGGCGAAGGGCAGGGCGCGGCGGTCGCTCGGCTCGGTGATCTGGTCCTCGTCCATTCTGGGCTCCCGTTGGAACGCCGCCTATTTGAGAACGATTATCAGTCGCGAATCAAGAGAGGATGTGCGTCCGAGCGAATCCGCCTCGTAACCCGGCACCGGGCCGGGCCGAACCGGAGGTGGGACGTCATTTGAGGGATACGTCATGATCCGATCGCTTCTGACCGGCCTGCTGGCCGCAACCGCTCTGGCCGTCCCGCCCGCCATCGCCGCCGAGCGGCCGGTTGTGGTGGAGCTGTTCACCTCGCAGGGCTGCTCCTCCTGCCCGCCCGCCGACGCGCTGCTGTCGACGCTGGCCGACCGGCCGGAGGTGCTGGCGCTGGCCTTCCATGTCGATTACTGGAACCGGCTGGGCTGGACCGACCCGTTCTCCGGCCCCTGGGCCACGGCGCGGCAGACCGCCTATGCCGCGCAGCTGGGCTCGGACCAGATCTACACGCCGCAGGCGGTGATCGACGGCCGCAGCGACGTCGTCGGCTCCGACCGCGAGGCGATGGAAACGGCGATCGCCGCTGCCCGGTCCGAGCCGGCGGTGGCGGTGGTGCTGACCACATCCGGGTCAGGACTGCAGGTGGCGGTGGACCCCACCGCGCCGGCCAATGCGGTGCTGTGGCTGGTCGGGTTCGACGACCGGCACGACACGCCGGTGCGGCGCGGCGAGAATGCCGGCAAGACCCTGGTCGACCGCAATGTGGTGCGCAGCCTGACGCGGCTGGACGGCTGGTCGCCCGGCGGCACGGTCGCCGCGGCGCGGCCGGAAGGCGACCGGACGGCGGTGCTGCTGCAGGCCGCGGACGGCCATATCCTGGGGGCGGCCCGGCTGTAGCCGGCGGGTCTGCTCAGCCCGCCTGGCCGGCCTGGCGCGGCGCGAACAGGCCGAACAGGCGGCGGTTGAGCAGCGTGCCGAGCCCGACCAGCAGCGCCACGGCGCCGCCGTGCCAGACCAGCACCATCAGCGTGGCCTCGTCGCCATGGAACATGGAGACGCCGCAGGCCGACAGGGCCGACGCCGCCAGCATCCCGCTGGCGATCGTCGCGACCGGGCGCACCGGGCCGGCAAGGCGCAGCATCGCCAGGATCACCAGGGACAGCGGGACGCTGATCAGCAGGATCGAGCGGAAGCAGAAGAAGCTGACCCCGAACGTGAAGCCTTGCGGCCCCAGGCGCACCCAGTCGGTCATGCAGCCATAGCCGATCGAGAACAGCCATAAGGCCAGGCCCGGCAGCGGCAGCAGCGCCCAGGCGCGCGGCCGGTCCGGCAGGCTGACATGGAAGGCGGCGATGGCGGCGAGGATGCCGGTCAGCATCGCCCCCGCCCATTCCAGCTGGTAGTGGGTCTCGCCCATCTCGTCCATGAAATCGGGCCGGACCCCAAAGGCGGCGACGACGGTGCCGATCACCAGGACGGCGATGCCCAGCCAGAACAGGGCGCGCAGCATCGGCGGCCGCAGCGGACGGACCGGCTGCGCGTCGGCGGCAAGCCGCGCGATCAGGTCTTCGGTGCCAGTGTGCCCCGTCTCCGTCATTTCGGTCCCAACGCCCCCTTCAGCGCCTTCAGCGCGCGATGCATCGCGACCTTCAGCGCCGGCACCGACGCGCCGCTGGCGGCCGATGCCTCCTTCAGCGACATGTCCTTCAGCTTCAGCAGTTCCACCGCCTGGCGCTGGCCGGGCGGCAGGTCCGCGATCGCGCGCCGCAGCACGATCGAATCGAACTCCGATCCCCCTTCATTCGTTTCAGGCGTAGCAAAGGTTTCCTCGAACGGCTCGATCGCGGTCTCGCGGCCGGTGGTGCGGATCTGGATCCGCACCCGGTCGACGATCCGGCGCCGGGCGATCGCCACCAGCCACGGTTGGAACGGCCGGCCCGGATCATAGGTCTGGCGGATGCTGTGCAGGGTCAGCAGCACGTCCTGCACCGCATCCTCGGCATCGGCAGGGCGGCGCAGCGAGCGGCGGGCCAGCGCCCGCAGATAGGGGGTGATCTCGGTCAGCAGCCGATGATAGGCGATCCGGTCGCCCGCCTGGGCCGCGACCATCAGCGCCGACCAGCCGACATTCGGCGCTGCGCCGGACGAACGGCCCTCGGCGGATGGACTCATGACGGCGATCGGCAGGGCGTTCCGGACATCGGCGCCGAGACTAGGGCCGGGGCCAGCGGCAGGCGAGCGAATTTTCCGTCAGGTTTGCCCCCACGCTACCGCGTGCAGATGGCGGCCAGATCGCGCAGGCGACCCTTCAGCTCGGGCGTGGCGTCCGGCCGCAGCGCCGGCCACAGGCTCTGGGCCTGCACCGCGTCGACCATGCAGCCGCAATAGGCGTGGCACTGCTCCATGCCCCCGCCCCGCTGCTCGCACTGCACCTGGCAGTCGATCAGCATCGGCGCCGGGTCTGGCGGCGGCGACAGCATCGCCTGC
>JAEKLZ010000230.1 GCA_019508225.1 Inquilinus limosus | reverse complement strand
CTCGATCCCACCCGGTTCCCGGCCGAGCGCGGGCCCGAGATCGCGGCCATCTTCGGCGAGATCGTGCGGACCAGCGTGCAGGGCCTGATCGAGGCGTTGAACGCCCGGTCGGCCTTGAAGAACGAGTTCAGGATCGAGCGGACCTCGATCCAGCCGCGCAACAACAACCCGCTGAAATTCTCGGCGACGCCGGCGGAGGCGATCGCCGCCATCCTGAATCCACCCTTGCCGGCCTTCGCCAAGGGGGCGGACGCCATCGCCGAGGGCTTCCGCGACTTGCACGAGCACCAGATCGGCACGGTCGGCGGCATGGAGCAGGCGCTGCGCCATCTGCTGGACAGCCTGAGCCCGGCGGCGATCGAGGCCGGCACCGGCACCGGGGGGCTGGGCGGCGTGCTGCCGGGCGGCCGCAAGGCCAAGCTGTGGGACGCCTATGTCGCGCAGCATCGCCGGACGGCCGAGACGGCGTCGAACAACATCCGCGAGGTCTTCGGCCCGTCCTTCGCGGAAGGCTATGGCAGGCTGAAGGACCGGATCTGAGGCCGGGGGCGGGAACAGCCGGATCCTGCCATCATGTGGCCTCGGACTCATGCGCCTGCTACACAGATCGCAATGCTACGGCGGGTGGGGGATAGGAAATGGGATCACGCAGATTCACCGGTGCCCTGCTTGCCGCGGCCCTGCTGTCGGGCTGCGGTGCCGTCGGCGACGCCGTCGATAAGACGCTGGGCACGGCGCCGCGCGACGCGACGGTCACCGTGTCCGCCAGCCAGGACGTCAACCCGGACGCATCCCATCGGCCGTCGCCGATCGTGGTGCGGATCTACCAGTTGCGGTCCGGCGCGGCGTTGGACCAGTCCGACTACTTCAAGCTGACCAGCGACCCGCAGGGCGCCCTCGGCGACACGCTGGTGGCCCATGACCAGGCGCTGGTGACGCCGGGGCAGACCCGGTCGCTACCCTTGAAGCTGGACCCCGCCACGCAGCTGATCGGGGTGGTCGCCGGGTTCCGCGACATCGACCGCGCCCGCTGGCGCACCTCGGTCGCGGTCGACCCGGCGTCGACGCGCACCGTCGCCATCACCGTCGGCGCCGCCGAGGTCACGGCCAAGGCCGGGGAATAGCCGCTCATGGCCTGGGACAACAAGGTCGTCTGGTCCGAGGGGATGTTCCTGCGGACACACCATTTCCAGCAGTTCGACCGCTATGTCGAGAAGCTGGTGCGCGCGCGGCTGGCCGACCTGCTGCCGCATGGCTGGGGGATCGGCACCCTGACCATCAACCGCGAGCTGCTGACCACCGGCAAGTTCGCGATCACCGCGGCGCATGGCGTGCTGGAGGACGGCACGCCGTTCGACATCCCCGAGGATGTCGACCACCCGCCGCCGCTGACGGTGCCGGATTCGACCAAGAACGCGATCGTCTACCTGGCCGTGCCTGTGCGCCAGCCGGGCCACCCCGACATCGACCATGCGACGGCCGGCAACGACACCGCCCGCTACGCCGCCGTCGATTTCGAGGCGACCGACGCCAACGCCTATTCGCCGGCCGTGTCCCCGATCCAGGTGGCCCGGCTGCGGCTGCGCTACCTGCTGGAGACGGAGGACCGGTCCGGCTATGTCTGCCTGGGCCTGGCGCGGATCATCGAGGTCCGGTCGGACCGGTCGATCGTGCTCGACGACAAGTACATCCCGCCCAGCCTGAGCTGCCAGGCATCGACCGCGCTGTCGGGCTTCGTGTCCGAGATACTGGGCCTGCTGCACCACCGCGGCGAGGCGCTGGGGGGCCGGGTCAGCGCCTCCGGCACCCAGGGCGTGGCCGAAGTGGCGGATTTCCTGCTGCTGCAGCTGGTCAACCGGGCTGAGCCGTTGATGGCCCATTTCGCGGTCACCCCCGGCATCCACCCCGAGCGGCTCTACGCCGCCATGCTGGAGTTGGCGGGCGAGCTGGCCAGCTTCACCGGCCGGGACAAGCGGCCGGTCGCCTTCCCGCCCTATCGCCACGACGACCTGCAGCGCTGCTTCCAGGCGGTCATGCTCGAGCTGCGCCAGTCGCTGTCGGCGGTGCTGGAGCAGAGCGCCATCCCGATTCCGCTGGAGGAGCGGCGCTACGGCATCCGGGTGGCGACGATCGCCGACCGGTCGCTGCTGGACCAGGCCGCCTTCATCCTGGCGGTGCGCGCCGACGCCTCGGCCGACGCGGTGCGCCGCCACTTCCCGTCGCAGATCAAGATCGGGCCGGTCGAGCAGATCCGGAACCTGGTGAACGCCGCCCTGCCGGGCATCACCATCCGGGCGCTTCCGGTCGCCCCGCGCCAGCTGCCCTACCACCCCGGCGTGATCTATTTCGAGCTGGACCGCACCGGCCGGTACTGGGAGGAGCTGAAATCGTCCGGTGGCATGGCCGTGCATGTCGCCGGTGAGTTCCCGAACCTGCAGCTGGAGTGCTGGGCGATCAAAGCCCCCCAAGGATAGCCGATGGTCGAAGACGATCCCTTCGCCGACCCGCCGGACACCGACCGCACCGTCATCCGTCCCCGCCCCGGCGGGGTGCGGCCGGCGGCCGTGGTCGGCGAAGGCGCGGATGGCGAGCGCACCATCGCCCCGCGCGTCGTCGCCCCGCGGTCGCGCCTGGCGGCCGGCCTGCCCGACGGCCCGGCCGGCGTGGTGCCGCTGGCGCCGACCGGCCTGAACGCCGTCACCCAGGCGGCCGCCCCGCTGCTGGCCCTGGCCGTGCGGCTGAAGAACCGGGCGGTGCATCGCGACGTGCCGGTGCTGCGCGAGCGCGTGGTCGCCGAGATCCGCAGCTTCGAGCGCACCGCGCTGGCGGCCGGCGCATCGGCCGAGGCGATCCGCGCCGCCCGTTACGGCCTGTGCGCCACGATCGACGACCTGGTCCTGAACACGCCCTGGGGCAGCCAGAGCCTGTGGACCAAGCAGTCCATGGTCTCGACCTTCTACAACGAGACCTGGGGCGGCGAGCGCTTCTTCGACATCCTCGACCACCTGATGAAGGATCCCGAGCGGACGCTGGAGATCCTCGAGCTGTACTATGTCTGCCTGTCGCTCGGCTTCGAGGGCCGCTACCGGCTGGACGCGCGCGGCCCGGCGAAGCTGGCGGAGATCCGTGATTCGCTGTACCGGGCGATCCGCCGCCTGCGCGGCGAGCGCGAGGCGGCCCTGTCGCCGCACTGGAAGGGCGTCGCGGCCGAGCGGCGCCCCCTCGGGCGGATCGTCCCGCTCTGGGTCATCGGGGCCGCGACCGGCGCGGTCCTGGTCGGCGCCTTCTTCGCCTTCCGCTGGTTCCTCGACGCGGCGTTGGACCCGGCCATGGCCGCGGCCGCCCAGGCCCCGCCGCTGGGCCCGGTGGTGATCGAGCGGTCGGCTCCGGTCGAACCGCCGCCGGCGCCCCCGCCGCCGAAGGTCGTGGTCGAGAGCTCGGGCATCCGCCTGAAGAAGTTCCTGGAGCCCGAGATCAAGGAGGGTCTGGTCTCGGTGACGGAGGATCAGCAGTCGGTCCGGGTCCGGATCAACGGCAGCGACCTGTTCGCCTCGGCCAGCGACACGGTGACCCCGAAGCGCCTGTCGATCCTGAACCGCATCGGCGAAGCGCTGAAGACCGAGCCGGGCCAGGTCGTGATCGAAGGCCACACCGACAGCCAAAGGATCCGGAGCGCGCGGTTCGGCTCGAACACCGAACTGTCGCTGGCCCGGGCCAACACGGTGATGAAGATCTTCGAGCAGATCGTCGGCACCGGCCGGTTCTCGGTCGAGGCGAAGGGTGACAGCGAACCGCTGGTGACGCCCGACACCACGCCCGAGGCCCGCGCGCAGAACCGGCGCGTCGAGGTGATCCTGATCAAGCCGACGGGCGGCTGACGCCGAGCGAACGACGAGAGCCGATGCGCAAGATCCTCTCCATCCTGACGGCACGCTGGTTCGTCACCCTGATCGGGGTGCTGCTGCTGGCCGCGATCCTGTGGTTCGTCGGACCGCTCTTCGCCTTCGCCGACGCCCGCCCGCTGGAAAGCGAGCTGGTGCGCGTGGCGGTGATCGCGGCGCTGCTGGTGATCTGGGCCTTCGCCGTCGCCTGGTCGATCGTCCGCAGCCGCAACGCCAATGCGCGGCTGGTCGACGACATGGCGCAGCAGGGCACGGCGCCGGGCGAGGCCGCGGAGGAAGAGATCGAGACCATCCGCGGCCGGCTGACAGAGGCGCTGGGGGTGCTGAAGAACACCCGCCTGGGCCAGAAGGGCGGCCGCCGCTGGCTGTACGAGTTGCCCTGGTACATCCTGATCGGGCCGCCGGGCGCCGGCAAGACCACGGCGCTGATGAATTCCGGCGTCGACTTCCCGCTGGCCGACCGCACCGGCCAGGGCCGCGATGCGATCCGCGGCATCGGTGGCACCCGGAACTGCGACTGGTGGTTCACCAACGAGGCGGTGCTGATCGACACCGCCGGCCGCTACACCACCCAGGACAGCCACGCCGCCCGTGACGCCGCCGCCTGGAAGGGCTTCCTCGGCCTGCTCAAGCGCAACCGGCCGCGGCAGCCGATCAACGGCGCGCTGATCTGCGTCAGCATCTCCGACCTCGCCATCATGCCGGAGGCCGAGCGGTCGGCCCATGCCCGCGCAGTACGGCAGCGGCTGCAGGAGCTGACCGACGAGCTGGGCGTCCGCTTCCCGGTCTACGTGCTGTTCACCAAGGCCGACCTGCTGGCCGGCTTCGCCGAGTTCTTCGACGACTTGGACCGCGAGGCGCGCGAGCAGGTCTGGGGCATCAGCTTCGCCTATGACGAGGGCAAGGGCGAACAGGGCGCGGTCGCCGAGTTCCTGAAGCAGTTCGACCGGCTGATCGACCGGCTGAACGAGCGGGTGATCACCCGGCTGCACCAGGAGCCGGACATCCGCAACCGCAGCCTGATCTACGGCTTCCCGGCCCAGGTCGCGTCGCTGCGCGAACCGCTGCACGAATTCCTGACCGAGGCATTCCGGCCCAGCCGCTACGACGCCCGCCCGCTGCTGCGCGGCGCCTATCTGACCAGCGGCACCCAGGAAGGCACGCCGTTCGACCGGCTGATGGGCGCCATGGCGCAGTCCTTCGGCCTGGACCGGCAGCAGATGGCCCCGCCCCAGGGCCGGGGCCGCAGCTACTTCCTGACCGCTCTGCTGCGCCGGGTGGTGTTCGCCGAGGCGCATATCGTCTCGACCAACCCGCGGCTGGAACGCCGGCTGCGCTGGGTCCGCTGGGGCGCGACCGCCATAGCGCTGCTGGTGCTGGCGGGCGGCCTGTCCGCCTGGACCCTCAGCTATCTCGGCAACCGCGACCTGATCACCTCCGTCCAGTCCGGCCTGAACGACTATGGCGCGAAGCTGGGCGACGCGGTCGGCCCGGTGCGCAACGCCGACCTGGCCCCGATCCTGCCGGCGCTGGACCTGTTGCGCGCGATGCCGACCGGCTATGGCCGGCGGGGCGACGACGTGCCGATGTCGATGCAGTTCGGCCTGTACCAGGGCGACCTGCTGTCCCAGGGCACCGTCCCCGCCTATCGGCGCGCCCTGAACACGCTGCTGCTGCCCCGGCTGGTGGTCCGGCTGGAGGACATCCTGCGCGGGGTCAAGGCACCGTCGAACCTCGCTTATGTCGCGCTCAAATCCTACCTGATGCTGGGCGGCCGGGCGCCGGAGATCGACCGGGAGACCATCCTCGCCTGGCTCAAGGTCGATCTGGACCAGCGCTATCCCGGCGCCGACAACGCGCCGCACCGCCAAGCGATCCTCGACCACACCACGGCCCTGCTGGAACGGCCGATCACGGTGGTCGGCATCGACGGCAGGCTGGTCGACCAGGTGCGCCGCATCCTGGGCGCCACGCCGCCGGCGGAGAGCGCATACCGGATGCTGCTGTCGGACCCCGCGGTCGCGGCACTGCCGGAATGGACTATCAGCGCCAATGGCGGGCCGGAGGCCGGCCGGGTGCTGGCGCGCCCCTCCGGCAAGGGGCTGGGCGAAGGCGTGCCGGGGATCTTCACCTATCGCGGCTTCCACGAGACCATCCTGGCCGGCATGGAGCGCACGGCCCGGATGGTGGCGTCCGAGCGCTGGGTGGTGGATTCCCAGGCGCCGCCGGGGGATGCGGACGACGCGGCCGTCACCCGGATCGCCAGCGATGCCCTGCAATTGTACTACAACGACTACATCTCGGCCTGGAACGCCCTGCTGGCCGATATCCAGATCGTGCCGTTCCAGAGCCAGGATCATGCGATCGAGACCCTGAACATCCTGTCGGGGCCCAGCTCCCCCCTGGCAGCGCTGCTGCGCGGGGCGGCGAAGCAGACCGACCTGGCGGCACCGCCGCCCGAGCCGGCTGCCGGGACGTCGGCCGGGCTGACCGGCGGCCAGAAGGCGGTGGCCGGCATGGCTGCCGACGAAGCCGCGGCTGCGGCGCAGCGGGCCCTGGGCCCGGCCGGACGGATGACGACCCTGCTGGCGGAGGACTACGCCAAGACCCGGCTGGGCGGCGGCGCCACCGCCGCCGACGCGCCGCTGCCCGGCGCCTATGTCTCGGACCGCTTCCGCGACCTCCGCGCCTTCGTCGAAGGGCCGAATGGCGGTGCCTCGCCGCTGGACGACATGATCCGGACCATGGCCGACATCTACCGCCAGATGACCCGCAGCGCCATGGCGCCCGGGGCCGGCGGTGCCGCCGCCAATGCCGAGCTGGCGGCGCTGGCGCAGCAGCTGACGGCGTCGGCCGGCCGCGCGCCCGAGGTGATGCGCGGCTGGGCCAACCAGATCTCGCAGGCCACCTCCGAGGCCACGATCGGCGGCGCCCGGCGCGGGCTGAACGCCGACTGGAACACCACCGGCCGGCCTCTGTGCCAGGCGGCGCTGGGCGGCCGCTACCCCTTCGCCAGGGGCAGCAAGCAGGATGTGAAGCTGGACGATTTCGGCCGCCTGTTCGCCCCCGGCGGGCTGATCGACGGGTTCTTCACCAAGAACCTGGCCCAGTATGTCGACACCTCGCGCAGCCCGTGGCGCTGGACCAAGCTGAACAATGTCGATCTCGGCATCAGCGACAGCACGCTGGCGCAGTTCGAGAAGGCCGCGCGTATCCGCGACGCCTTTTTCCCTCAGGGTGGAATGCAGCCCAGCGTCGGGCTGGAGATCCAGCCCATGGACCTGTCCGCCAACGCCGCCAACGTCCTGCTCGACGTCAACGGCCAGATCCTCAGCTACGACCACGGCCCGCAGCCGACCCTAGCCCTGCGCTGGCCGGGCGCCGCCGCCAACCAGGCGCGGGTGTCCTTCACGGGAGAGACCGGCACCCCGCTGGGCGGCATCACCCAGGACGGTCCCTGGGCCCTGTTCCGGCTGATCGACCAGTCGCGGGTCGGCGGCGCCTCGGCCAGCGACCGCTTCCGCTTCACGGTGTCGGCCGGCGGCGCCAGCGCCACCTTCGAGGTCCGCACCGGCAGCGTCCTCAATCCCTTCACCCTGCCGCAGCTGAGGGATTTCCAATGCCCGCAGGCGTTCTGACCGAGGGCCCCGGCCACCCGGGCTTCTTCGGCAAGCTGCCGTGGCTGGGGGATTTCGTCACCCGCGACCTGCCGGTCAGCTTCGTGACGCCGTGGGACGGCTGGCTGCAGGCCGGCCTGGCGGCGACCCGGGACGAGCTGGGCGAGGCCTGGCTGAACCGGTTCCTGACCGCCCCGATCTGGCGCTTCCTGCTGCCGGCGGGCTGCGCCGGCCCGGCCATGGCCGGTGTGCTGATGCCCAGCGTCGACCGGGTCGGGCGCTACTTCCCGCTGACGCTGGCGATGCCGCTCGACACCGATCCGCCGGCCGAGGCGCCGCTGGCGGCCGCGAGCTGGTTCGATGGGCTGGAGACGGTGGCGCTGGCGGCGCTGGACGAGGCCGTCAGCCCCGAGGCCTGGGAGGAGTCGGTGGCACAGTTGCCCCCGCCGCCCCTGGCCGATGCCGACACCGTCATCCCGATCGACCAGGGCTGGCAGGCGCATCCGCTAACGGACGCACCGTCGCTGGGCACCGCGTCGCTGCGGCTGGCCGGCCACGGCGTCGCCACCGGCCGATCACGGTTCTGGACCGATCCCAGCCAGGGCGGCTGGTACCTGGCCGGGGACGGGCTGCCGCCCGCCTCGATCTGGCCGCAGGCCTTCATGGGGCCGCCCGCCGCGGAGGACGCCGTGTGAACCGGCTGCGCTTCCTCTCGATCGGGCTGACCGATGCCGGCGCGGTCCGGCGGCTCAACGAGGACGCGTTCCTGTCGCGCCCGGAGATCGGGCTGTGGGCCGTGGCCGACGGCATGGGCGGCCACAGCCATGGCGACGAGGCCAGCCGCATGGTGGTGGACACCCTGGCCCGGGTGCGGCCGCCCGAATCCGGCATCGGCTTCATCCAGGAGGTGCGGTCGCGGCTGGCCGCGGCCCACCAGTCGATGCAGGCCCGGGCGGAGCAGCAGGGCGTGACGATCGGCGCCACCGCGGTGGTGCTGATGATCTATGCCGACCGCTTCGTCTGCCTGTGGGCGGGCGACAGCCGGCTGTACCTGCTGCGCAACCGGCAGCTGTGGCAGATCACCCGCGACCACTCCTACGTGCAGGATCTGGTCGACAGCGGTGTGCTGTCGCCCGAGGCGGCGCTGACCCACCCCAATGCGAACGTGATCACCCGGGCCATCGGCGCGGCCCAGCCGCTGGAACTGGACATGGAGCGCAGCGCCGTCCGCGACGGCGACGTCTTCCTGCTGTGCAGCGACGGGCTGACCAAGGTGGTGACCGATGCGGAGATCGCCAACCTGCTGGACGGGCTGCCGCCCGACCAGGCGGCCGCCAGCCTGATCAACCTGGCGCTGGGGCGCGGCGCGCCCGACAACGTCACGGTGGTGGCGCTGGCCTGCGCCGATGACGACCACACGGTGCCGCCCGGCCGGATCAGCGCGGTGCAGCCATGAGCGCCGCCGCGGACGAGCCGCCGGACGGGCCGCCGCCGGACGCGACCCGCCTGAGGACCGGCAGGACGGCCGCGCCAGATTCCGACCCGTTCCGGCCCGGGCTGCCGCGGGTGGAGCCGGCGGTCGGCCTGACCCCGGGCACGCTGATCCTGCACACCTACCGCGTCGTCCGCCTGATCAACCGCGGCGGCATGGGCGAGATCTACCAGGCCGAGCACGCCGACCAGAAGACCCAGCACGCGATCAAGATCATCCTGCCGGAGCTGGTCGGCGACGAGTCGATCGCCACGCTGTTCCTGCGCGAGGCCGAGGCCCTGCGGAAGATCCGGCACGATGCGATCGTCGGCTATGACGGCCTGTTCCGGGACGAGACCGGCCGGCTTCACCTGGTGATGGAGTATGTCGAGGGCCCGTCGCTGCGGGAGCGGATAGCCCAGGGCGCCCTGGCGCCGGAGGAGGTCGGGCGGCTGCGCGACCGGCTGGCAGCCGGCCTGGCGGAGGCGCATGACCGCGGCATCTTCCATCGCGACGTCTCGCCGGACAACATCATCCTCGAGCACGGGGTGCTGGACCGCGCCAAGGTGATCGATTTCGGCATCGCCAAGCTGGCGGACACCAACACCCAGACCATCATCGGCGAAGGCTTCGCCGGGAAGATGACCTGGGCGTCGCCGGAGCAGGTCGGCCTGTTCGGCGGGCAGGTCGACGGCCGGTCGGACATCTACAGCCTCGGCCTGGTCCTGGCGGCGGCAGCGCGCGGCCGCCCGCTGGAGATGGGCCGGACGATGATGGGCACGATCGAGGCCCGCAAGACGGTACCACCGCTGGACGGCGTGCCCCCCAGCCTGGCCGGACAGATCCGGCCGATGCTGGCCCCCGATCCGCTCGACCGGCCGCATTCGATGCGCAGCCTGATCGCACCACCGGCCTCGGCCGCCGGGCATCAGCCCGCCCGGTACCAGCCCGCCCGGCCGCCCAGAGCCGGGGGTGGCCTGTCGCGCACTTGGCTCTGGGCAGCCGTGGCCCCGGTCGTCCTCGCCATCGGCGGCGGCGCCTGGTGGGTGGCCCGGCATCCGGACATCCTGCCCGGCTTCGACCACCCGGCCCCGACGCCCTCCGGCGGCGGTTCGACGGACTCGCCCACCCTGCCGCCGCCATCCCCGCCCCCTGTCGGGACCGTCCCCCCGGTGCCGCCCTCGCCGCCCGTCCAGGGACCGACGACCGTTCCACCGCCGCCGCCCACCAGCGGCACCGCCACGTCGCCGCCGCCACCGGCCGGGACGACCACTCCCGTGCCTCCCTCACCGCCCGTCCAGGGGCCGACGACCGTTCCACCGCCGCCGCCCACCAGCGGCACCGCCACGTCGCCGCCGCCACCGGCCGGGACCACCACCTCCGTGCCCCCCTCGCCGCCTATCCAGGGGCCGACGACCGTTCCACCACCACCACCGCCCACCAGCGGCGCAGCCACATCGCCGCCGCCATCGGCCGGGACCTCAACCCCAGCGCCACCGCCGCCGCCCAACGACTGGCCGGACACCGTGCCGCCTCCGCCGCCCTCCGGCGGCACCGCCACCGTCCCGCTACCGCCGTCGGCCGGCGGCTCAAAGCCGGCGTCGCCGCCACCCCCGCCAGCCGTGCCGCCGGAAGAATCCCTCCTCACCGGCCCGCTGCCGGCGCCCAGCACCCCGGTGCTGATGCGGATCGTGCAGCGGCCGCCGCAGGAGATCTATGCCATCGGGCTGCGCTACCTGACCGAGAAGCAGGACGCGCAGACGGCCCTGGCGCTGTGGCTGGAGGCATCGGATCGCGGCAGCGGCGACGCCGCGTTCGGGGTTGCACGGTTCTACGACCCGCTGCTCTGGGACCTGGGCCCCCACCCCTTCACCGCCCCCAATGCGGAGCGGGCGCGGCAGTTCTATGAGCTGGCGCTGCGGCGCGGCATCGCCGACGCCCGCGGCCGGCTGCGCACCCTTCCGCCCAAGGCGGAGCAGACGCCATGAGGACGATGCCGCGCCGCCTCCGCTTCGCCGCAGCCCTGCTGCTGGTCCTGGTTCCCGGCGCCCTGCCCGCCGGCGCCCAGACGCCAGCCGCCACGCCCGCGCCGCGGCAGCCCCTGCTGATGGAGGGCACCACCACATTGCAGCAGCGGGTTCTGACCCGACCGGGCGCGCGGCTGGCGAAGGAGGCCGGCGGCGACCCGGCCGGGGCGGAGCTGCCGCCCCTGTCGGTGATGTTCGTCTATGCCCGGGTGCCCAGCCGCAACGGCGTGGCGCTGGAGATCGGCCCGACGGCCGATGGCCGGACCCTGGGCTGGATCCCCGTGGCCCAGGCGATCGACTGGAAGCAGACGCTGGTCGTCGCCTTCACCAATCCGGTCAACCGTGACCGGGCGCTGTTCTTCGACGAATCCGACGCCCTGCTGTCGCTGATGGAGGATCCCACCGCGGGATTCAAGGCGACGGCGCTGCGCCAGGCGGCGGAAGGCGGCAAGCTGCCGGCCGACAGCCATGTCACCGCGATCGAGCCGCCACGCTGGATCGACCCGGCCAAGACCTTCTACCTGCTGCCGATCCTGAACTGGACCAACGGCTATTTCGCCAGCGGCTTCAACGGGCTGGCGCTGCAGGTGGCGGCGACCTCGCTGCAGGAACGGCCGGACGCCCCTGCCCCCAGCCCCCAGCCCGCGCAGCCGGATGCGGCGGTGATGGCGGGGTACCGTGCCGGCGTCGTCTTCGTGGTCGACACCACCATCTCGATGGACCCCTATGTCGAGCGCACGCGGGACACGATCCGGGCGCTGGTGGACAAGCTGTGGGCCAAGCGCGGCAACGCGTTGCGCTTCGGCCTGGTCGGCTTCCGCGACGTCCTGAAGGACGGCACGCCGGACGAATACACCAGCCGGGTGTTCGCCGACCTGCCCGACCACGTCGACAAGACGCAGTTCCTGCGCCGGCTGGACGCGGCCGCGGCATCGCGGCGCGACAACCTGGATTTCAGCGAGGATTCCTTCGCCGGGGTCAAGGCGGCGCTGGACGATATCGACTGGAGCGACGTGTCCGGCCGCTTCGTCGTCCTGGTCACCGATGCCGGGCCGCGCCGCGCCGCCGACCGCTATTCGTCGACCCATCTGGACCCGGACCAGCTCAGGATCCTGGCCCAGTCCAAGGGCGCGGCGCTGATCACGGTCCATCTCAAGACCGCGGCGGGCAAGGACGACCACGCTTCGGCCGAGGAGGCCTACCGCGCCCTCAGCGACTATCCGAATGTCGGCAGCCTGTATTTCCCGATCCGGGACGGCGACGTCCGCGCCTTCGGGGCGGTGATCGACCGGGTCTCGGGCATTATCGCGGGGCAGATGGACGATGCCGCCAAGGGGCAGGTCGCCGCGGCCGAACCGGCCGGGCCCGACGGCGACGCCGGCGCCGATGCGGATGCCGAGGTCTTCGCCCGGGCCGGCCTGGTCGGCCGCGCCATGCAGCTGGCCTATCTAGGCCGGATGGAGGGCGGCACGCCGCCGCGGCTGTTCTCGGCCTGGGTGACCGACCGGGACCTTGCCGACCCGTCGCGCAAGACCCTGGACGTCCGGGTGCTGATCACCAAGAACCAGCTGTCGGACCTGCAGTCGACGCTGAAGACGATCATCGATGCCGGCGAGGTCACCCGCATCGCGCCGGCCGATTTCTTCGGCCAGCTGCGCGGCGCGGCCGCGACCATGGCCCGCCGGCCGGAAGGCGTGGCGCTGGCGGAGGCCCGGCGCCTCGCCGACCTCGGCCTGATCGGGGAGTATCTCGACGGCCTGCCCTATCGCAGCCGGATCATGGAGCTGACCGAGGATGACTGGCTGTCCTGGGGCTTCGGGCAGCAGCGGCAGTTCCTGGACGACCTGGACGCCAAGGTCACACTGTACCAGCAGATCTACGACAATGCCGACCTGTGGATCGCGCTCGACGGCGACCGCACCGGCGGCGAGGCCGTCTACCCGATCCCGCTGGACGCCCTGCCGTGACGGCGCCGGCCGCCGGCGCGCCGGTCTATGCGCTGCGCGACGTGATGGTGCGCCGCGTCTCCGGCCCGGCGGTGTTCGAGCTGCATGTGCCCGAGCTGACGATCGCGCGCGGCGGCGTCGTCTTTCTGATCGGCCCGTCGGGCTCCGGCAAGTCCACCCTCCTTGACCTCCTGGCCGGCACGCTGGCGCCCAGCCGGGCCGCGGCCTTCACGCTGGATGACGGCGGCCCATCCCCGGTCGACCTGGCGGCGCTGTGGCGCGGCCGGCGGCTCGACGCGCTGGCGGAACTGCGCGCCCGCCACATCGGCTATGTGCTGCAGACCGGCGGGCTGCTGCCTTACCTGTCGGTGGCCGAGAACATCGCGCTGACCGCCCGCATCGCCGGGCCGGTCGATCGTGGGCATCTGGCCGGCCTGGTGGAGCGGCTCGGCCTCGGGCGGCTGACCGGCCTGCTGCCCGGACGGTTGTCGGTGGGGGAGCGGCAGCGCGTCGCCATCGCCCGCGCCCTGGCGCATCGCCCGGCCGTGGTCCTGGCCGACGAGCCCACGGCGTCGCTGGACCCGCCGACCGCCGACCGGGTCTTCGCCCTGCTGGTCGAAACCGTGGAACGCCTGGGCGTCACGGCCGTGATCTCGTCGCATGACTGGTCGCGCGCGGAGGCCAGCGGGCGGCCCGTCTTCCGGCCCGCGCTCGAACGGGATGGCGGCGTCGTTCGCGCCGTCTTCCGGTCATGAGGCGGATCCTGCTGGCCGCCGGCCTCGCCGGCCGCGACTTCGCCCATGACTGGCGCATCGCCCTGTGCCAGGTGCTGGGCTTGGCCGCGGTGCTGGCGCCGCTGCTGGTCCTGTTCGGGCTGCGCTTCGGCCTGATCGACACCATGGCCCAGCGGCTGATCGAGGATCCCCGCAACCGCGAGATCATGCCGGCCGGCAGCGGCCGCTACGACCCGGCGTTCCTGGCCGAGATCGGCGCGGCGCCCGGGATCGGCTTCCTGGTGCCCGCGACCCGGTCGATCGCCGCCAGCTTCACCACCCTGCGCCGCGCGGACGGCGCGCAGCCTCCCCGGTCGGGCGTGGCGCTGCTGCCCAGCGGCCCCGGCGACCCGATGCTCGGCCAAGCCCCGCCGCCGGCCGGCGATGCGGTCGTGGTCAGCGAGCGCCTGGCCGCGTCCCTCGGCGTCGCCGCGGGCGACCGGCTGCTGGGCACGATCACGCGGCAGCGCGACGGGCGGATGGAGAGCCAGGACATTCCACTAATCGTCGCCGCCGTCACCGCCGCGCCGGTGGCCCCGGCCGAGGCGGTGCTGGCCCCGCTCGACCTGCTGGTGGCGACCGAGGATTGGCGCGACGGCATGGCCGTCCCCGACCGCGGCTGGAGCGGTGCTCCGCCACTGCCGGCGGAGCGCGTCTTCGCGCGGTTCCGGATGTATGCCCGGTCGATCTACGACGTCGCTGCGATCGAGACGATGCTGAAGGGCCGCGGCGTCGAGGTCCGGACCGCCGCCGCCGACATCCGCCAGATGCAATCCCTGGACCGCAACCTGGGCATCGCCTTCTGGCTGGTCGCGGGCTGCGGCGCGATCGGCTACCTGGTGTCGCTGGCCGCCGGGCTGCGCGGCCATGTCGAGCGCAAGCGGCGCGACTTGGCCATGCTGCGGCTGATCGGGCTGCCGACCGCGGCGCTGGTGGCCTTTCCGATGACCCAGGCGCTGCTGATCGCCGGGCTGGGCCTGGTGCTGGCCGGCGCCGGCTTCGCGGCCGCCGCGGCGGTGCTGAACACGGTGTTCGCGGACGGGCTGCAGGCCGGCGAACGCATCTGCCGCCTGCTGCCCGAGCATGCCGCCGTCGCGGCCGCCATCACCATGGCCGCCGCCATTCTCTCCGCCAGCTGGGGCGCGCTGCTGGCGGCACGCATCCAGCCCTCCGAGGCCTTGCGCGATGTCTGAGCCGCGCCGCCGCCGCCGCCGGCTGTGGCCGGCCGTCCTCACCCTG
>JAEKLZ010000353.1 GCA_019508225.1 Inquilinus limosus | reverse complement strand
GCTGCTGGAGCCTCTCGACTTCAAGATCATCGACCCGAAATCCGTGCCGGACGGCGCAAAGTCCGATTACTGCTATCCGTTCGACTCCTACGGCACCGTCATGTCATGGAACACCAAGACCTATGGCGAGAACCCGCCGAAGACATGGGCGGAGTTCTGGGATGTCGGCAAATTCGCCGGCCGCCGGGCGCTGCGCGCCAACGCGCAGGATTCGATCGAGATCGCGCTGCTCTCCGATGGCGTGGCCCCGGCGGACGTCTATGCCGTGCTCAGCACGCCGGAGGGTCTGGATCGCGCGATCAAGCGGCTTGAGGCGATCAAACCCAACGTCTCCGTGTGGTGGACCTCGGGAGCTCAGTCGGCACAGCTGCTGAAAGACGGTGAGGCGGATCTGGTCGTGACCTGGAACGGACGGGCCCAGACCGTGAAAGCAGATGGCGGCGCGGCCGACTACACGTTCAAGGGTTCGGTCATCGGCACGGACTGCCTTGGGGTGCCGAAGGGAGCGCCGAACAAGGAAGCCGCGATGAAGCTCATCGCGGCGATGACGCAGCCGGCGCGAGTTGCGAAGCTGACCGATTTCATTGCCTACGGCCCGGTCAATCCTGCGGCATATGAAGGTGGCCTCATTCCCGAGGACCGGCTGAAGACCCTTGCGACCGCGCCCGACAATGCCGGCACGTCGGTGTTTTCGAACTCGGAATGGTGGGTCAAGAATGGCGAGGCCGCCCAAAAGGCCTTCGATGAAATGATGGCCCGCTGAGTCTCGGCTCTATAAGGCTGAGCCCATGATGAAATCGCTCGCGATTGCCATCGACAGCGTGCGCAAGGCTTATGGGCCCTATGTCGCACTGGATGATGTTTCGCTCGACATCAAAGCCGGCGAATTCCTCACGCTGCTGGGCCCGTCGGGGTCTGGCAAGACCACGCTGCTCATGGCTCTGGCCGGCTTTGTCCGGCCGGATTCCGGCAAGCTTCTGTTGGGCGATCGAGACATCACCCGCCTGGCGCCCAACAAACGGGACATCGGCATAGTATTCCAGAACTACGCCTTGTTTCCCCATATGAATGTGCTGGCGAATGTCACGTATCCGCTGATGCTGCGCAAGACGCCGAAAGCGGAAGCGCGTCAGCGGGCGCTTGACACCTTGGCTCGCGTGAAGCTGGACGGTCTGGCGGAGCGCAATGTTGCCGCACTGTCCGGCGGCCAGCGCCAACGGGTGGCGCTGGCGCGGGCGATCGTGTTCGAGCCACGCGTGATGCTGATGGACGAGCCGCTGTCGGCGCTCGACAAGAATCTGCGCGAAACCATGCAGTACGAGATCCGGCGTCTGCACGATGACCTGGGGATCACCACGATCTACGTGACCCACGACCAGCGCGAAGCGTTGATCATGTCCGACCGGATTGCGGTGATGAATTCCGGCCGCATCCAGCAGATCGACACGCCGCAGCGAATTTATGACCGTCCATTGACCCGCTTCGTCGCGGAGTTCATGGGCGAGGCCAACATCGTGGCCCCAGGCTCGGTGCGCAGCATCGATGGCGCCGAAGCGTCACGCGAAACTCTGATGATCCGCGCCGAAAGCTTCCATCTCGATGCGAAGCTCGTCGGGCGAGACGGGGTGGCTCTCGAAGGAATACTGCGCGCCAAGGCGTTTCGCGGCGAGAACTGGCTTCTGACGCTGGCGCTCGACGGTGGGCAGGAGGTTCTTGTCTGCATTCCGGCAGGACTGGCCGGCGGTTGCGCCGAACTTGCCGCCGGTCAGCGGATGACCGCATACGCACCGGCAGCGAAGGTTCACGCGCTGCCGGGAGCGATCGCGTGACCGTCGCTCCGGATCCGGCGCTCACGGCCGATGCGCGACGCGAGCGGCGGTTCTTCCTCTCGCTTTCGCTTCCTGCACTGATCATCGTAGGATTGGCGGCGATACTGCCGATCCTCTGGATCATCCGGCAATCCTTCCTGACCATCGGCGGTGAGTACACTGTCGGCAACTACGAGAAGGTGCTTTCGAGCGGACTGACTTGGTCGGCGCTCGTCACAACCCTTGAACTGTCCTTTGGCACGCTAGCGGTCTGCATGCTTCTCGGCATCCCTCTGGCGCTCGCCCTGGCCAGTGCCAGACCAAGGGTGGCCAACCTGCTGATGGCCTTCGTCATGCTGCCGTTATGGACCTCTATTCTGGTGCGCACCTATGGCTGGCTCGTGCTGTTGCGGCGCGAAGGCCTGATCAACGCGGCCTTGACGGGTTCGGGACTGACAGCGGAGCCGTTGCCGCTGGTCTACAACTTCACGGGAACGCTGATCGGCATGGTTCACTACATGCTGCCGCTCTTTCTGTTGCCCGTTTATGCCGCAATGCGGGATATCGATGCGAACCTTGTTCGCGCGGCGGCGAGCATGGGGGCCACTCTCGGGCAAGTCATCCGCACAGTCATCATGCCTCTTTCGGCGGGCGGCATCTTCTCGGGCTCGATCATCGTCCTCATCTACACGATAGGCTTCTTCATCACGCCGGCGGTGCTTGGCGGCGGCAAGGTGAATCCTCTCTCGACCCGGATCGAGCGCACGCTGTCGACCTTTCAGGATTGGGGGTCGGCGAGCGTCCTGGGCATTCTGCTCCTCGTCCTCATGGCGCTGATCGGTGTGATGGTGCTGGCGGTACGGCGCCTGGTGGCCCGGAACACGACGGGCGCGCCGCATGCTTGAAGCCTATCCGCAAAACCGGCTCGCCCGCATCCTCCTCTGGAGCTTTGCTGCTCTCGTCATGGCATTTCTGATGCTGCCGACACTCGTGGTGGTGCCGCTTTCCTTTTCGGCGTCGAATCTGCTCGAGTTTCCGCCGCACGCCTACTCATTGCGCTGGTACGAGAACTTCTTCGGCTCGGCAACATGGATGGCTGGGCTCAGAACCAGCCTGATCCTTGGGACATTGACGGCGTTGATCGCGGTGCCTTTCGCGCTGCTCGCCTGCATCTCAATGAACCGGCTGGGCGGAAAGACCGCTGCGGCCATCCAGAGCATCCTGCTCACCCCCTCGATCACCCCCGGGATCCTGCTAGCGATCGGTCTCTTCTTCGTGCTGGCGGCGCAGCGCCTGGTCGGAACGCTGTTCGGCGTGCTGGTCGGACATGTGGTGCTGGCCGTTCCGGTCGCCTGCATCGTTTTGTCGCCTGCCCTGGCCCGTTTTGACTGGAATCAGGTTCAGGCAGCGCGCAGTCTCGGAGCGAACTGGGCCACAGCAATCAGCGGAATAATTGTTCCGCAACTTCAGATCAGTCTGTTGTCGGCGACACTGATGGCCTTCCTGACGTCACTCGACGAGTCCGTCATTTCGATCTTCGTCGCCAGTGGTCAAAACAGCACGCTGCCGAAGCTCATGTTCCTGTCGCTGCGCGATCAGATCGATCCGACCATAGCGGCCATCTCGACATTGTGGACGGCCGTCGTCGTGGTCGCTGTCCTCATCGTGACCCTTCGCCGAAAATCCTGACCGGACTGGAAGCATGCCCAGCAATCATCACACTGCCGGTGATCCGGCGGATCATTCGACGGACATCCCCCAGGTGGGGTTGGCGATCATCACCGGATCGGCGAATTGGGGTCTCGCCTTCCCGGAAGATGTCGAATTCGCTGGTGTGCGCACCCTGCGTCGGGACATGAGCTTTGAAACGCCTTTCGGTCGTACCGACAACTGGAAGCTGCTCGAGTTCGATGGGTCGATTACAGCCGAGGGGACAGCAAAGCGCGCGCTGTGCATGTATTCGCACGGCAATCCCCGCGACCATATCGACCATTCCTGCCATCGCCGCGCGTTCTGGGTCTTGATGAGGGCGGGTGTACGGCAAGTCCTGGCCTGCTCGACTATCGGCGCCGTCAACAAGGCGATCCAGCCCGGCGACATGGTGGTCGCCGCCGATATCATCGAACTGACGCAGACCCCGTTTTCACTGCTTCCAGATCGCCAGAGCTTCGACTGCTCGGGCAAGCAGATCGTGTGCCCGAGATGTGCGGCGGTTCTGGTCGAAACGGCCCGCCGTCATTGGCCAGCCGAATGCCGCGTTCATGGCATCGAACAGCAGCTGGTGGCTGCCCATTGTTATGGTCCGCGACTGACCACCCCAGCCGAAGCCTTGGCATATCGGAGCATGGGGGCAGATGTCCTCAACCATTCGATAGCCCCTGAGGCGACCTTGTCGCGCGAGATCGGCGCGTGTTTCGTGCCCTGCGCGTTCGTGACCGCAGGTTTCAACGACTACATGGACCGCAATCGCCAGGAATTGCTGCAGCAGGACGTGTTGCCGAGCCTCTCCATGACAGCCTCGCGGGTTGCGCTGGAGACCGCGGCACGACTTCCGGCTGATCCCGAATGCTCCTGCCATGGCTTGAAGTCGCCTCAACCAGCAGAGCGCTCTACCCGGTTCTGAGGCAGCGGCTGTCGGGAGAGGCGGCGCAACACTCGACCCGGGGCCTCGACCACCAGCACCGCCTCGGCGATCGGCTCGAAATCGGCGCGGAAATGGACCGAGCTCTTCAGCGCCAGGATGGTCTGGGCCGAAGGCTCGACCCCGAGATGGCGGAACATTTCCCGGTCGGCCGCCTGCTGCTTGCGGCTGCAGACGGCGACGCGGACGCCGCCCGGATGGCGCAGCAGCGCCATCGGGCCGAGCTGCATGCGGTTGCCGCCATAGAACGGCCCGGTGCCGGTGAAGCGGCCGTCGCCCAGCGCCTCCACCGTCCAGGCCGCCCGCAGCGGCTGCTGCCCGCGATAGGCGCTGCCGGCGCCGATGCCGCGGTCCAGCACCGCCCCGATGCCGGCCGCATGCGCCGCCTCGGCGGTGGCGGCATCGGCCAGCAGCCCCAGCACTGCGCCCTGGGCGCCGCCGCGGATCAGCGCCTCCAGCAGCACCACCCCGTCGGATTCGGCGCCGCCGCCGGGATTGTCCTGGGTGTCGGCCAGCACCACCGGCCGCTTCGCCCCGGCGGCAAGGCGCCGGGCCTCGGCCACCGCCGCGTCGGGCTGCAGCAGCGCCGGCACGAACTCCGCCTCGGCCGCGGCGATCGCCGCCACCATCTCGTCCACCGCCGTTGCCAGCGCCGCGGCATCGGCGCCGTAGCCGACCAGGCTGGGGCCGCAATCGGCGAAATCCGCCGCCGGGAAGCCCATCGAGAATCCGAGCGAGACGTCGTGCCGGCGCTCGAGCTCGGCCATCAGCGCGTAGAGCCGGCGGGCCGGGTCGGCCAGCGTGCACTGCGCCACCAGCGAGACCAGGAACTCGGCCTGCCGGAACGCCTTGCCCGGCCGCCAGCCGGACAGGATGCGGTCCAGCAGCGCCGCCGCCCGCGCCCCGGTGTCGGCCATGTCGACATGCGGATAGGTGCGGTACGGCACCAGCAGGTCGGAGAGGTCGACCATCCGCTGGGTGACGTTGGCGTGCAGGTCCAGGCTGGCGACGATCGGGATCTCCGGCCCGGTGACGGCGCGGATGCGGGCCAGGATCTCGCCCTCCCCGTCCGGCACGCTCTCGGTGACCATGGCGCCGTGCAGGTCGAGATAGACGGCGTCGACCCGCCCGGCGGCGCGCAGGTCTTCCACCAGCATCGCCGTGATCCGCTCGAAGGCGCCGTCGGTCACCGGCGCCGAGGGCGAGGCCGAGCACCACAGCAGCGGCACGATTTCATGCCCCGCCGCCGTGGCGGCCGCGAGGAAGCCGGCGGCCGGCAGGTTGATCCCGGCCAGGGCCGGCGCCAGCGCCGCGCCGCGTGACAGGCCGGGCCAGCCGTCGGCGGTCTCGAACTGGGCGAAATCGGCCTTCACCGAGGCGAAGCTGTTGGTCTCGTGCTGGAACCCGCCGACCGCGATCCGCATGCGCCCCACTCCCCCTCGGTCCGTCAGGGTACCGTCATCGCACAGCCGGACCGGAGGGTCGAGCCGCGAGAGGCCGGGATGACGCCCCCGCCGTCCCGGCCTAGGATGGCCGCCCTATGGAGATTCGCATGCGTTCCGTCGCCCTCCCTGCCGCCCTGCTCGCCACCCTCCTCCTGCCTTCGCTCGCCGCGGCAGAGGAGACCTGCGACGTGGTCCCGACCCTGGGCGCGGCGGACAGCGCGCCGCAGCTGAAGGCCGTCGCCCCCGGCCAGAAGCGGGTGCATTTCATCAAGGAGGCGTCCGGCCGGGCGGCCTGCCCGAACGACACCGCCGCCTGCCAGGCGAAGGAGTACCTGGTGGCGAACGACCGCGTCGTCGTCACCGCCCTCCGCGGCGCCTATGCCTGCGCCACCTTCACCGGCGGCGCCCCGAACTTCGCGACCACCACCGGCCTGCTGCCGCTGAGCGCGCTGGCCGACACGCCGCAAGCGGCCGAGGGCGACTGGACCGGCACCTGGCGCAGCGGCGACGAGCAGGAGATCGACATCAAGCCGGCGGCTAACGGCGCCATCGCGATCGAGGGCAACGCCACCTATGGCGCCAGCGACCCGGAGCGGGTGGCGCGCGGTGCCATCAATGTCGGCCAGATCGGCGCCACGCTGACGCCGGTGAACGGCAAGGCCGCCTTCTCGGCCGGCGACAATGGCGATGCCGCCCCCTATGACGCGAATCCGGGGGACGACTCCGTGTGCCGGCCGCCCATCCGCTCACGGGTGCTTGTGGATCGGGTCGACCCAGTAGACCGCCTCCGGCTTCTCCACCGGCTCGATGTCGAGATTGACCACCACCGCCTCGTTGTCGCTGCGCACCAGCACGCATTCCAGCGGCTCGTCGGTCGAGGCGTTGATCTCCTGATGCGGCACATAGGGCGGCACGAAGATGAAGTCGCCCGCCTCGGCCTCGGCGACATACTCCAGCTTCTCGCCCCAGCGCATCCGGGCGCGGCCGCGGACGACGTAGATCACGCTCTCCAGCGCGCCGTGGTGATGCGCGCCGGTCTTGGCGTCCGGGTGGATGGTGACGGTGCCGGCCCAGATCTTCTGCGCCCCGACCCGCGCGGCGTTGATCGCCGCGCGGCGGTCCATGCCCGGCGTCTGGGCGGTGTTGGGATCGAGATCGTTGCCCCGGATCACGCGCACCCCGTTCAGGCGCCAATCGGGGGTTTCGTGGTGATGATGCTCGGTCATGCGTCGGTCCGAAATCTTCCGCAGCGTTCGGCGGAAGACTGCGCCGCGACCGCGGGCGACGCAACCGCGATCGGCCCTTTCGGCCAGTTTCCCTCGCCACGTTCACCGGTCCGTCACGGTCGGCTGCTATAGGATCGGCGTCCGATTCCCCCGCCGCCATGAGACGCCGATCGTGAGCTCCGACAGCCGCCGCCAATTCCTGAAGACCGGCCTCGCCACCGCGGCCGCGATGGCCATGCCGGCCAGCATCCGCCAGGCCATGGCGATCCCCGCCCATAACGTCACCGGCACCCTGCGCGATGTCGAGCACATCGTCGTGCTGATGCAGGAGAACCGGTCCTTCGACCACTATTTTGGCACGCTGAACGGCGTCCGCGGCTTCGGCGACCCGCGCCCGGTGCCGCTGCCGAGCGGCCGGCCGGTCTGGTACCAGAGCGTCGGCCGCAACGGCGCCAGCCGCATCGGCTACCAGAATGTCGGCTGGGACCATTGGCACGAGCGGGCCCGCTGGTACGAGGCCGACCCCGCGGCCCAGGCCAAGCTGGACTACGTCCTGCCGTTCCGGCTCGACACCGGCAGCACCAGCGCCCAGCACATGGACGGCACCGACCACAGCTGGAAGCTGGACCAGTCGCTGTGGAAGACCTGGGACACCTGGGTGCCGCTGAAGAGCCGGATGTCGATGGGCTATTACGACACCGCGTCCGACCTGCCCTTCTACCGCCAGCTGGCGGATGCGTTCACCGTCTGCGACGCCAATCACTGCTCGATCTTCGCCAACACGGAGCCGAACCGGCAGTACTTCACCGGCGGCGCCAGCGTCTACACCCTGACCGGCCGCGACCCGCAGAACCCGAAGCGCCGGCTGCACGGCCAGGAGCTGGACAACAACTGGACCGGCGACATGGATCTCGACGAGCCCTGGGAAGGACTCGCCTGGGAGGCCTATGCCGAGACGCTGGAGAAGCACGGCATCGACTGGCGGGTGTACCAGGCCTATTCCAACTACGGCTGCAACTCGCTGGCCTATCACCGCGACTTCCGCAAGATCAGCAAGACCTCCGACCTGTACAAGCGCGGCCGCGCCTATGTCGGCCCGAAGCTGGCCTCGAACGAGGATCCCTACGACGCCGTGCTGGCGCGGGCGATCGCCGAGGACGTCAAGGCCGACCGGCTGCCGCAGGTGTCCTGGGTGATCTGCCCCGACGCGTTCTGCGAGCACCCGAACGCCTCGCCCGCCGCCGGCCAGGCCTTCGTCGACAAGATCCTCGAGGCGCTGACCAGCAACCCGAAGGTCTGGGCCAAGACCGCCCTGATCGTGAACTACGACGAGAATGACGGTTTCTTCGACCATGTGCCGGCGCCGGTGCCGCCGGTGAACACCCGGTTCTACGGCTATCAGGGCCGCAGCACGGTCCCGGTCGCGGACGAGAATTTCAACGGCGTGCCGATCGGCCTCGGCCCCCGCGTGCCGATGCTGGTGGTGTCGCCCTGGAGCAAGGGCGGCTGGGTCTGCTCCGAGCTGTTCGACCACACCTCGGTGCTGCAGTTCATCGAGCGCCGCTTCGGCGTGCCCTGCCGCTTCATCTCGCCCTGGCGCCGCTCGGTCTGTGGCGACCTGACCACGGCCTTCGACTTCCGCACCCCCGACGCCGCCCTGCCGCCGCTGCCGGACACCAGCCGCTACAAGGCCCAGGCCGATGCCGCCGCCGGCCGGCCCGGGCCGGTGCCGCCGGCCAGGCCGTCGCGGCCGGTGCAGCAGCGCGGCCAGCGCCGGGCCCGGCCCCTGCCCTACCGCCTCAGCGCCCAGGGCCGGGTCGACCCGGGCGGGCAGCGCTTCTGGATCGATTTCGCCAATGCCGGATCGGCCGGCGCCTGCTTCATCGTCTATGGCAGCGGCGGCGCGACCTTCAACGAGTCCGGCAAGCCCTATGAGCCGGACGACACCGTGTTCCCGGACCGGCCGATGACGACCACTGCCGACCGGCGGGGCCCGTGGCAATACACGGTCGGGGCCGGCGACGCGCTGTCCGACAGCTGGACGCCGGACCGTGCCGGCAGCTACGACCTGTCGGTCTATGGGCCGAACGGCATGCTGAACCAGTTCAAGGGCCGGCTGACCCCGATCCTGTCGGGCCTCGCCCGGCCCGAGGTGCGGCTGATTCAGGAAGGCCTGTCCGGCGACGTCACGCTGCTGCTGAGCAATCTCGGCTTCCGGCCCTGCACCCTCACCGTCGGCAACGGCTACAGCGCCGAGCCGCCGCGGCAGCACACCCTGTGGCCCGGCGCCCTGGTGCGCGACCGCTGGTCGCTGCGCTCCAGCTCCGGCTGGTTCGACCTGAGCGTCACGGCGGGCACCGGCGACGGCTTCCTGCGCCGCTTCGCCGGCCATGTCGAGACCGGCCGCCCCAGCTTGACCGACCCGAAGATCGGCGGCCCGTCGGTCGAGACGATCTGATAGCAACCGCCGTTGCTGCTCCCCCATCGTCATGGCGAGCCCCGTAGGGGCGTGGCCATCCAGCGGCTCGATCTCTGGATGGCCACGGCGCTTCGCGCCTTGCCATGACGAAAGAGGGCCAGAGAGGTGATCTCAAAAGTCGCTGTATGAAACAGCCCGATCGCGAAATGAGCGGAAGCCGACCAGCCGAGGGACCTACCGGTCCTTCGGCAGCTTCTCGGCGATGCCGTACAGCTTCTGGCGGCGGTCCATCTCGTCCCAGACCTCGCAGGGGCCGATGTCGAGCTCGGTCAGCAGCACGGTCAGGTTGAACATCAGGTCGGCGGCCTCCTCGATCACGGCCTGGCGCTCGCCCCGGACGGCGTCGATCGCCACCTCGGCCGCCTCCTCGACCAGTTTCTGCGCCATCTTCGGCACGCCGCTGTCGATCAACTTCGCCGTGCGCGAACTGAACTGCATGCGCGACCGCCGCTCCCGCAGTTCCCCCGCCAGAGCCTCCAGCCGATCCCGTCCGAGCGCCTGCCCCATCTCCCGATCCCTTCCGCTTCCCTCCGGGAGCCGCCTCCACGGC
>JAEKLZ010000352.1 GCA_019508225.1 Inquilinus limosus | reverse complement strand
TGGTACTCCCGCGACGTCGCCGCCATCGCCGCTTCCCGCGGGCTGACGGACGTCGCGCCCTATTTCATCGACGCCGACGCCACGCCCAACCCGGGCGGGCTGCCGATCGGCGGGCTGACGGTGATCGCCTTCCCGAACAGCCATCTGGTCTACGCCGTCACCTGGTTCGGCCTGGCGGGGCTGCTGGCCTTCGGCGTCGGATACGCGGTCCGGTCGGAACGGCGGGTGAGGCGCACCTCCCCATCGGGCGAGACCAACACCGAGCATAAAAGCGCGTAGCCTCTCCCGCTTGCGGGAGAGGTCGGACATCCGAAGGATGTCCGGGTGAGGGCTAGCGGCCTTGCCGTGTTCGCGGACCTCGCCGGACGCGGACGCAGGATCGCCCTCTCTCCTGAAGGAGCGATCCCGGCATCGACGCTGCAAGCCCTCACCCGGAGCCGCTTCGCGTCTCCGACCTCTCCCGTAAACGGGAGAGGCAACGCGCTCTGTTGGTCAGACTCGGCGAAAGAGGCCAGGCGCCGCGCATGGCGGCTCACCACCTGCCGGCGCTTCCCGGTTCCCTGCTGCGTGGTCTAACGTCTGGCCAGCCCGTCGCCGCAGGCGACGGAAGCGACGGAGGGCCGGGCCTTCGGCTCCCCTCCGCCCCACGACCGAACGAGGTTCAGATGGCGCACGAAACGCAATTCTACATCGACGGCGCATGGGTCGACCCGATCACGCCGAAGACGCTCGACGTGATCGACCCCTCGACCGAGGAGGCCTTCGCCCAGATCTCGCTCGGCTCGGCCGCGGATGTCGACCGCGCGGTGGCGGCGGCGAAGCGGGCCTTCCCGGCCTTCGCCCGCACCAGCCGCGAGGAGCGCCTGGCCCTGCTGCGGCGGATCCTGGAGGTCTACAAGCGCCGCGCTCCCGACATTGCCCTGGCCGTGTCGCGCGAGATGGGCGCGCCGCGGCAGTTCGCGCTCGATTCCCAGACCTGGGCCGGCGGCGCGCATCTGGCCCGGATCATCGAGGCGCTGGAGAGCTTCCAGTTCGAGCGGCCGAAGGGCACCTCGATGGTGGTGAAGGAGCCGGTCGGCGTGGTCGGCATGATCACGCCGTGGAACTGGCCGCTGAACCAGATCACCTGCAAGGTCGGCCCGGCGCTGGCCGCCGGCTGCACCATGGTGCTGAAGCCGAGCGAGATCGCGCCACTGGACGCCATCATCTTCGCCGAGATCCTGGATGAGGCCGGTGTGCCGAAGGGCGTGTTCAACCTGGTGAACGGCGACGGGCCGACGGTCGGCGCCGCCATCTCCAGCCACCCGGATGTCGACATGGTGTCCTTCACCGGGTCGACCCGCGCCGGCATTTTGGTGGCCAAGGCAGCGGCCGACACGGTCAAGCGGGTGCATCAGGAGCTGGGCGGCAAGTCGGCCAACATCATCCTGCCCGATGCCGACCTGAAGCGGGCGGTGACCAAAGGCGTCGCCGGCTGCTTCGGCAACAGCGGCCAGTCCTGCAATGCCCCGACCCGGATGTTCGTGCCGCTCGAGCGCGAGGACGAGGCGATCGGCTATGCCCGCGCGGCGGCCGAGGGCTACAAGGTCGGCCCGGCCGACGCGCCGGACACCCAGCTCGGCCCAGTGGTCAGCCAGCTGCAATACGACAAGATCCAGAAGCTGATCGAGGCCGGCATCGCCGAGGGCGCGGAGCTGGTGGCCGGCGGCCCCGGCCGGCCGGAAGGGCTGAATCGCGGCTATTTCGTCCGCCCGACCGTCTTCGCCCGGGTCACCCCGGACATGACGATCGCGCGCGAGGAGATCTTCGGCCCGGTGCTGTCGATCCTGACCTACGAGACCGAGGCGCAGGCGATCGAGCTGGCCAACGACACGCCCTACGGCCTCGCCGCCTATGTCCAGTCGGGCAGCCTGGAGCGGGCGCGCCAGGTGGCGTCGCAGCTGCGGGTCGGCAATGTCCACATCAACTACCCGGCCTGGGACACCGGAGCGCCGTTCGGCGGCTATAAGCAGTCGGGCAACGGCCGGGAATACGCCGAGTTCGGCCTCGAGGAGTTCCTCGAGATCAAGGGCGTGATCGGCTACGAGGCGGCCTGAGTCCTCGCCGGAGCCTTCCTGCGGGAAGGCTCCGGCCTGGCCGGGACCGATTTCAGGCGGTGCGCCGCTGCTTGCCGGCGCGCTGGCGCAGCGTCTCGGTGCCGAGGCCCTGGGCCTTGGCATAGACCGATTTCGACCGGGCGTAGTTCGGCGCCACCATCGGGTAGTCCGCCGGCAGGTTCCACTTGGCCCGGTACTGCTCCGGCGTCATGCCGTAGGTGGCGCGCAGCCAGCGCTTCATCATCTTGAAGGGCCGGCCGTCTTCCAGGCAGATGATGTGGTCCGGGGTCACCGATTCCGCGATGGGGACGGCCGGAACGGCGTGGGACGATGCGGCCGCGGGATCGTCGTGGATCCTGCCGTTCTCCCTGCCGCCCGGTCCCGGCTCGGCGTCGGCCGCCGGATAGTGCTGGATCGCCGCATTCCGGGCTTCGATCAACGACAGATGCACGTTCCGGATGAGTGCCGGCAGGCTCTCGCTGTCGACCGCATTGTGGGAGACGTGGGCAACGATGATCTCCTTCGTGAACTTCAAAATCTCGTCGCTCAACGTCGACATCGCGCTCTCCCATCCTGCCCTGCAGCCCCGCCCTCGAACGCTGCGGCGATCCTCAGCTGCGAGACTGCTCTGCTTGCGGTCAATGCCACAAGACGAGAACAGCCATAAGGTTCCGTGGGATTCAGAAAAAAGTTTTCAGTCCTGTCCTGTTTCCTTCCAATTCATGGCGATATCGGATTGTGACCCACCCGGAGCATGATTGTTGCTTGACTTCCACGGCTCGACCGGACCCAGCTTGCGGTCACTGAGATCAATCCCGGAGACGCGGCTCGCGCACGACGGAGTCCTTTCTGAGGACTCCCAGAATCTTGCCGTCACCGGTCGAAGTCGACCGCGATGGTGTTGCCGCCGCTGACCACCACGCCGACGCGCTCGCCCGCGGCCGGGCAGTAGCGGCCGGATAGGAGAGCCGCGAAGGCGGCGGCCCCGCCGGGCTCGGCGACGATGCGCAGGCCCTGCCACAGGGCGCGCTGGGCCTCGCGGATGGCGTCGTCGGTCACCAGCGCGGTGGCCCCCACATGCTGCCGCAATACCGGGAAAACCAGCTCGCCGATCCGCTTCGGCGCCAGGCTGTCGGCGGCGATGCCGCCGGTCTCGGCATCCACAGGCCGGCCGGCCGCGAAGGCCCGGTGCAGGGTAGGCGACGCCTCCGGCTCGACCCCGACGACCTTGACCCGCCCGGCATACCAGGCGGCGATGCCGCCGATCAGCCCGCCGCCGCCGACCCCGACCAGCACGGTGTCGAGCTCCGGCGCCTGGCTTTCCAGCTCCAGCGCCAGCGTGCCCTGGCCCAACATGGTCTCGGCCTGGTCGAAGGCGTGGACGGAGAGGGCGCCGGTGGCCGCGACCCAGGCGTCGCAGGCGGCCAGCGCATCGGCATAGCGGTCGCCGCCGACCACCAGATCGGCCCCGGTGCGTCGGATCCGTTCGATCTTGGCGGGGGAGGAGATGCTGGGCACGAAGATCCGCGCCGGCAGGCTCAGCGACGCCGCGGCATGGGCCACCGCCGCGCCGTGATTGCCGCCCGACGCCGCGGCGACGCCGGCCGCCGGCACGTCGCGGGTCAGCAGGTTGGCGAAGGCGCCGCGGGTCTTGAACGACCCGGCATGCTGCAGCAGCTCCAGCTTCAGCGTGATCGCGCCGGCGTCGATGCCGAAGTCGCGCCCCGCGGCCTCGACCACCGGTGTCCGCCGGATATGGGGCCGGATCACCGGCTCGATCCGCGCGATGCCGTCCTGGTCCACCCGCAACTCGGTCATTCCCGTTCTCCCGTCTCGGATCGGCGGCAAGCGAAAGACTTCGCCAGATTGCTAATTACCTATCCAGGCACAGCGCTGGCAAGGCCGGATCGACCGGGCGGATGACCAAAGAAATGGGCATACGCCCATTGACGAGATATGGGCACATGCCTACATCGCATCCATGAAGACCGCGCGCAACACCAGGGAAGGCGTCCTCTCCTGCAACGCCACCGCGATGCGCAAGGCGTCGCGGCGGATCGCGCAGCTCTACGACGACGCGCTGGCCCCCTCTGGGCTGCGGTCGAGCCAATTCGCGATCTTGGCCGAGCTGCACGAGATGGGGGACAAGCCGCCGACCCTGGCGCAGCTGGCCGCGGCGCTCGTGGTCGACCGCTCCGCCCTCGGCCACAATCTGCGGCCGCTGGAGCGGGACGGTCTCGTCGTCCTGAAGGAAGGCGTCGAGGACCGGCGCCGGCGTCACATCGTGCTGACGGAGCAGGGGCAGGCGCGGCTGCAGCAGGTGGGCACGCTGAAAGACTGAAATTTCCCCGGGACGACGGCGCACGGCCGCTGTTCTCGCCCAAATATGGGCATATGCCCATTCCGAAGGAGAGTACCATGAGCACCACCGACAAAATCTCGGGCACCGCCCTGATCACCGGCGCCTCCTCAGGCATCGGCGCCATCTATGCCGACCGCCTCGCCAGGCGCGGCTACGACCTGATCCTGGTCGCGCGCAATGCCGAGCGCCTCGGCGCCCTGGCGCAGCGTCTGTCCGCCGAGACCGGGCGGACGGTGACCCCGCTGGTCGCCGATCTCGCCGACAGGAACGATCTGCGCGAGGTGGAGGAGGTGCTGCGCGCAGATTCCCGCATCACCGTGCTGGTCAACAATGCCGGCTTCGGCTCCGCCATCCCGCTGCTGCAGGCGGATATCGATGCGATGGAGGCGATGATCGACCTGAACGTGACGGCGCTGACCCGCCTGACCTATGCGGCGGTGCCCGGCTTCGTTGCCCGCGGCGGCGGGTCGGTGATCAACATCTCCTCGATCGTCGCCGTGGCGCCGGAATTCCTGAACGGCGTGTATGGCGGCAGCAAGGCCTTTGTCCTGGCCTTCAGCCAGCAGCTGCGCCACGAGTTGGGAGCCAAGGGCATCCGCGTCCAGGCGGTGCTGCCCGGCGCCACCGCGACCGAGTTCTGGGACATTGCCGGCGCGCCGGTCGCCTCCATGCCGCAGGAGATGCAGCAGCGGGTGATGCGGGCCGAGGATTTGGTTGACGCCGCGCTGGCCGGGTTCGACCAGGGCGAGTTCGTGACCATCCCGTCGCTGCCGGAGGCGGCGGACTGGACCACGGTCGAGACCGCCCGCCAGGCGCTGTTCCCGAACCTGTCCCGCGCCGTCCCGGCCGCCCGCTACGGCCTTTGAGCAGCCACGCGCTACGGCGGCGTCAGCGAGCGGACGAAATCGCTGATGCCGCCCAGCGTGATCTGGGTGCCGACGCACAGCAGCAGGAAGGCCATCAGCCGCGACAGCACCCGAACCTGGGACTGGCCGAGAAAGGCGACCAGCCGGTCGGCCGAGGAATAGGCGATCCAGACGATGATGGCCATCGTCAGCGCCGCGGCCGTGGCGCCGAGCACGAAGGGCAGGAAATCCGGCTGGCCGACCGGCAGGTTCGAGCCGATGGCGATGGCGACGGAGATGGTGCCGGGGCCGGTGGTGAAGGGCATGGTCAGCGGATAGAAGGCGACCGCGTCGATGCCCTCAGCCTCCGACGCCTGCTCCTGCTTGCGCTCCTCCTGCAGCTCGGGCGATTGCAGCAGCCGCCAGGCGCTGGCGGCGACGATCAGCCCGCCGGCGATGCGCAGCGCCGACAGGCTGATGCCGAAGAAGCTCAGCACATAGGCGCCGCCCCACAGCGCTCCCAGCATCACCAGGGCGGAATAGACCCCGATCTTCCGCGCCAGCCGCAGGCGGTCGGCATGCGACCGGTCGGCGGTGATCTGGCTGAAGATCAGGGCGGCCGCGATCGGGTTGACGATCGAGAACAGGGCGGAGAGGGTGAGCAGAAAGGTCTGGATCGAACCGCTCATCCGCGACTCCCTGTTGTTGCCGCCAGCCTGACCGATCTGGTGGCCCGGCTGCAACGTCGCGATTGGCCAGCGCCGGTTCGATCGATGCTGTCACAGGAGGTCGAGCCATGGTCCAGGACCCGATGCCCGGATGGATCGTCGTCCTCAACGGCGCGCCGCGCTCGGGCAAGTCGAGCATCGTCGCGGCGATCCAGGACTGGGATGACGGGCCCTGGATGAACCTTGGCGTCGACGTCCATGCCCGGCATGTCACCCCGCCGGCGTGGCAGCCCGGGATCGGGCTGCGGCCCGGTGGCGAACGGCCGGACCTCGAGGCCCGGGTGCCGGCCTTCTATGCTGCGCTCTATGAGTCGATCGCCGCGCACAGCCGCCTGGGGTTGAACGTGGTGGCCGATCTCGGCCATCATGATGCCCATTCCGTGCCGCTCGGCATCCTCAGCGACTGCGCCCGGCGTCTGGCCGGCCTGCCGGCGCTGCTGGTCGGGGTGCGCTGCCCCGTGGCGGAGATCATGCTCCGCCGCCGGGCGGGGCAGCCGGGGCGGGAAGGGGAATACGCCGTCGCCCCCGTCGACGAGCCGGTGCCCGAGCCGGTGCTGCGCTGGCAGCGCGAGGTGCATCGGCCCGGGATCTACGACCTCGAGGTGGATACCTCCACGCTGAGCCCTGAGG